>JAYWFI010000216.1:0-5378 GCA_043778865.1 Sphingomonadales bacterium
CCTTTTTTGGGCTTACCGTTAACAATAGGCGCATCACCGGTGACCACTAATGATTTGACCGCATCGCCGTATTCAAACCGCATCCAGTGTGCCTTGCCCTCACGCCAAACTTCGAGCTCCAGAAATTCGGACAGCGCATTGACCACCGACACGCCCACGCCGTGCAATCCGCCTGAAACCTTGTACGCATTATCATCCGACGTATTCTCAAACTTACCGCCGGCATGCAGCTGCGTCATGATAACCTCGGCCGCCGATACGCCCTCTTCTTTGTGCATGTCCACCGGAATACCGCGGCCATTATCCTCAACCGACACGCTGCCATCGGGGTTCAGCTCGATTAGCACCAGATCACAGTGCCCCGCCAGCGCCTCATCAATCGCATTATCGGACACTTCAAATACCATGTGATGCAAACCGGAACCATCATCGGTATCGCCAATATACATGCCAGGGCGCTTACGAACCGCGTCTAAGCCCTTGAGAACCTTGATGCTATCTGCGCCATACGCATTTTGGTTGGGATTGGCGGCGCTATCTCCGCCGGAGCCTACTTCGTTCGTATCATCGATCATATTTCACCTTAGACGATAACCGCCCGCAACCAAAGCAAAACCGCCCGTTTTCCACAGAGTTTTTGATGGCGGTTTATAGAGATAATACAGCAGCTTTGCTCTTAGTCTGTGGCCCTGATAAATTCCCACGTTACTATGGAAAGGCACGCCAAGAAAACGCCAAAACAGGTTTTGCGGCGCTCGTTTTTTCGGTTTTATGTGTGCCTTCGCGGGAAACAATCCTGCCTGTAACAACCATATAGGATTTAGCACGGCAAACAGCGTGTAGGACAGCAGGAAATCCTGTCTGAACTAGTGACTTAAAGCAGACAAATTTGATAGCTAACCGTTTTGCCATTGTTCAATGTTGCTTGGCCGACCTCGTTAAAACCGAGCGCTGCGTGAAATGCAATGGAGCCTGGGTTGGGAGGATCCAAATTAACTTCACATAAAACATGCAAGTGTCCTGCGGCGCGCGCCTGGTCAAAAAGCGCGGAATAAAATGACCGTGCCAACCCGAGGCCTCTGGCATGAGCCGCAACAACAATACGGTCCACATAAACGAAGCGTGAGTAGCGCGACTTGAACCAGTGAAAATTGACACTGTCATAATTTGCATCTTGATCAAAAGTGATCAGATATCCGTTGGCACCGCCATTATCCATTGCAACATAAAAAGCTGCATCCAACATAGATTCTAGTAATTTAAGGTTGAGCGGTGATGTTTCACCCTCATGAAGTGCATTAAGACCCAAAATAGCATTTAAGCCCACTTCCACCCCCTCAATCGCCCTTGCGGCCTAGCTCTTCGACGCGGGCCATTACGTCACGGCATACGGCAGGGGTTACGAATTTGTGGATCTCGCCGCCGTACATCGCGATCTCTTTAACAAGGCGCGATGCGATGGGTTGCAGGGATGCGTCGGCCATTAGGAACACGGTTTCGATGCGGTCGTTAAGCTGTTGGTTCATGCCCGCCATTTGATATTCATATTCAAAATCGGCCACCGCGCGCAGGCCCCGTATAATCATGGCCGCATTCTGTTTTTCCGCAAACTTCATCAAGAGTGAATTAAATCCGACGACCTCGATATTGTCATTGCCAAGCATCGCCACTTCGCGCCGCACCATCGCCATGCGTTCATCATCGCTGAACATCGGCGATTTACTGGCGTTGGTGGTAACCCCAATGACCAGCTTGTCGACCAGCTTTGCGCCGCGCCGGATAATGTCCATATGGCCCAGCGTAATCGGGTCGAACGTGCCGGGATATACGCCGATGCGGCTAACGGGTGAACGCATTATCTGTCCCTTTCCAAAACATAACGGGCGATATCACGCAGCAGATCGGCCTCCGCGCCGTAGGTATCGAGATGCGATATAGCTTGCGCGGTGAGCGCCGCCGCCTGCTCGCGTGCACGCTCCAATCCCATTAGCGATAGGAACGTAGCCTTGCCTGCGCCCGCATCTTTACCCAGCGCCTTGCCGGCCAGCCGCTCGTCGCCTTCAACGTCCAATATGTCATCGGCGATCTGAAATGCGAGGCCGATATCGCGCGCATATCCGCGCAGCCGCAGCCGTCCTTCAGCAGGGATATGCCCCAATATCGCGCCCATCTCAACACTTGCCTCAATCAAAGCTCCGGTTTTTAGCGCCTGTAACCGTGTGACTGTGGGCAGATCAAACGAGGTTTTTTCCGCTTCCAAATCCATCATCTGCCCGCCTGCCATGCCGTGCGGCCCGCTGGCCATGGCAAGACACGCGATCAGCTCGCTGCGGATAAACGGGTCACTATGTGTTGCCGAACTGGACAGTATCTCAAACGCTAGCGCATGCAGGCTGTCGCCCGCCAATACCGCTGTCGCCTCATCAAAAGCCCGGTGCACAGTGGGCTTGCCGCGGCGCATGGCATCATCATCCATACACGGCAGATCATCGTGGATCAGCGAATAGACATGGATCGCCTCAACCGCCGCCGCAACACGCAGTGCGGTGTGGCGGTCCACATTAAATAGCGATGCCGCGGCCACCAGCAATAATGGCCGCAGCCGCTTACCGCCGCCAATCGCAGCATGACGCATCGCTTCAAACAATCGCCGCCGCGGGTCATCAGGAACCGTCAGCAGCAAGTCAAACTCTGCATCAATCTCCTGCGCGATGCGCTCTATCGCGGTGTGCAAGCGCGCGTGTGTATCGGCGGCGGCCATGCGTTAGTCCGCATCAAACGGTTTGGTGCCCGCAGGCGTGCCATCTGCGCCGATGGTTATCGCCTCGATCCGCGCTTTTGCAGCATCCAACCGCGTTTGGCACAGACTGCGCAGCTTGTTGCCTTGTTCATACAGCGCAATGGATTCGTCAAGCGGCGCTTCCCCGCTTTCCAGTTTATGGACAATCGCTTCGAGAGCCTTAAGCGCATCTTCGAAATTTAGATTCTGATCGAGCGTGGTTGTGGTATCATTCATGGCAATATCATTGGCGTGGGCGGCGGCGGCGGTCAAGCTTTTCAAAGCAAACTTTGCAGCTGCGGTATTTCGCATCATTTATTACCGCCGTATCTACTGCGCAAAAAAACTAACCGGACACCTGCTGATTTTACTTTGCTTTTCACGCGCACTGCGGCAAATGTTGGCGCTATGAAAAAAAATCTCCTACTCCTCGCCCCCGTTGCGATGCTTGCGTTAGCGGCATGTAACAAAACCGAAACCACTGCAGCAGACGCCGCAGCAACTGCTGCAAAACCTGCGGCTCCGATGGAATTACCGCCATCGATCACGTCTTCCAAGGTGTTTCGTTGCGGCGATAACACTATTCTTTATGTTGATTTTCTGGGCGCCAATGTTGCGGCGGACATCCGCGTTGGGGACAAGACAGCCACAGCCACACGCGTAACAGCGCCAAAAGCAGAGGCAGCCATCGTTGATCCTGCGGCTCCCGCCACTGCACCTGCAACGCCAGCGGCGGCTCCTGCTAAACCAGAAGGTCCGATGAAATCTGCCGACGGCGAAACATCGCTTTCGGGCAGCGGCAAATCGATCAATGTGAAGCTAGCTGGAAAGGGCGCGCAAACCTGTAAGGGTTAATCCGCTCTATAATTCAATCTATCCAAAAGAGGTCGGCGCTCACTGATTGAGTGTGCGGCCTCTTTTTTTGGCCTATTTGGGCTAGGCTGAAAGTTCTTTGATTGATAAGAGGGATGCCATGCATAATTCAACAACTGAAACAACGCCTGAAATCACCCCCAATATCGTCGCCGATCACGGCCTGAACGCGGAAGAATATACTCGCATCTTGGCCGCGATGGGGCGCGCGCCCAATATATTGGAGCTCGGCATATTCTCGGTCATGTGGTCGGAACATTGCAGTTATAAATCATCGCGCATCCACCTTAGCAAACTGCCCACCACTGGCCCGCAGGTTATCTGCGGTCCCGGCGAAAATGCCGGCGTTATCGATATAGGCGAAGGGCCGAACGGCACAAAATTAGCGGCGATTTTCAAAATGGAATCGCACAATCACCCAAGCTATATTGAACCCTACCAAGGCGCAGCAACGGGCGTCGGCGGCATATTGCGCGACGTATTTACCATGGGCGCGCGGCCTGTGGCCAACCTGAATGCGCTGCGTTTCGGGCGGCCAGACCATCCCAAGATGAAGAGCTTGGTTAAGGGCGTAGTTGCGGGTATCGGCGGATACGGCAACTGCGTCGGTGTGCCCACCGTGGGCGGCGAAACAAACTTTCACAGCGCGTATGACGGCAACATCCTTGTCAATGCAATGACCGTGGGTATCGCCGATCAAGACAAGATATTTTATTCCGCCGCATCCGGCGTGGGTAACTCCATCGTCTATGTTGGCAGCAAGACGGGCCGCGACGGCATTCACGGTGCGACAATGGCAAGCGCGGATTTTGCAGAAGACATCGAAGAAAAACGCCCCACTGTGCAGGTTGGCGATCCGTTCACTGAAAAGCTGTTGATTGAGGCATGCCTTGAGCTGATGGCAACCGACGCGATTGTGGCGATACAGGATATGGGCGCGGCGGGGCTAACATCCTCCAGCGTCGAAATGGCGACCAACGGCAATGTTGGCATACGGCTGAATATGAACGCTGTGCCGTGCCGCGAGACGGGCATGACGCCGTACGAAATGATGCTGTCGGAATCGCAAGAACGCATGTTGATGGTCCTGAAACCTGGCCGTGAAGCCGAAGCCGAAGCGATATTTCAGAAGTGGGAGCTAGACTTTGCCGTGATTGGCGAAGTGACAGATACGCGCCACATGATCCTGGAATGGAACGGCGCGGTGGTCTGCGATATTCCGCTGGGCCCGCTTGCGCACGACGCCCCCAAATATGACCGTCCGGCGATGAGCAAAGCAGAATATAAGGCATGGGCCAATGTGTCTCCGCTGGGCGATATTCCCGAAAGCACCGATATTGCTGCTGATCTGCTCAAGCTGATGGCGTGCCCCGATATCGCATCGCGCCGCTGGATTTACGAGCAATATGATAGCCAAGTGGGCGGTGACACCGCGCAATTATCGGGCGGAGATGCCGCCGTTGTCCGCATCCACGGTACCAATCAAAACGGACTGGGCCGCGCGCTGGCGATGAGCACGGATTGTACCCCGCGCTATTGCTATGCCGATCCGTATGAAGGCGGCAAACAAGCCGTGGCCGAATGTTACCGCAACATATGCGCCGTGGGCGCAAAGCCGCTGGCGATCACCAACTGCCTAAACTTTGGCAACCCGCAGCGCCCCGAAATTATGGCGCAGTTTGTCGGCTGCTTAGAGGGAATGGCCGAGGCATGCATCGCGCTCGAT
>JAYWFI010000217.1:0-7277 GCA_043778865.1 Sphingomonadales bacterium
TTATCATAAGGTATGGCTAACTTGGAAATACTCTTTGCGATGCTTGCTGCTTTTTTGGGCAGGCTGGCTTCGGGGATGTTTTCAAGCAACAATGCAAACTCGTCGCCGCTGATGCGGGCCGCAATGTCGGAACGGCGCACGGCTCTTTGTAATTGCTTTGCCACGGCGATTAAAACGGCGTCGCCTGCGGCGTGGCCATGGGTGTCATTGATCAGCTTTAGCCCATCGACATCGATAAACATTAAGCCATATTGCCCTTCGTATCTGTGCGCGCGCCATATCCAGCGGTCCAAGATATCTGTGAAATGACGGCGATTATACAGCGGCGTTAAAGTATCGCGTACCACAATACCCTCCAGCTCCGCAATTCGGGCAAGAAGTAATTTATTCTCTAACTGAAGCGTCAGGTTGCTACCCGGCTTTAGTGTAAGGCCGTCTTTTTCGGCTGTTCTGCTCAAATTTTATTCCCTACCCAATGGAGCGACCCAGGGCATACCCTCTATCGTATTGCTTAAAAGCGCAATTTGCATCCGAATGCAAGCATTACTCGCTTCAGGCACTATTACGGTAAGGCCCCTGACGCGCATGCAATTTTTTTCGCGGCCCGGTGCAATCGCCAATTGCGCATGGCAATGCCGCACGCTAGGACATAGTGCTTGCAAGGGGCGGGATACTATTGCGTGAATAATACAGCACCAATTATTGGCATTATCATGGGCAGCCGCTCTGATTGGGAAACCATGAAATCCGCCGCCGACATCTTGGATACATTGGACATCGCGCACGAATGCAAAGTGATATCGGCGCACCGCACACCGCAGCGCTTATATGATTATGCCGCCAGCGCCGCGGGCCGCGGATTAAAGTGCATTATTGCGGGCGCAGGAGGTGCAGCACATTTGCCGGGCATGGCGGCGGCGATGACGCGGCTGCCTGTGCTTGGCGTACCTATTCAATCAAAGGCGCTGGACGGCATGGACAGTTTATTGTCAATGGTTCAGATGCCCGCAGGCGTTCCGGTTGGCACGTTAGCCATTGGCAAGGCAGGGGCCACAAACGCCGGATTATTGGCTGCTGCAATGCTGGCAACCACCGATGATGCTTTGGCAGTGCGGCTTGATAGCTGGCGCGCGCAGCAAACCGCATCTGTCACCGAGACGCCCGAATGACGATACTTGCTCCTGGCTCCACAATCGGCATATTGGGCGGCGGGCAATTAGGCCGGATGCTGGCAATGGCTGCGGCGCAACTGGGGTATAAATGCCATATTTATTCGCCAGAGGCCGCAAGCATAGCCGCAGAGGTTGCGTACCAGTTTACCTGCGCAGCGTATGATGACATCGGCGCGTTAACGGCTTTTGCCAAAGCGTGCGACATTGTAACGTACGAATTTGAGAATGTACCTGTTGCGCCATTGAAGAAAATATTGGGTGAGGCGGCGCTGCGGCCCGGTATTGCATCATTAGAAGTGGCGCAGGACAGAATACGCGAGAAGGAGTTTGCCACTGAACTTGGCGGGCGCTCAGCAGCATATTTTGCAGCAGACAGCGCGCTGGCGCTGGTTGAAGCGCTGGAGAAAATTGGCACCCCTGCCATCGTTAAAACGGTGCGGATGGGATATGACGGCAAAGGTCAGGTTCGGGTACGTGCAGGCAGCAACCTAACCCATGTATGGCACGATCTTGGCCGCTGCCCCGTAATTGCCGAAAAGATTATCGAATTTGACGCTGAGTTTTCGGTTATCTTGGTACGCAGCGAAGACGGCGAAACTCGGTTTTATGATTGCCCGCGTAACACCCATGAAAACGGAATACTCACTCAATTGACCGTGCCTGCGGGCCCACTAGTAGAAAGTCAGATTGGCAAAGCGCGCGTATTGGCAAGCGCAATAGCCGACGCGCTAGAATATGTCGGCGTCCTGACGTGCGAATTTTTTGCAACAAAGGCTGGGCCTGTGTTTAACGAAATGGCTCCGCGCGTACACAATAGTGGCCATTGGACCATAGAGGGCGCCGTCACCAGCCAGTTTGAAAACCACATTCGGGCGATATGCGGATTGCCGCTGGGCGATACCGCAACAATTGGCGAACGCGTTGAAATGCGAAACCTAATCGGCAATGATGCGAACCGCTGGGCAAAGCTGCTATCGGATGGCGGCGCACACTTGCACTTATATGGCAAAGGCGAGGCTCAGCCGGGCCGCAAGATGGGACACGTTACGCGCGTTTATGAATAACGTGTATCCCCCGCTTGTAACTATCAAGTTTCCGCGTTAGTCGAATTTCATGATCCATCCCGAAATTATTCTTGTCGTCGCCCGGGCCCGCAACGGCGTTATCGGAGCCAATGGCGATTTGCCGTGGCACATCTCTGCTGACCTGCGCCACTTCAAACAAATTACCAAAGGCCGCCCGATGATTATGGGCCGCAAGACATTTGATAGCTTGCCCGGTATATTAGAAGGCCGGCGGCACATCGTGCTGACCCGCGATACAAGTTGGGAAGAAGACGGCGCAGAGGTTGCGCACAACGCGCAAGATGCCTTGAAACGTGCCAACGGCCCCCACGTCTGCATTATTGGCGGCGCAGAGATTTACCGCCTGTTTATCGGACTTGCCGACAAAGTGGAGCTCACCGAAGTCCACGTTGATGCCGCAGGTGATACCGTGCTGGACGCATTTGATGCTGCGATTTGGCAAGAGACAAGCCGCACTGATTACACAGCAGACAGCGATAATCCGGCCTACAGCTTTGTCACGCTGGTCCGTAAGGCCGCAAAGTAATGCGTAAAAGAGTATGGAGCGGCGCAGCGTTGGTGGCACTGGCCGCTGCTGGATTCTTCGTCTTTGCGCCAGCAATGATCGAAAGTTCGATGAACAAGATCGATGGCACGCCCGCCAGCCTTACCCAAAAAAATAACGACAATGCAGGCGCGGCAAGCGGCATTGATGCAAAAGCCAACAAGCTTGATAATAAGCCGCTATTGCCCATAACGGCGCAGGCCGCCGCATTGCACAAAACACTTACGATTGTTGACCTGCACAGTGATACGTTGATGTGGGACCGCGATCTGAATATGCGCAGCGACAGGGGCCATGTTGATGTGCCGCGATTGTCGGATGGCAATGTTGCATTGCAGGTTTTCTCATCGGTAACAAAAACGCCAAAGAACCAGAATTATAATAGCAATAGCGCTGATACCGATAACATTACGATGCTGGTCATGGCGCAGTTGCAGCCTGCAAGAACTTGGAATTCACTGCTCGAACGATCCTTATATCACGCGCAAAAATTGGATGCGGCGGTCACACAGTCCAAACAAGGCTTGGAAAAAATTATCAGTGCCAAGGCTTTGGATAATATGTTGTCCCTGCGCAGTAAGCAGCAGCAACGTACGGGCGCAATGCTGTCGGCCGAAGGGTTACATGATCTTGAGGGCAAGCGTGCCAACCTGGACAAACTATACGCCGCGGGTTTCCGCATGGCAGGCCTAACACATTTTTTTGATAATGAACTGGCCGGGTCAATGCACGGCATCAAAAAAGGTGGGCTTACGCCATTTGGCCGTCAGATTGTTTCCGATATGGAAGCAAAGGGTATGATTGTCGATATAGCGCATTTAAGCCATGCAGGTGTGGCAGAATTACTGGCACTGGCTACACGCCCTGTTGTTTCCAGCCATGGCGGCGTTCAGGGCACGTGCAAGGTCAACCGCAATTTGTCCGACGCCGAAATTCGCGGCGTTGCCAAAACGGGCGGCATAATCGGCATTGGATATTGGGAGGCCGCAGTGTGCGATACCTCTCCCGCCGCTATTGCGAAGGCGATTGTTTACGTGCGCGATTTGGTGGGCATAGACTATGTGGCGCTCGGCAGCGATTACGACGGCGCAACCACAGTGCGGTTTGATACATCAAAGTTGGTGCAAGTGACGCAGGCATTGTTGAACGCAGGTTTGCGTGAGGATGAAATACGCAGCGTTATGGGCCGCAATGCGTTGCGCGTGATTAGTGCAGGGTTGATCCCGCAAGCTAAGGTTGCGCAGGCCGCATGACGATCCCGCGCCTCTCGCATTATGATGCTATGCCAGCAAACTTGCGCGGAGCGGTGATCGCACTGGGCAACTTTGATGGTTTTCATCTGGGCCATCAAGCAGTAGCAGGTGCTGCGATTGCGCAGGCAAAGGCGGAGGGCCGGCCCGCGATTATCGCCACATTCGATCCGCATCCTGTACGTCATTTTGTGCCAGACGCGCCGCCGTTCCGCCTCACTACCTTGGATCAACGCCAAGTGCTCTTTGAAGCTGCAGGTGCCGATGCAATGTTGGTGTTTGAATTTGGCGCAGAGCTGGCGCAAACCACTGCCGAGGATTTTGTAACGCAGTTACTAATCAAGCGATTGGGCGCTGCCGCTGTCGTAACAGGAAGTGATTTCACCTTTGGTAAAGCGCGCGGCGGCAACGTGGATGTATTGCGCGCTACAGGTGCGGCGCACGGCCTGCATAGCACGGCGGTGGGCGCGGTTAATGACGATGCAGGCGTAATCTCTTCCAGCCGCATACGTGACGCACTAAAAACAGGCGACTGCGCCACTGCGTGTGCATTGTTAACCCGGCCATTCACCGTTCAGGGCATTGTGCAGCACGGCGATAAGAATGGGCGATTGCTCGGCTATCCCACCGCGAACATCGACATGGGCCAATATTTGCGCCCGCGTTACGGCATCTATGCCGTGAAGGGGCGCTTGACCGATGCCATCACCGGACAAATACGCATGCTTGATGGCGCGGCGAACATCGGCATACGGCCCAGTTTTGATCCGCCCAAAGAACTGCTCGAACCGTATTTCTTTGATTTTGCCGAAGACCTATATGGCCAAACAATCGAAGTTGAATTTCATGCCTTCATTCGGGGCGAAGCAAAGTTTGATGATCTTGAAGCCTTAAAAACGCAGATGGCAGCAGACTGTGAAAAAGCCGCGCGGATATTGCGGAGGTAGCCGGGTTTTAGAGCAACATTTTTGGGGGCAGCATGCATTTAACACGGTTACAAACATGGGCAATATTAACGGTTACGGCGGCAATTTTTGCATTTTCGTTGCTACATGCCAGCTGGCTTGCTGATACGCCTGCGGGCCGGCCCAAATTACTTGCGAATGGCGGCGTTGCTTTGCCTGTGGATGCGGCGGGGTGTATCATTGACGCGCAGCTGGGTTACGGCTCAGCCGGTGTGGCGGCCGATATTCAAATGCTGCAATCCGCAGCCGGAAGCGGCGCGCAGGCGGTCAACATACCGCTGGAGCCAAGTGCAAATCCGCTCACAACCCCGCCCATAATCGCGCGCCTGTTCAAAAGCAAATGTGCGCCCGACAATGCCCGGCCCCGCGCACTGTTAGCAGCTGCAGTGCCTGCGCTGTCGGCGGCGCAGATGTATGTGCGCGTTGATAATGCAGCTGATGTACCCGCAGTTATGGCGGCGCTTCCGGCATCTGCAAACGCCGTTTTCTATGGCAAAGCAAACGCAGTTGCCGCCGTGCAAAAAATACGTCCCAATGCCGCAAACTTTGCCATATCCCGCGCCCGCGAGTGCACCGCCGATTACAAAATCAGCGGATGGACAGGCCGCGTGCCGGATACTTGCAAAAACGGTACGATGCTAGTGGCCTTGAATGAGGTAGGCTATACTTTATGGGGGTGGCCCAACCGCTATTTGACGCGGATGCAGGCAGCAGGAACACGGGTGATCATTGCGCAAAATATAGACGGCGACAAGATAACGGGCCTGACGACAGTGGAACAATATGGCGATATTGCCGATAGTTATAATGGCACAATCTGGATCGATGATATCGCTGCATTGGGCCCCTCGTTGAAACGCTAGCGATAACGGTGACAATGGGGTTTCAATTCCCGCACGCTTTGCGCTAAGGCGGCATAATATGACTGACACGCCCGAAAGACCCGATTACAAAGACACTGTCTTTTTGCCCAAAACCGGTTTTCCGATGAAGGCCGGATTGCCGCAAAAAGAACCTGCGATCCTTGCCAAATGGCAGGAACAGGATCTGTACCGCCGCTTGCGTGATGCGCGCGCGGGCCGGGAGAAATTCATCCTGCATGACGGCCCGCCCTATGCAAACGGCGATATGCATATCGGCCATGCGCTGAACCATATCCTAAAAGACATGGTGGTCCGCACGCAAAGTTTGCTGGGCAAAGACGCGCCGTATGTGCCCGGTTGGGATTGCCACGGATTGCCGATCGAATGGAAAGTCGAAGAGCAATACCGCAAGAAAAAGCTCAACAAGGACGAAGTTCCGGTCGAAGAATTCCGCGCCGAATGCCGCGCCTATGCAAAAGGCTGGGTCGATGTGCAGCGCGAGCAGCTCAAACGGCTGGGGGTAAACGCCGATTGGGATAACCCGTATTTGACCATGGATTTTGAGGCCGAGGCAACCATCGTCACCGAGCTGATGAAGTTTGCCGAGAGCGGCCAGCTGTACCGCGGGGCCAAGCCAGTGATGTGGAGCCCGGTCGAGAAAACCGCGCTGGCCGAGGCCGAGATTGAGTATGAGGATATCATCTCTACGCAGATTGATGTGGCGTTTGAGATTGTTTCATCACCCATACCGGAGCTGGTTGGCGCGCATGCCGTGATCTGGACAACGACGCCTTGGACGATCCCGGTGAATCAAGCAATCGCTTATGGGCCGGAGGTTCGATACGGGTTACTCGAAGCGACGAATGTGCCAGAGCTAGCGGGAAAGAAATTCCTCATTGCTCGACAACTTCTGGTCGAGTTTAACAACCGCCTAGACGTCGAATATGGAACTACGATTCTTCTTAACGGTTCGGGTAACTATCTTGGCTCCGAACTTGCCGGAACCATGGCTCGTCATCCGATGGCAAAGCTGTTTGAAACTCCCCTCCCCTTTAGGGGAGGGGCTGGGGGTGGGGACTCTCCGGCTGGTGCAGCGCTTGGGGAGAGTCCCCACCCCAACCCCTCCCCTGAAGGGGAGGGGCTTAAGAGCGTAACCGATGCTCAAGGCGATGGGCTTAACTTTGACCCAACCTCCCCTCTCGCTGAATTCTTCTTGCGTCCCCGCCCATTCCTACCCGGCGATTTCGTCACCACGGACACTGGGACAGGCCTTGTCCATATGTCGCCCGACCACGGCGAGGATGATTTTGACCTCTGCAAAGCGAATCGCATCGAACCCGTTTTCGCCGTAACAGCAGACGGCAAGTATAAAGACGATTGGGCGTGGCTCGGCGGGCA
>JAYWFI010000218.1:0-21606 GCA_043778865.1 Sphingomonadales bacterium
GGCAGAAAGCCAAGCCGTTCGCCTGCTTCTACCGCGGGGCGAGACAAGATCAAGCGTTGAACCGCGCCCGTTGTCAGCATCGCCACCGCCTGCGCCACGGCCAGATATGTTTTGCCCGTACCCGCTGGACCCAACGCAAAAATTATCTCGTCGCGGGCCAGCGCCTCCATATACGGCACCTGCGTCGCAGAGCGCGGCACCAGCGTTTTTTTGCGGGTGCGGATCATGATTGTGGGCGCTTCGCTCTCGCGCCGGACAATACCGTCCAATGTCGGCTCGCTGCTCATCGCAATTATCGCTTGTACCATTTCAAGATCAATGTCTTCCCCGCGCTGTAACCTAGAATATATGTCGTTTAATATGTCACGCGCCCGCGCCGCTGCGCCTGCCTCGCCTTCAATCTGCACTCTATCGCCGCGCGCAGAAATATATACGCCGAGGCGCGCCTCAATCGTAACCAAGTTGCGGTCAAATTCTCCAAATACCTTTGTAATCAAGGCCGGTTTATCAAAGCTGACTTCTAGCCGGGCCATATCGCCCGCGCGCGCGGCTGCCTTTTTGGCCATTCAGGTTGCTTCCTGCATAATAACTTCTCCTGTGATGCTGCTGTTGTTGGCTTCATTAATATGAACTTGCACCATATCCCCGATTTTGGCGCTGGGCAGAGTGATGTGTGCGGACTGTGACCAAGGTGATTTACCGATCAGTTGCCCGGGCAGTTTACCATTACGCTCCAGTAATATGCCGCATGTTTTGCCAATACTATTTCGATTGAACGCCAACTGCTGCTCGCCCAATAAAGCCTGCAAACGCCGCAGTCGTTCATCCATAATCTCGGGCGCTACTTGCTCTGTCATTGTTGCCGCTGGGGTTCCGGCCCGCGGGCTATATTTGAAACTGAACGCTTGCGCGTGACCAACCTGTTCCACAAGCCGCATTGTATCGGCAAAATCAGCCTCTGTTTCGCCGGGAAAGCCGACGATGAAATCACCTGACACTGCGATATCGGGGCGCACGCTGCGCGCTTTATCTAATATGCGCAAATAACTGCTGCTTGTATGGCTGCGGTTCATGGCTTTTAAGATACGGTCAGAGCCTGATTGCACAGGCAGATGCAGGCACGGCATCAGTTTTTCAACATCACCGTGTGCAGCGATTAACCCTTCGGTCATATCATTGGGGTGGCTGGTCATATACCGGATGCGCCGCAACCCACCGATACGGTCAAGCGCGCGGATTAATCCATCCAATCCCTGCATGTTGCCTTTGTCATCTTCGCCTGACCACGCGTTAACATTTTGGCCTAGCAAAGTGATTTCCTTTGCGCCGCTGTTCACAAGCGCCTTGGCCTCATCCACCAAGGCGTTCCACTTACGTGATATTTCTGCGCCGCGGGTATAAGGTACAACGCAGTAGGTGCAGAATTTGTCGCATCCTTCTTGCACCGTCAGAAACGCGGTAGGCCCTGATTTACGAAGCTTGGGTAAGACGTCAAATTTGTCCAGCCCCGGCAGATCAAGGTCGGTGGCTTGCTCTCCGTTTGCGGCATCTGCAATCATTTGAGGTAGATTGTGATAAGCCTGCGGTCCAACGACGATACGCACGCTCGGCGCACGGCGGCTGATTTCTGCGCCCTCGGCCTGTGCAACGCATCCGGCGACCGCAACCATTTGCGGCTTGGTTTCGTTTTTGCGGCTGATTTTGCTAAGGCGGCCAATTTCGGAATAGACTTTTTCTGCGGCTTTTTCGCGGATGTGACAGGTGTTTAGCACAACCAAATCAGCACTCGTTTTATCGGCGGCGGCTGTCATTCCTTGTGCCGCAAATAATTCCTCCATTCGAACGCCGTCATAGACGTTCATTTGGCAGCCGTAGTTTTTAACGAAGTATGTTTTGGGCGAATCCGTGCTCATCTAAAACCTCTATACAGCGCGTAAGCTGTGCCTGCTACCCTCGGTCTTTCGCTTAGGGTCGGCTTTAACTTAAGCTAAATATTATTGCGTTCCATTGCGGCGCTGATCCGCGTGCGTACTTCGGCGGATATCGCCTTGCGGTCTGGATAGTCAGCGGGATCAAAAGGTTCCAGAAAATATAGCGTCGCCGTAATGGGCCGCACATAGGATAATAGCCGCCACAAACTATGCAGCGCTGTTTCCTTACCCACCCATGCAATACGCCGTGTGTGCCGCCCATAAGTAAGGTATACAGGCTGCACCATCATGCCTGTGGGCGGCGGCACCAATGCAGCAAATAATGACGGTTTGAATGGCAATAACCCAGAGCCATCATGCGTCGTTCCTTCGGGGAATATGGTAACGGGTTGATCGCCTGCCATGGCTTTGCGCAAGTCATCCACTTGATCACTTATGCTCAGGCGGTTTTCTCGTGATACAAATATCGTATTGTTAATCCGGCATAGAAAACCCACCACTGGCCAATTTGCTAGAGTGTCCTTTGCGACAAATGTGCAGCCCGTTAGCCCGGCGATCACGGGGATATCGATCCAGCTATGATGGTTGGATGCATATAAAACATTGGTGGGCACGCGCGTCCCCTTGGCTGCGGTGGCAATACCAAAGGACCAGCTTACACTGTGCAGGAATATCCGCGGCCAAGGGGAAGGGGAAGGGGAAGGGGAAGCTGAGATAACCTGTAATATGCGCCACGCGTAGTGCAGAATTAAGCCAACGATTATGAGTACCGCAAGCAGGATAATTCGCACCACGAATAGGAACTGACCAATTATTAATCCTGCAGGATTATGGCGTTCAATCCTTGCGGTCGATTGCGACGCCATATAATTCCATACGGTGATCAACCAGCCGGTAACCGAGCTTTTCGGCGATTTGTTTTTGCAGCGCTTCTAATTCAGGGTCGACAAATTCGACGACTTTGCCAGTTTCAACATCGATCAAATGGTCATGATGCGCCTCTGGTGATGCCTCATAGCGGGCACGGCCATCTCCAAAATCATGGCGGTCCAATATGCCGGCCTCTTCAAATAACCTAACGGTGCGGTACACAGTCGCGATCGAGATTTTGGGATCGACAGCCGAAGCCCGCCGGTACATTTCTTCGACATCAGGATGATCGTTCGCATCCGATATAACCCGCGCAATCACGCGGCGTTGATCGGTAATGCGAAGACCGCGCTCTGCGCATAATGCCTCAATGTCGATACGTGTTTCCATAGCCTCAGCTTTTTATCCGATTATCAGCATAATGTAACGCATCCCAAAGTTTCGTCAACACAAACGGGCAGCATCGCTGTGCGCGTATCATAACATGTAAGCGCGCAAACAGCTTTTACTTTACCACTTTCTTTTTACGGCCCGACCCAGGCGCACGGCCAAGGCCAATTTTCTTTGCGAGCAGACGGCGCGTCTCGGCATATTCCGGCGCAACCATAGGATAATCAGGCGCCAACCCCCATTTTGCGCGGTAATCATCCGGCGTCATGCCATAATGTGTCATTAAATGACGTTTCAGCATCTTCAATTTTTTGCCGTCTTCTAGGCAAACGATATAGTTTTTCTTTATCGAATTGCGTATCGGCACCGCAGGCTCAAGCTCTATTATAGGCGCCTGCGTAGAAGATAATCCAGTAAGCGCGCCATGAACGTTGCTGATAAGTATGGGTAAATCCGATACTGCAACGCTATTATTGCTGACATGCGCAGCAACAATATCTGCAGTAAGGGTTATCAGCATTTCGTTTACTTCATTATCATCAAGAGACATAAATAAGTTCCAGTTGTTTCTATCTGCTTAATCTTACGAGTATTTACAATAATGATCAAGTTTATACTACTCTATGCTATTATGATATTTGGTCACTATAGTATCAGTTGCATAGTAATCGCATCAATTGATTGACCGTCTGATACCATGTAGTAATTTTTGCGAATACCAACTTCCTGGAATCCTAAGTGGTAATAAAACTGCCGCGCTGTGTTGTTACTACGAACTTCAAGAAACAGTTCGGTACGGTTGTTATTACGTCCGCGCGCAATAATATGGCGAATAATGAACGACCCCAGCCCGTTTTGCTGGTGAGGTTTATTAACTCCGATCATCAGCAATTCTTCCTCATTCAGTACCCAGCGCGACAATGCAAAGCCTGCAAGAACGCCGTCAAAATAGGCAAGTAACAAGCTGCTGCAGGGTAAACTTAGCGCAGATATACACTGTGCAGCTGTCCATTGTTCGCCAAAATTGGGTGCAAATGCGTCTGCCATAATCGGCATGATTGCCGCTATATCACCTGCATTGCCATCACGTACCTCAATCATACAGAGGGCTTTGCATCAGGCGCCCGGCCATAAAATGGGCTGCTGGATAGCGATGTATGACCCGCGATTAAGTGCCATTGCCGTGCATCAGGCAAACATATAACCGCGTTGCCATTTCCCCGCGCTCGCACCAACTTGTCGGCTGCATCGCCCGCTATTATTGGAGCATGTGACAGTGCCGCAGCCTTGGTCATTGGCATAGATTGCGGCGCGGATATTGCCATGCCAAGCGCGTCAAATTGCTGAAAGAAAAATTCGCCGTGCCCTCCGTTCATAATAGCATCAACTGCCGTATCCGCCCCCGCCATGGCTGCAATAATATCAAGGCAGTTATACCCAGTGCATGGCGCATCCCATGCAAATGCAAGCGCGCGCGCCGCCGATATTCCCACACGTATTCCTGTAAAACTGCCGGGACCAATATTTACCGCGATCTTGTCTGCACGGCCTTGGCCGGGTAGCCGCTCGATAAACGGTACCAAATGCTCTGCATGTCCGCGTCCGATTACTTCGTAATGCGAAGCTAGGCATTCGCCGTCTTCAAACAATGCAACCGAGCAAGCCGCAGTGGCGGTATCAATAACAAGCGTGCGCATGCTCAGCGAGTATCTTATTACAGTATGGTATTAAAGCGTTCAAATGCAGGCCGCGGGCTACGTTCGAAAATTGTGCTGGCGTCGCCGTAACCTAAAGTACACAGAAAGTTAGACTTTACGCTGGTTCCTGCAAAAAATTCTGCATCAACTGCATCATTATTAAACCCTGACATAGCGCCGCTGTCGATCCCGAGAGTTCTGGCGGCGATCATCAAATATGCCCCTTGCAGAGTGCTGTTGCGAAACGCGGTGGTTTCAATCATCTTTTCATTTCCGGCAAACCAGCTTTTGGCATCGGCATGCGGGAACAGTTCAGGTAGCAACTCATAAAACTCCATGTCCATACCAATGATCGCAGTAACGGGCGCTTTGCGGATTTTTTCGGCGTTGCTTTCCATTGTTAATGCGGCAAGTTTCTCTTTTGCTTCAGTGCTCGCGCACCAAACAATCCGCGCAGGCAAACAGTTGGCAGACGTTGGCCCCATTTTCATAAGATCCCAAATCGCGGTCAGTTGCTCGTTTGTAATAAGGCGGTCGGTATAGCCATTATAGGTCCGCGCCTTGTGGAATAATTGATCGAGGACGCCTGCATCTAATGTGTTGTTCATGGGCATTTGTCGTATTCCTTTTGCGGATTATGCGGCGCGAACCTCGGTTACTTCGGGGACATAATGTTTCAGCAATTGTTCAATCCCGTTTTTTAACGTCGCAGATGATGATGGGCATCCCGCGCATGCGCCCTGCATTTGCAGAAATACGACGCCGCGCTGAAATCCGCGATACACGATATCACCGCCATCATTCGCCACCGCTGGGCGCACCCGGGTTTCGATCAGCTCTTTGATTTGTTCTACAATTTCTGCATCGGCCGGATCATCAAGGGGCAGTTCGTCATTTTCAGCAGGAACCGAAATAGCGCCTGCAGATCCCGCATGAAACAGCGGCATATTGGCAACAAAATGATCCAGCAATATGCCAAGTACATCAGGCTTCAGGTCTGGCCAATTGACTCCCGGCGCGGCGGTTACCGAGATAAAATCACGGCCAAAAAATACGCCCGTCACATCGCCAAGATCGAACAGTGCTTGTGCCAAAGGCGATGCTTCTGCTTCTTCGGGGTTCGCAAAATCGCGGGTGCCATTTGCCATAACTTCACGGCCCGGCATGAATTTTAATGTTGCGGGATTTGGTGTTGTTTCGGTTTCTATAAGCATGTCCTGCATGTGGGTGCATACGACTAAAAGTGCAAGGATGATTTACCCCCGCGCAGCCTTTAACGCGGCGCCCGCCGCAAATGGCGATACAGCAAGCATGGCCAGCGAAGTTGCCGCAAGCAGCTGCATCGCATTGCCCGGAGTATCCCCCAATGTTCCTGCTCCAAATATCAGGATCGGCACAGCCATCGGCACCAAAAGCAATCCGCCCAGCGCGCTGGCACCGTGCAGCCCGGCAGTAAGCGCTGCTATCGTTACGCCCAGCCCGGCCAGCGCCGGTATTGCAAGGCCCAGCCCAAGCAATAGCGTAAATAGTTTTCCATCAGGCAACCCAATCAACACAGATGCCGCAATAGTCGCGAGCATAAGCGGCAGGCCAAATGCTAATATTTGCCCAACGATCTTTGCGCTAACAATAAATTCTTCGGACCATCCCCGCAGGATTAATTGATCCAGCATGCCAGATTCGCGGTCAGGAAGGATAAGGCGTTCTATCGGCAGCAGGCTTGCCAGCAATGCCGCAATCCATAATATGCCGCCGCCTGTTCGGGCCAGCAGCGCCTTGTCTGGCCCTGTCACAAAAGGAAATAAAGTTGCCACCGCCAGATAGAATATCATCGGCATCCACATACCGCCGCCTGTAGATGCAATGCGCAATTCGCGGATGACAAGAGATAGAAACGGCTTCATGCCACTTTTTTCGCTACATTGATTTTGCCGAGCGTTATCGTGTTCGTGACATTGATTGTAGGCGGCTGGTGAGCGGCGACCAGCGCAATGCCGCCGGATGCAGCGTGGCGCAGTAATGCCGCATCAAGCCTCGCAACGTTGGCGCTATCTAGGCCGTTATAAGGTTCATCAAGCAACCAGATTGCCGCGCCGCTCGCTGCAACGCGGCTTAGCACTGCACGTTTGCGCTGGCCCGATGACAAATACCGCACAGGCACTTCGGCAAGAGGTAGAAGCTCCATAACCGCCAATGCTGTTTCCCGTAATTTCCCATCCGCACCGTCGATGTCCGCCCAAAAACAGAGCGCTTTTTCCAGGGAGCTGTTATTATCAAGAGCCATATTATCATCAGCCATCGCAACTTTTCCGCCGATTGTTAGCGCGCCCGACGCGCATGGCAGCAGGCCAGCGATGGTGCGCAGCAGAGTTGATTTGCCTGTGCCATTTGCCCCGCGTATCCATATGATATCGCCTGCGCCAGCCGCCAGCGAAAATTGCTGCAACACCAAACGGTTGCCGCGAAAGACCGCGATATTTTCCATTTTAATGGCTGCTACCAAAGCTTGACCTGTCCCCATACAGCGTCATAGTCATATATCATAGGAAATGCCAAGTAAGGAGGCGATGATGGTTGTGCAATTATTGGACGAAAACGATAGGAACACTGGATTGGCCGAATTACCAGAGTGGCAATATGATAATGAAGCGAAGGGTATCCGCCGCTCCATACGTTTCAGTGATTTTGTGCATGCGTTTGGATTTATGACGCGTGTGGCGATTTTAGCGGAAAAAGCCGATCATCATCCTGAATGGTTCAATGTTTATAACCGCGTTGATATATTGCTAACCACGCACGACGCAGGCGGCCTATCTATGCGCGATATCGATTTGGCAAAAAAAATAGATCTCTGCGTTTAATCGCGGCTCGATAACGAAGCTGCCAAATTGCCAGTGAGAGCCGCCTGCTGTTTCCTAAGCCGGCCGGGCAACCACCGCGCTGCAAACGCGAGTTGCTTGGCCATTTTGTTAACAGGCGTATGCACTTTATTTCCGTGAACGGCCTTCCATGCGGCCGGTCCGATGATTGTAACCGGGCTCACCAATATGCCGGAAGACTCAAGCAATTCTTTGCCTGTCATGTTGCTACCTTCGGCAACATTTTGGATAATATTAGTGTCAATAAAGCCCGGCATTAAACAGCGGGAGCGAATGTCATGTTTTTGAAATTCAATATCGTGCGCTTCGGCTAGGCCGCGTACAGCAAATTTGGTTGCGCTGTAAACGCTAAGGTCCGCTACCCCGTAAATACCTGCGGCAGATGCTGTGTATAAAATACAGGAGTTATCAGTTGCCTTAAGAAGATCAAAGCATGCACGTGTGCCGCTGATTACGCCTGTAAGATTGATGGCGATTGTTCTGTCAATGTCGCCATCCGTCATTTCTTCGATCGGCCCATCCGCAGCTATGCCTGCGTTGTTAAAAAACACATGCATTTTGCCGCCGCTGTGCTTTGCAAAATCGGCCACAGCTGTTTGCCACGCGGCGCGGTCTGTTACATCAAGGTTGTGAATTGAGCTTTGTCCGGGCGGCAGCATTGCGGCTGTTTCGGCCATGCCTGCTGCGTTCACATCGGCAATCCCTACGAACCATCCTTTATCGGCAAAATATTTGGCAACCTCACGGCCTAAGCCAGATGCTGCACCTGTTATGAAGATATATTTTGTTTCGTCTGCCACGCTTCGATTCTCCCTGCTACATCTATGCCCCATAACCTTGTGTAAGCGACAGCAAATATACAAATGAGCAAACCTTTTCTTGAACAGATGATTTGGCCGCGTTAGTGAATTGGCTGCATCCCGAACCTTCAAGAGGTGAAAATGTTACGACTATTGCAATACTTGCTTGCGGCCATCGGTGTGATGTGTGCGGTACCTGCACACGCGGATGTTACACTTACATTCTACAGCCACGAATTTGGCAGCAGCTTCCCGCATGCTTTTTACACGCTTAAAGGTCAGGTTGATGGCACAGGCGAAAAAGTGGACACCAACTATGGTTTTACCGCAGTGCACATCAGCCCCGGGATCTTGCTAGGTTCAGTGTTGGGAGAGGTGGAAATTTCAACGCCAAAATATGTCGCAAGCAGCACCCGGCATTTCTCGGTACGCTTGAATGATGCTGAATATAGCAAGGTGATGGGAATAGTTGCCAAATGGCGAAATATTCCGGGTAAAAGCTATAACTTAAACAACCGCAACTGCGTGCATTTCGCCATGGAAACGGCGGCATTGCTTGGCATGAGTATCAACCGCAACAGCAAATTTTTCAAAAAACCAACAAGTTTTATGAATGAACTGTTGGCACTAAACCCCAGGTTTCAAAAATAGCGATCTACAGCTTTGTGGGGAATTACATTAGGTTGAACCAAACCGTAGCCCTGAGCTTGCCGGTGGGCACTTGTAAACATAGGCACCTTTGATCTACGATCGCCATCGGCTTGAAAAGCTAAGGGCTACGGTTTTTTTAAGGCAAGTCCGTATAAGCCATTGCGATTTAATGGCAACACAGCCTGGGTACTGACCCTAAATTGCCTGAAAACCCACGGTGTAAATGTGCCACGTGAATATCGCGGCGGCGCCTCTGTGCGGACGCCAAGGCTCTGCCAAATCACGCGTAGCTTTTTCAGAGGGACGTTCGGATAGGCCAAGCAATCTGCCGGCCGCTTCCTGAACCGCAAGATCGCCTGCGGGCCATATATCGGGGCGGCCCTCGGCAAATAACAGGTATATTTCGGCGGACCAGCGGCCAATACCTTTTACCTTGGTTAGGTACGCAATTGCCGCTTCGTCATCATCGGGCAGAGCATCAAGCGGCAATCCGCCTGAGATTATTAACTCGGCCAATGACCGGGCATATCCCTGTTTCTGACGGCTTAATCCGCATGCACGCAGATCGTCAAATTCCTGTACGATCAAAACCTCAGGCGGGCATCCGGGCCCAAGCAATGCCTCCAACTTGTTCCATACCGATGCCGCTGCCGCCACGCTAACCTGTTGGCCCACGATCGTACGCAGCAATGTGGCATAACCGCGTTCACGTATTCGTTCTTCGGGATAACCAGCAGCGGCAATGGCCACCCCAAAACGCGGTTCGATTGCGGTCAGTGCATCAAGTGACTTGCGCAATTGCTCGGCCGGAATTCCCACTATTTAAGCAGCTTTAATAATGCCATCGGCGGACCAAATGTCTTTGGGCCAATATCCCATGTCAGTTTTTGCAGCGTGCCGTATTCTTGCGGACCCTCTTCGGTGTTGTTCGCAAGGATAGTCGCATCCGTGGTCAGAGTGAATGTGCCCTTGACGTCAATTGGTTTAACCTCGGGTTTAGCTCCGCCCATTATACCTGCCATCGCGCCGCCGCCAAGCAAGGCCATTTTGGAAAAGTCGGCGTCGCTGTGGAACGCAGGCGCCTCAACGCGCAATCGGCCATTGTCCCACCGCGTGATGTGGATCATCGGTTCGCCAATGGCATAACGCGGGATAACCGGAAACGCAAAGTCATCGGCAAGGCGGCCTTTGGTGCTGTAATCAATCATAAACAATCCGTTGCCCAAATGCTCAACCTTGTTCCACGCGGCCATCCGTTCAACCTCTTTGGTGAAACGTTCAATCGTTTTTGGGTCTTTGGGGTCGATCCCGCCAAGCAGCATAGAGAACATTTTTTTCTGTTCGGCCTCGCGGTCTGTTTTAATTTTTTGGGCGGCGTCCCATTCGGCTTTTTGTTCGGCGAGTTCTTTTTTGGTGCAATCGCGTTCGATCAGGTCTGTATCTTCTGTGGCGGCTTCTGCAGCAGCATCCGCTGCGCTCGCTACAGCAGCCGCAGCATCGTCCGAAGCGGCATCCGTGGCGGCACTGGCCGCACTCTCTTTTGGCAACTTTGTTTCGGTTTTACTATCCGAAGTGCTTTGCCCTGTAACCTCCACCACCGGCGTATCTAAGCCTTCTTGGGCCGCCACTGATGCTGCGGTGCCTTTTTTGTCACTGGTAATTGTTGCCAGCGCGTCTGCATTGGCCGCGCTGTCCTTGAATGCTTTTTCTTTTTTCTTTTCGGTTTTTTTGGCCTTCTCTTCGGCGGCTTTGGATAGCTTGCCATCCTCATCATCGCCTGATCCGACCCAGCAAGCAGGCGTAAATTCATCACTGCTTGCGTCTTTGCCGCCTAAACCATTCATCGAATCGTTCATCAGGCTTGCCAGCCCGAGCAACTGAATTTGCCCTTTGTAGGAAAAAGTAAACTCGCCGGACTTCATTACGGTCATTTCCGATACAAATTCGCCCGGTAATATCAAACAACCGCTCAGCGTAAATGGCGCAATAAGCGCAAGGCCCAGTGCAGCGAATTTCTTTAACTTCATAAATGTCCTCTCCAATTGGAACGTACGCCCTACGCTCTACGCCTACACTCTAAACTTTACGCCGCGTAGCCGCCGCATAGAGCGATATCGCCGCAGCATTTGATACATTCAGGCTCTCCATTGCCGCATTGATTGGCAGTTTTGCAACCTGATCGCAATGCTCCATCACATTGTGCCGGATGCCGTCACCCTCTGCGCCTAATATTAGCGCGTTGCGGCCCGTGACCAGCGCGTCGCTAAGTTCAACCTGCGCCGAACCATCAAGCGCGATCCGCCAGTAATTAAATTCCGCAATTTCTTCCAGGGTGCGCGCAAGATTGACCACCCGTATCCACGGCACCAATTCCAGCGCGCCCGATGCTGACTTTGCCAGTACGCCTGATTCGGCGGGTGCATGACGGTCCTGCGTCACAACGGCAACTGCATCAAACGCTGCGGCAGAACGAAATATCGCGCCCACATTATGCGGATCGGTCACTTGATCAAGGATCAGTAGGGGGCGGATATCCTTTGCATCGTTGTTCAACACGTCGGCCAGCCACAAATCCTCAAGCGGCGCAACCTCGGCAACGATGCCCTGATGCGGCACATCTTTGGGCACAAAACGCGCCAAATCGGCCACTTCAGCAAATTGAATGGGCAAGCCTTCGGGAAGGTCCAGTTCTTTTAGAGTTTCGCGCAGGCCCCAGATTTTGTGAACAACACGCTCCGGATTTTCAATCGCGGCCAGCACGGCGTGGCGGCCCCAGAATTTAGGATTGCCATTGCTGCTGGCTTTGCCGCGGCGACGTTCGGATTTATGTGAGGGCATGGGTTTACAGGCTCGCTAATTAAAAAAGGTAGTTCTGATACGCCCTTTCTCACCTCAAGCATTGACAGGCAAGCGCCGTTTCGCCATTGAGCCGCTTCTTACCTAGGCCGCGCCCAACCAGCGCACGTAAAAAAGCCTGTTAAGATATGTGGACAGGTGGCCGAGTGGTTAAAGGCAGCAGACTGTAAATCTGCCCGGGTTACCGTACGCTGGTTCGAATCCAGCCCTGTCCACCAATTTTCGGTTATGTAACGTTGTTAGTGCATACCGCCCTGCTTGCGCACAAACGGGTACTTCATTTGCTGCCAGTATGATTTGGGGACAGATTCGGGGACGCCGTATCCTTTTGGCCACGCGTTATCGGGTAAGTAGTGCGTACCAAAAATCTTATCCAGCCACGGGAAATGGATAGCGAAGTTTTTGTCCACACCTTCGGCTTCCATCGCATGGTGCCAATGGTGGAAACGCGGAATTACCATGAACTTGCCCAGCCAGTTCAAATCACCGCGCAGATTGGCGTGAACAAGCGAAGAGTAAACATAAACCAAACCTATATATGCCTGCATCACAGATGGCGAGAAACCGAAGGTGAGCAACGGTAGCGATGTGACACCGCGCAGAAGGACGATTTCGATAAAATGCATGCGCGCGCCCGCCAACCAATCCATATTTTCTGCAGAATGATGTACAGCATGAAATCCCCATAGAAACGGGATGCGGTGGAACAAGCGGTGGAACCAATATTGCGCCAAATCCGTCAGAAGCATGGCAGCCGCAAACTGTGCTAGCCATGGCAGTGCGCTAACCCATGCACGCATATTCGCAAAACTGCCTGTTTTTGCCATTATGAGTGTGGACGGCGACAGAGCAAGGAAAGTGATAATCTGCACCAGCATCGAGCTAAGCAGAAAGTAAAACAGATCCTCCCGCCATTCCGCGCGAAACAGGCGCTGTTCTTTGCGGTGCGGGAACAACCGTTCAATAGGGGCAAACATCAATCCGGTCGCGAGCAGATTCACCACAAAAAAGTCAACGCCAAAAAAGATACCCCAATTATGCGTTTCTTGCGGTTGCACGCTTGCTCCGCCCAGTATCGATGCGGTGAGTGCAATGATCAGCGCGGCGAAGCCGATCACTTTTTTGGGACTTAGTAGAAGGCTGATCAACGACAATGTGTAACTTGCCAACAATATTACATAAATAGATACGCGAAAGCCACTCCACTGCCGTAGTACTTCTAATTCAGGCATGGCAAACCAGTCAGGCCAACGCAGAACGGTGACAAAGCTTAAACCTATCACGGCAAGCAATATGCTGAAAAAACCGGAGAACCACCCTGTGCCCAAACCGCGAGCTTCCCGCGGTGCCTCTAGGTCATTTACCAGCTGTGTTAAAAACGTATCTGCCATGGCGATCCCCTATACAGATTTCCGTACGGGGGAATCGTTATCATATGAATAACTTAAAGCGCAATATTTACCCAAGCGCCGCCAAGGCATCAACATACGCCAAGCCCAAACTATCCGCCACGGCTTTGCTGGTGACTTTGCCTTCGTGGATGTTCAGGCCGTCTTGCAGGCCTTTATTGCTGCGGATCGCGTCCAATCCCTTGCCTGCTAACATCAGGCCATATGGCAGCGTTGCGTTATTGAGCGCGGCGGCGCTGGTTTGCGGGACGGCGCCGGGCATATTTGCGACGCAGTAATGGATGATGCCGTCGACGATATAGGTTGGCTCTGCGTGCGTGGTGGCGTGGCTAGTTTCAAAACAGCCGCCTTGATCAATGGCAACGTCGACCAATACGCTACTTGGTTTCATATGTTTCAACATATCCCGGGTAACTAGCTTGGGGGCGCTGGCACCCGGGATAAGTACGGCGCCGATGACGGCATCGGCAATGCTAATCTCGCGTTCGATATTGTCGATCGTGGAATAACGGGTGGCCACGCGGCCTTGGAATAGCTCGTCCAATTGGCGCAGGCGCGGGATCGAACGGTCGATAATCACAACCTCTGCGCCAAGGCCCACGGCCATACGCGCGGCGTGCGTACCCACTACGCCGCCGCCAAGTACGCACACGCGCCCCGCAGGAACGCCGGGCACTCCGCCGAGTAATACACCAGCGCCGCCGTTGCTGCGCCGCATTGCCTCGCCTGCCGCCTCAATCGCCAGCCGCCCTGCAACTTCGCTCATTGGGGCAAGCAAGGGCAGGGTGCCCGCGTTATCTGTGACAGTCTCATAGGCAATCGCGGTACAGCCGCTACCGATTAAGCCCTGTGCTTGCTTTGGATCGGGCGCAAGATGCAGGTACGTGAACAGCAATTGTCCGGGGCGCAGCATGGCCCATTCGGCGGCTTGCGGTTCTTTAACCTTCACGATCATTTCTGCGGCGGCAAAGATGCTGGCGGCGTCCGCAGCGATGGTGGCTCCGGCGGTGATGTAAGCATCGTCGCTGGCCAGTATGCCTGCGCCTGCGCCGGTTTCAACCGTAACCTTGTGGCCATGCGCCACATATTCGCGGACGGCGGACGGGGTCAGGCCGACGCGGTATTCGTGGACTTTAATCTCTTTGGGGACGCCGATATGCATGATATTCTCCTATGAATTTAACGCAGACTATCATTGGTATCAGGCGGATAATGCGAATATATTATGGTATTAGGAGCGTATCTTGCATAATTTCGTCGTAATCCTGGTATTCATTCGCTAAATACAGCGCATGGATAGAATAGACCGCAAGATACTCGGCGTGCTTGTCGCCAATGGCCGTGCGACTCAACAGGAGCTTTCCGATGCCGCTGGATTGTCGCCAAGTGCGGCATCGCGGCGGCAAAAGGCTTTGGAGGATGACGGCATAATTGCTGGGTATCACGCCGATGTGAGCCTTTCAAAGTTGGGGGCAGGGGCCACAGTAATGGTCACGATCACCTTAGAAAGCCAGAGCGAAGAGGCGATGCGTGCGTTCGAAGACGCTGCGATGCAAAGCCCGTCTGTTCTCCGGTGCCATTTGATGAGCGGGCGCAATGATTATTTGATGGTGGTCAAGGCCGCGTCATTGGAAGATTATGAACGCATCCACCGCCAAGAAATCGCCACATTGCCAAGGGTTGCACGGATTGAGACGGCGTTTGCATTAAGAGAGGTGGTGAACCGTTCTGTACCGCTGCGGGTGTTGGGGTAGAGCTTAAACCCAAGCAATTTTGCGGAAGTGGATAGTCTGGTGCAAATTTTTTGAAGCGCACGTCACCTCGAATAATTTTTTCTATGTACACGTCAAAGAGCTGCAATACAAACGTCAACAAAAAACGGATCGTGTCCTACATTACGACTGATACGAATTTTGCAATGCTCTTAAGCAACCTGTTCCAACAACTCCCCGAGCTTGCCGAACATTTCGTCAATATGCGGTTTCTCGAGCATCAATGGCGGGCTAAGCGCGATGATATCGCCTGTGGAACGAACCAATAGGCCGTTATCAAAGCAGGCTTGGAATAACTCGGTCCCGCGTTTGGTGGGCGCGCCGGGCCTTGGCTCCAGCTCTATGCCTGCGATCAGGCCTATGGTGCGCACATCGATAACATGGCGTTTGCCGCGCAGGCTGTGCGCCGCATCGGCCCAGTATGTGCCAAGCTCATGTGCTTTTTCAAACAGACCTTCGGCTGCATATACTTCCATCGTTGCCAATCCGGCGGCGGCGGCAAGCGGATGGCCAGAGTAGGTATAGCCGTGGAACAGCTCTATACCTTCTGCGCTGCCCTCGATTACATCGTCGTGAATTTTGCGGCTAACGGCAACTGCGCCCATCGGAACAGCAGCGTTGGTTAGGCCCTTTGCCATGCAGATAATGTCGGGGGTAACGCCCCATGTTTGCGATGCGGTCGCTCCGCCAACACGGCCAAACGCGCTGATTACTTCGTCAAAGATGAGGATTATGCCGTGCTTTGTACAAATATCACGCAGGCGTTGTAGGTAACCGGCGGGCGGTACGAGCACACCTGTGGATCCAGCAACAGGTTCGATGATCACCGCCGCAATCGTTTCTGCACCGTGCAGCGTAACTATCCGCTCCAGATCGTCTGCCAAATGTGCGCCGTGCGGCGGGAAGCTTTTGGACCAAGCGTTGTGTTCGGGCAGATGGGTATGCGGCATATGGTCAACGCCGGGCAATCCCTGCCACCAGCGGCGATTGTTGACGATGCCGCCGACGCTAATCCCGCCAAAGCCCGTGCCATGATACCCGCGTTCGCGCCCAATCAACCGAGTACGCGTGGCCTGGCCGCGTGTACGCTGCGTTGCCAGCGCAATCTTAAGCGCGGTTTCCACAGATTCGCTGCCAGAATTGGTGAAAAATATCCGGTCGATCCCTTTCGGCATCATTCGCGCCAAACGGCTGGCCAGCTCAAACGCAAGTGGGTGGCCAACCTGAAACGTAGGACTGAAATCCAGCGTTGCAGCAGTTTTTGCGATGGCGTCGACAATATGTTGGCGGCAATGGCCCGCATTGCTGCACCATAATCCGGCAGTGCCGTCCAATATGCTGCGGCCATCGGCGCTTTGATAATGCATGTCTTTGGCCGAGACGAGCAAGCGCGGGTTATTCTTAAATGCCTTGTTGGCGGTGAACGGCATCCAAAAAGCTGCCAATGGGTCATTCTCTATCTGCATATCACACTCATAAACGGGATAACCGACACTGCAACTGTGTTTTTATTGCCACAAGTTATAAAAACACGGTGTAAGTTAGTTTAATATTACTTGCTTGCTTAAGTCTTTGCTGTTTGTGGTTAATGGATTGTTGACCGCGTTAACGATTTAGAGATGTATTAGCGGCAGTGAACTTCATGGTACAAGAATTCTAGTGTGACGAGTGTGAACGCACTCGAACCTATGAAATATAAAGCAAGTGAAGCATCAAATTAAAAGGATAGTCTATGCGTAAGCAAATTGTTAAACTAGCAGTAGCAAGCGTTATGTTAAGCGCAGCATCACTTTCTATGCCAGCATTCGCGCAGGATGCAGCTGCGGCTGATACGGAAAAAGCGTCTGGGCCAATTACCATCACGGGGGGCGCAACGGTTGTTTCGGATTACCGTTTCCGGGGCATAAGCTTGTCGGGCGAAAAACCTACGTTGCAGGGTACTTTTACGGTTACCCACGAATCCGGTTTCTACGTGGGTACTTGGGGATCAGGCTTAACGAATGGTACAGCCTATGGAAGTACTGAGATCGATATTTATGGCGGATGGGGCGGCAGTGTTGCGGGCTTAACATTGGATGCAAACGTAACGCAGTATACCTATCCAAACCAAACTGGAGCTGCACCTGTTGACTATATCGAAGTGCTTGGCTCAGTCGCAAAAGACATAGGCCCGGTAAACGCAAAAATAGGCGTTGGGTTTGTTCCAAAACAAACAGGATACGGTAACGCGAGCGCTTTTTACGTATACAATGATTACGCGGTTGGCATTCCAAATACGCCGTTCACACTCAAAGCGCATGGCGGATACAACAAGAGTGATTTTAACACCGATCCCAAAGCGTTTGATTATTCGGTGGGCGTTGACACAAGCTGGAAAGCCCTGACGCTAGGCATTTCTTATGTGAATACGACGGTAAAACCAGACTTGATCAAGCAAGCAACGGGCGCCGACGGCACAGTGTTATTTACACTTGGTGCTTCGTTCTAATCTGCATTTGATCACGTAGTAATTCGAAGGGCGGGGGGTAAAATTTCTCTCGCCCATTTTTATTTTAAGCATTTGCCCGCTTGACCAATTCGCACGGCTATGTGCACAAACATCTATGACTATAAATATGGCGACGTGGATCGCAGACCACAAAATCGATGAAGTTGAATGTATTGTTCCTGATATCAACGGGGTGCAACGCGGCAAGGTTTTGCCTGCGAAAAAGTTTCTTTCCTCCTTGCGCGAAAAGTCCCTGCGCATCCCGGGCAGCGTATTTATCTGCACAATAGATGGCCACTATCCCGAAGATATTTCTGACATTTGGGATAGGGACCCCGATAAAACTATAGTGCCCGACGGCGACACCATCTGCATCGCGCCCGGTTTCAAATCACCCACAGCGTTTGTGATAGCAGATGTGTATAACAGCGATGGTACGCCCGTTTCCATTGCGCCCCGGGCCATATTGAAGAAAGTAATTTCGTTATACGAAGCCAAAGGATGGCGGCCTATCGTCGCGCCCGAAGTTGAGTTTTATCTCGTGTCGCAGAACGTTGATCCTGATTTTCCGCTAACTCCGCCCACGGGCCAATCGGGCCGCGCCGAAACCGCAAGCCAGCCATACGGGCTTGAGGCGATGAACGAGTATGAGGATATCATCGACCATATCTATGATGACTGCGAGCTCATGGGGCTTGATATCGACACGATGATCCACGAAATGGGCGCGGCGCAGTTGGAAGTGAACTTTATTCACGGCGATCCCCTAAAGCTTGCGGATTCGGTTTTGTTGTTCAAGCGCGTTGTTCGCAATGTGGCGCGGCAACACGGCGTGTATGCGACGTTTATGGCGAACCCGATGGCGGGCCAGCCAGGCAGCGCAATGCACATCCACCAATCGATTGTTGATTCGCAAACGGGTAAGAACTTGTTTTCAACAGGCAATGGCCGCGACAGCGCGCTGTTCCGAAGTTATATTGCTGGGCTGATTAGGTTGATGCCGCAAATATCGCCAATGTGGGCGCCTAATGTGAATAGTTTCCGCCGGATGCGTCCCGATAGCGCCGCGCCGATTAATGTGCAGTGGGGCGAAGATAATCGCAGCTGCGGGTTCCGCGTGCCGATATCCGATAAGCATAACCGCCGCGTGGAAAACCGACTGCCGGGCGCAGATTCCAATCCGTATTTGGCGATGGCTGCGTCTTTGGTATGCGGATATGTCGGCATGGTGGAACGCATGGTTCCGGCAAAAGCAATCACGGGCAGCGCATATAACCGCGCCCGCACATTGCCGCGTACACTGGAATCTGCGCTCGATAGGTTTAACAGCTGCAAAAAAGTGCGCAGTTTGCTGGGCGATGATTTCTTTGAGATATTCTATGCGATCAAGGATTATGAGCTGTTCAATTATCAGTCGGTGGTATCAAGCTGGGAACGTGAGCATTTGTTGTTGAGAGTGTAATGTTTGTTTCTGGGCCCGATCCGCTGAATAATAGTTATTACGCAGCAACCGCGAATTCGAAACGGCAATATCCTGCGTTTCAAGGAGATTCTTCTTGCGACCTGATTGTTGTAGGTGGCGGTTTTACAGGGTTGTCTGTTGCGCTGGCTGCGGCGGAAAAGGGGCTTGGTGTTGTATTGCTGGAAGCCCACACAATCGGTTTTGGCGCGTCCGGCCGTAATGGCGGGCATTTGATTCCCGGGCTACGCTGGTCAATGCGCGAGATTGAGGCAGCATTTGGCCGCGACCGGGCGCAAGCCATATTTGATCTTGCATGGAGCGGCAACAACCGTGTGCAGGCTATGATTGCAAAACATTCTATACAATGCGATCTGAAACAAGGTCATTTGGAAGCTGCGTATAAACCGAATCATTTTATAGACATGCAAGCCGAAGCGGAGTTTTTAGCCACAAACTATAATTGGACATCCGCCCGAACGGTCGCTGCTGCTGATATAGGACAGCATATTAACGGCGGCGGATATCATGGCGGAATATATGAGGAAAAAGGCGGACATTTCCATCCCTTGAATTATGCACTGGGGCTGGCGGCAGCAGCACAAAATGCCGAGGAAAACCGCGGGGCTGGCAAGCGTGGTTACGTCAATATTTATGAAAATTCGCCTGTGCAGCATATTAATACCGCACCAAAACGCCCATATGTAAAGACAGATGCAGGCAGTTTTCACGCAGCCCATGTTGTCATCGCCACTGATGCTTGGATGGCTGGGCTTGATAAAGACCTAGGCAGATACACAGTGCCGATTATGAACTATAATATTGCTACTGCGCCGCTGCCGGATGCCGAAGCGTTGCTGCCCAGTGATGCAGCAGTGGCAGACAGCAGATTTGTTCTCAATTACTTCCGGTTAAGCGCAGACAAGCGGATGATTTTTGGCGGCGGAGAGAAATATATTCAGCGGCCTCCAAATGATATTGCTGCGTTCGTACGCAAGCATATGGCACAGGTTTTCCCTTCGCTTTCGGGCGTACCCATCGATTACGCATGGGGCGGCGCAATTGGCGCGACGAGCAACCGCTTGCCGCATATGGGGCGCAAGGGGAACGTGTTTTATGCGCACGGATTTTCAGGACACGGCGCGCTGGTGACCACGCTTGCCGGTGAATTAATGGCCGAGGCGGTGCTGGGCACAGTGGAGCGGTTTGATGTATTTGCCGCGTTGCCGCACACCCGTTTTCCCGGCGGTAAGCTGCTAGCAAAGCCGCTCGCGACATTGGGCCTAATGTGGTTTGCGTTGCGCGATAAATTATGATCACAGACGCCGCCATTGCCGCAATGCGCCCGCGCGAAGAAGCGCGTTTCGTTTCTGCGAACCCCAAATCAGCCGAGCATGCAAAGCGTTCTGGCGGGTGGTTTCAAGGCGTGCCTTTTCATTGGATGCGCGATTGGCCCAGCCCGTTTCCGCTTGTGGCACGGTCGGCGCATGGATCGAACTTAAGCACAATCGATAACATAGTTTTTGATGACTTTTGTTTGGGTGATACCGCCAGCATGTTTGGTCATTCGCCGCCTGCATTGGCCGAGGCGCTGGCACATCAGGCAGGCGAGGGGCTTAGCTACATGCTGCCCACGGCCAAGGGCGCGGAACTTGGCGAGATGCTGCCTGCTATGTTTGGCTTGCCGCAATGGCAAGTGACGACCACCGCTAGCGAGGCTAACCGCGCGGTGATCCGGTGGTGCCGGGGGATAACGGGGCGGCGCAAAATCCTAATATTCAACGGGTGCTATCACGGCGCAGTGGATGATGTGTTTGTGGACCTACGCGGCGATACGGCAATGAACCGCCCTAGCTTGATCGGGCAAGTGCACGATATATTGCCCACCACAACAGTGATCGAGTTTAACGACGTTGCGGCACTAGAGTGTGCGTTGCGCGCCGAAGATATCGCGTGCGTTCTGGCCGAACCGTTGATGACCAATATCGGCATGGTACGCGATGCACCGGGGTATTTGGAAACACTACGGCGGCTGTGTGATGAAACGGGTACGTTGCTTGTCCTCGATGAAACGCATACGATATCATCGGGTTACGGCGGGCATAGCAACACGCATGGCGCTTCTTCCGGGTTTGCGCCTGACATCATGGTGATCGGCAAATCTATCGGCGGCGGGGTGCCCTGCGCGGTGTACGGCTTTACCCGTGATGTTGCCGCGCGCATGGCGGGATTGAATGACGCGCGGCCGGCTGGACATAGCGGGATTGGCACGACGCTATCGGCCAATGCGCTATCGATTTCGGCGATGCACGCGATGTTGGGGCAAGTGATTACCCGCGATGCGTATACCCATATGCTTGCGATGGCGGACCGGTTGGTGGCTGGGCTTAGGCAGATAATCAGC
>JAYWFI010000219.1:0-5409 GCA_043778865.1 Sphingomonadales bacterium
ATATAACGTGCCGTCTAACGTAGTATTTGCATCCCCCATTTGATAAAGATGTGTCATGTCCCTGAAGATATCAAGTGAGCTTCGTGCAAAATTGTTGAATGCGGCGCGTGAAGCAGATCCGTTGGAGTGTTGCGGCTTGCTTATGGGACATAATGACACAGTTACGGACACAGTTACTGGCATATTGCCTGCCGCCAATGTCAGCGATACCCCGCACACTCATTTTGAGATAGATCCTGCCATTCTGATTGCGGCCGAAAAGGCGGTGCGGATAAGAAGTGAGGCCGAGCAGGGGGCCTCGCAGAGAGCCGGGCAGGGGGCCGCGATCTTGGGGTACTATCATTCGCATCCCAGCGGCAAAGCTGTTCCATCTGCAACGGATGCGCAAATGGCCGTACCGGATGGCAGATATTGGGTAGTGATAGCCAGTGAGGAATTGGGCGTGTTCAGAGCCGTGCAAAAAGGCGAAGTGTGGGGCCGGTTCGATAAGGTAGAGGTATTAGGTTAACCTGCTGTAACCCGCAGAAAAGCTCCTAAAGTCACACTAAGGTCTCACCAAAACGCACTTGGAGTTAAATCGTTTTTGCGTTGCAATAAACACTGCGCTTATTGCAAAACGGGCAGCATTTAATGACCAGTTATGTACTATCTCGATCTGGCAGATGAAGTCCAACATTGCAAATGCGCGTTTGATTTACGCAAACAACCACCCTTGAAACCTTGGGCTGCACCGTTCATTAGTAATGTTATCGATAAATCAAGGAATCGCCGCAATATGTCTCAATCTGTGTCTCCATCCGAAGTTGATCTGGCCAGCTTGTTATGTTCGCGTCTGTGTCATGATTTGCTAAGCCCGGTTGGCGCGATGAATAATGGGCTGGAATTGCTGGCCGATGAAACCGATCCAGAAATGCAAAAACGCTGTATGGATTTGCTAGCCGAAAGCGCAAAGTCAGCGGCGGATAAGTTGAAGTTTTTTCGGTTGGCTTTTGGCGCGGCGGGCGGATTTGGTTCTGCGGTTGATCCGTCAGAGGCGCGGGCGGTTATCGAGCCGCTTGTTACTGGCAACGGCCGAACCGCTTTGGAATGGGCCGTGCCGCAAGAGTTGTTACCAAAGCGGGCAGTTAAGATTTTGCTGAATTTGGTATTCATTGCCAATGAAGTGTTGGTGCGCGGCGGCGTTCTTTCGGTAGGCGCGGAAAATCGCGGTAATGAACAAGAAATCGTGATCAGCTTGCGCGGGCCAAAGATTATATTGGACGGTGCCATAAGAGACACGCTCAACGGAAATTCAGACCAATCGTCCATTGACTCGCGCACGGCGGCGGCATGGATGGTGCGCAGCTTGACAGTTCAGGGCGGCGGCACAATTCAGATTGCCGAACCCAATGCTGAGCAGATGATCATTGGCGCCTTGGTAAAAGGTGAGGCAATTTAGGTTTCTGTTCGTTAGGTACCAGAAGCCACAAGTAACACGGCTTATCATCGTAAACAGCTTTTTAACCATATTTATGCATAGCTCGTCCTAACGAAACCGGGATGCTGCACGAAATGGATGATTTACTCGAAGAATTTATTGCTGAAACTCGCGATACGCTTCAGGCGTTGTCTGCGCAATTGGTTCAGTGGGAGCAAACCCCTGGTGACCGTGCTTTAATAGATAGTGTTTTCCGTTTTGTTCATACCGTCAAGGGCAGCTGCGGGTTTCTTGATTTGCCGCGCCTCATGCGGCTTAGTCATGCGGCAGAAGATCTGTTAAGTTATGCACGCGATGGCCGGGTTTCGGCATCGGCAACGCTGGTCACGGCGGTATTGGCTGTCATTGATCAAATCGCGGCACTTACCGACGCACTTGAAACAGGGCGCCCAATCCAGGACAATGATGCAGATTTGATAGCTGCCATGATGCAGTTTGTTCCAAATCAAGATAACGACGCGGATACTATCGATGCGGCTGCGAATTTTGAATTTGATGAAGCCAGCTTAATCGATTTTGATACGGGTAACGGTTCTGCAAAAGTGCGAACAGTGCGTGTGTCCCTAACGCTGCTCGACAAATTGATGAACGGTGTTTCGGATATGGTGCTGGCGCGCAACGAGGTATCCCGTCAGTTGCGCAAATACGGGTCTAGTAATGAATTAGAACATAGTTTCTCCCGGCTTTCATCGTCTGTGGCGGAAATGCGTGATGCAGTAGGTATGATGCGCATGCAGCATATTGACCGGTTGTTTTCGTCATTACCCAGATTGGTTCGCGATATAAACCAAGAGCTTGGTAAAAATATCGAATTGACGATTGAAGGTAGTGAAGTTGAAGTAGACCGCGAGATGGTCGAGATATTGCGTGATCCACTATCGCACATTCTGCGCAATGCGGCCGATCATGGAATAGAAAGCGCGGGCGAACGCCGGGCCATTGGTAAAAATCCGGCGGGTCACATAAAAGTTTCCGCACGGCAATCGGGCAATCAGATATTGGTTGAAATATCGGATGATGGCCGCGGCATTGATCTTGAACGGCTTGGCAAAAAAGTGGTTACAGCCAAGCTTGCAACGCAGGCGGAATGGGCGTTGCTTTCCGAAAAAGCCCAGCTGGATATGATATTCCGGCCCGGGTTATCCACCGCAGAAACCGTTAGTGCAATTTCCGGACGCGGGGTGGGTATGGACGTTGTGCGCACCAACCTGCAAACCATTGGCGGAACCATTGAGCTTGATAATGCCCCGGGCCTTGGCTTAAAAATGATACTGCGCTTGCCGCTGACGCTTTCTATTATTGCGGGACTATCTATACGCGTTGGTGACCAAATATTTGGAATATCGCGCAGTTCGGTTGTCGAGATACTTTCTGTAACAAATAAGAATGTTGAGATTGAGGACATTGGCGGATTGCAAATTGCACGCATTCGCGGCGACCGGATGCCGTATGCTAAAATTGAAACGATTTTAGGAATAACGCAAACAGTGCAGGGCGGCGACACCAGCCGCACGTTGATCGTTATCCGCCCTGCGGTTGGCGGCATATTCGCATTAGATGTCGCATCGGTGATCGATAACGAAGAACTGGTTGTTAAGCCCGGCGCGCCGCTGGTTATGGCAACCGGATTATATGCAGGTACATCGTTGCCAGACAATGGCCGGCCCATGCTGTTGCTTGATTCTAGCGGTCTTGCCGCAGCTCTTGGCGTTAGCGAGCAACAGCAATCGTTTGATAACTCTGCCAACGCAGGTAGCGACAACAGTTTCAGTAAAATCAATCAGTTGTCTGCATTATTGTTTGTTGCAACGGATGGCGTAAAACGCGCCATCCGGTTGTCAGTTATAGAGCGTATGGAAGATGTAGCCGCTGATCGGATAAAATTTGTTGGCGGGAAATTACGTGCCTCTGTGGATGGACATTTGATTGACGTATTCGGAATTGATACCGTGCCAGATCTTACAACAAAAACCGGTCCTAACGCAGGCCACATACAAATGCTTAGGCTTAGTGATGGGCAGACCGCCAAATATTTAGCAGTCGAAGAAGTGCTTGATATATTTAGCATCACAGCAGAAATTGTACCAAGCGCGCGGCCTGATTTACATGAGGGTATCGTATCCGCATTTGGCGATATGGTTGAATTAATCAATACCTTTCAATATTTTGAAGCCCGGGATGCGGTGCAAAATACAAATAAAGTAAAACCGTTATGCTATGTGGAATGTGACGGCGATGATTTATGGGAAACGCGGATATTGCAGCCGCTGTTGGCCGCATCCGGATATGAAGTAAGTTTCAGCTCCGATGACCGCGACCGTGCCGAAATCGTTTTAAGCCGCGATACGTCTAGCGTTGCATCAAATGCAGCCGAAGATAACCGTGTATTGCGGCTGCGCGAAAGCAGTTTTTCTGCGCGTGACATGGGGCCAAGCATTTACCGTTATGACCGCATTGGATTGATATCCGCAATCGAAGACAAATTGTCAGGAGCAAGATAAGATGCACAGCCTTTATTTGATTGCGAGCATCGACGGTGCGCGGGTTGCGATAGAAAGCGATCTGGTGGAATCGGTTGTCCATGTTCATGAGGTCATACCTGTTCCGCAAAGCAATCCATCTGTTGCCGGATTATTTGCTCTGCGCAGCCGCGTTTTGACATTGATTGATAGCCAGTATCTGGTGACAGGAAATTCTATGCCTGTTGAAAATGGCGCTTTGGCAATCATTGCCGAAATTGCGGGTCATCATTTTGGGTTATTGGTTGATTCTGTCGAAGACGTCGTTCCGATATTATTATCTGACGTGGAAAAGAAAGTCATGCCTGCGCCAAAATGGGCGGGCCTTGCAACGGGTATTGTTGAGGTGGGCGGCCGCGTTGCGATGATAATTGATCTTGCCGCTCTGGCTTGCGGGCCTCAGCAGATGGCGGCTTAGGAATTGCGACGAACGGTTAATTGGTCTTGGACAAATTAACCTGTCGATAAGGCTCAATGTGTAGACATAAGTCTACATTAAATATGAAGTGGACGGGGTATGAAAAGCTGTTTGATCGTTGATGATAGTAAGGTGATACGTAAAGTCGCGCGGCATATCCTTGAAACGATGGAATTCGAAGTCAGCGAAGCCGCCGACGGGCAAGAAGCGCTCAACCAAGTTTCTGAATTAGCGCCCGATGTGATCCTGCTTGACTGGAATATGCCGGTCATGAGCGGTATGGACTTCCTTAAGGCATACCGCGCATCTGCCAAGGAACCCACTGCCAAGGTCATATTTTGCACAACAGAAAACGGCATTGAACATATTCAAGCTGCTATCGCGGCGGGTGCCGATGAATATGTTATGAAACCATTTGACCGTGAGACATTAGAAGCCAAGCTTCAAATTGTTGGCTGCTTGTAATAGCAAATAATCATGACTGCGATCCAACCTAAAATGGGCCAAAGCCCGCGCAAGTTATCTACGCCGATACGCGTTATGTTGGTTGATGACAGTATTGTTGCGCGTTCTATTTTGGAAAGAATCTTGTCGCAGCGCGATGATATCGAAATCATCCACAAGGCAGAAGATACCGAAAGCGCGCTGCGCATGCTAAAAAAACAAGATGTCGATATCATCTTGCTCGATATTGAAATGCCAAAGCGTAATGGTCTTGACGCCCTGCCTGAGTTTATTGCGCAGGCAAAGGGCGCACGCATATTAATCGTTTCTTCGTTTGCCGAAGAAAATGGTCCTGCGGCGATACAGGCATTGTCGCTGGGTGCGTGCGATACGCTGGCAAAACCGGGGCGAACAAATTATACGGGACAGTTTTCTGCAACTTTGGTTGACAAAGTGGTGCGCCTTGGACGATCGCGCAAACCAAGCAAAACCAATGTTGTCCTAAATACACCGAACAAAGGCGTAATTAGCAGAGCTAGCCCCAAATGTAT
>JAYWFI010000220.1:0-22146 GCA_043778865.1 Sphingomonadales bacterium
GCGATATCGTGAAACGCTTCCCGAAGGCAAAAGCTATGACATACTCGATCTTTTGCAAGGCGAACGCGGCGATGACACCGAAGCATTTATTGTTGGCGAGGGCAAAATATTCCTAATGGGTGACAACCGCGACCGCAGCGCGGATAGCCGGTTTCCTGCACAAGAAGGACAAGCGATAGGCATCGTTCCGCAAGAGAATCTTGAAGGCCGGGCGCTGATATCAATATTTTCAACCGACGGGTCGGCGCGTTGGCTGCTGCCGTGGACTTGGTTCACCGCTGCGCGCTGGGACCGTATTGGTAAAACATTTTGATCGATCTAGCTGCATCTGCATGGTTATCAAACCTGCTGAACTATGCGCCGTCCGACATCAACCTCTATGCGCGCGCATTAACGCATGGCAGTACAGGCAAACCAGATTATCAGCGGCTAGAGTTTTTGGGTGACCGTGTACTCGGATTAGTGATCGCAGAAATGCTGTATGATAGGTATCCTGACGAAGCCGAAGGGCGGTTATCGCACCGTTTGAACAGCTTGGTATCAGGTGCAACGTGCGCGGAAATCGGACGTTCGATCGAATTGCCGCTGTATCTTAATTTAGGCAAACAAGCGCGCGATGATGGTGCACAAGAAAGCGACAATGTACTGGGCGATGTTGTCGAAGCAATTATAGGCGCGATATTTTTAGACGAAGGCATCGATGTTGCCCGTGCTTTTATTATTACACATTGGGCACCGCAAATAGAAGCGGCAACAGGTGCACCGAAACATCCCAAATCTACATTGCAAGAATGGTGCGCGGCAAACCGCCGCAAAGTTCCCGAATATTCTGTTACAAAAAAGGAAGGACCGCCGCACGCTATGTCATTTGAAGTTACGGTTTACGTAAAAGGATTTGAACCTATCAGCGCAAGCGCCAATAGCAAACAAGCTGCTGAAACCGCCGCTGCGCTTGCTTTTCTGGAGCAAAATGCATGACTAAACCCAACGTAAAAAGATGCGGCCATGTCGCTGTTATTGGCGCGCCTAACGCAGGTAAATCAACACTCGTAAATGCTTTTGTTGGCCAGAAAGTCGCGATCGTCAGTCCAAAGGCACAGACTACGCGTACCCGCATGCTGGGCGTCGCCATCGAAGGTGATGCGCAGATTATATTGGTGGATACCCCCGGTATCTTTGCGGCGCAGCGACGTTTTGACCGGGCCATGGTTGCTGCCGCATGGGACGGAGCAAGTGATGCTGATTTAGTCGCGCTTATGGTCGATGGCCGCGCAGGCGCCGGGCCAAAGGTTGAAAAAATCATAGAGAGTTTAAAAAACCGTCCAGAACGCAAATGGCTGATATTGAACAAGGTAGATATATCGAAGAAAGAAAAGCTATTACAATTGACCACTAAGTTACTTGAATTATGCGCTTTTGAAGAAATATATTATATCAGCGCACAAACAGGGGACGGCATGGCCAAGCTGAAAACTGCGATTGCCAATGCGATGCCAGAAGGCGAATGGCACTTTCCCGAAGATCAAGTATCCGATGCATCTGAAAGGCTCGTCGCCGCAGAAATTACCCGCGAGCAACTGTATTTGCAACTGCATGAAGAACTGCCTTATGCAAGTGCCGTTGAAACAGAAAAATATATCGAACGCCAAGATGGATCGCTCGAAATTCATCAACAAATACTCGTCGCGCGCCCAACACAGCGCGCGATTATTCTTGGCAAAGGCGGCAAACAAATCAAGGCCATTGGCGAAGCTGCTAGGCTTGAGCTTGCGAGAATTACGGGCGTCCGCGTGCATTTATACTTGCACGTAAAGGTCAATGCCAATTGGGATGAAGACCGCGGCATATACCGCGACATTGGCCTTGAGTGGGTTGATTAATTCTATGCTTGAATAACTACTCCGTCTTTGCGGTAACTCTCTTTTTTGGTGCTGCTTTTTTCTTTGCCGCAGGTTTCTTTTTGGGTGCTGCTTTTTTCTTCGGTGCTGGCTTTTTCTTGCCGCTTGCTGGGCCTTTTGCGGCGCGTTCGTCAATCAATTGCGCAGCTTCCTCTAACGTCAGATCATTTGGCGCGATCGATTTGGGCAGTGTCGCATTATTGGTTCCATCGGTCACATAGGAACCAAAGCGGCCTTCCATCAATTTAAGTTCCAATTCTGTTCGCGGATGCACACCTAGAATCTTTAACGGCTCGCGAACGGCGCCGCGGCCTCTCCCGGGATTAGCAGCCGCTTCGGCAAGTTTGACCACGGCTGAATTCATGCCTGTATCAAATACATCTGCCGTGCTTTGTAGACGAGCATATTTGCCTGCATGCGCCAGATAGGGACCATAGCGCCCAATGCTGGCGGTAACAGGTTCGCCGCTTTCCGGATGATCGCCCACAGTGCGCGGCAAAGATAACAACCGTACAGCCCAATCAAGCCCAAAATCTTCATCCGGAACGTCTTTTGGTATTGATGCGCGCTTGGCTTCTTTGCCTTCGCCCATTTCTACATACGGTCCAAAGCGGCCTGATTTGCGCTCAACATCTTGACCTGTTTCAGGGTGCTGACCAAGCAACTGCGGGCCACTATCGCCCTCATCGCTGCCACCGGGTTGACCAAATTTACGCGTGAATTTACACTCTGGGTAATTTGAACACGCCACAAACGCGCCAAACCGTCCGCCTCTAAGAGCAAGCTTACCTTCGCTGCATTTTGGGCAAAGTCGCGGATCACTGCCATCTTCTTTTTCAGGAAACAAATAAGGCGAAAGGAATATATCTAACTCTGCTGTTACTTCAGAGGGCTGTTGCAGCATAACTTCTTCCGTTTTTGGCTTAAAATCCTTCCAGAATTTTTCCAAAAACTTTTGCCAATCCGCGCGGCCGCCGCTGATTTCATCCAGTTGATCTTCGAGGTCAGCGGTAAAATCGTAAGCCACATATTGCGCAAAAAAACGCTCAAGAAACGCTGTTAATAACCTACCTGATTCCTCTGCAAAGAAACGGTTTTTTTCCACGCGCACATATAAGCGATCTTTGATAACTTGGATAGTAGAAGCATATGTCGACGGGCGGCCAATGCCCAATTCTTCAAGCCGTTTTACAAGGCTGGCTTCGGAATAGCGCGGCAGGGCCTGAGTGAAATGCTGCGTTTTTTCTGGTTTATGTTTGGCAGGCGCGTCGCCTTTGTTCATTGCAGGTAATAACGCCGTGTCCTCACCATCTGTATCATCCAAACCTTCTTCATATACCGCAAGGAACCCGGGAAATTTCATAACCTGTCCCGTTGCCCGTAGCCCCAACTGTCCTGTACCGTCTGCAAAATCTATTGTCGTGCGTTCTAGCCGCGCAGACGCCATCTGACTGGCCATCGCACGTTTGAATATCAGATCATACAGCCGCCCATGATCGCCGGAACCCGCATTATTCTTGGTAAAATCGGTTGGCCGTATGGCTTCATGTGCCTCTTGTGCATTCTTGGCTTTTGTTTGATACATACGCGGTTTTTCTGGAAGGTATCCGCCATCAAAACGGTTTGAAATGGCACTGCGTGCTGCAGAAATCGCGCTACCATCCATTTGAACGCCGTCTGTACGCATATAGGTTATTGCACCGTCTTCATACAAACCTTGCGCAATACGCATCGTGTGGCTCGCGGCAAAGCCAAGCTTACGAGCAGCCTCTTGTTGCAGCGTTGAAGTAGTAAATGGCGGCTGCGGGTTGCGCGTTACAGGTTTTGTCTCGACGCTATCTACAATAAAGTGTGCAGCTTCGGCGGCTCCACGCGCTGCTTCGGCGTCGGTCTCATTCTTCAAGTCCATCTTATCCAGCTTTTTGCCGTCATAGCGGATGAGGCGGGCATCAAACGCTTGGCCTTTATGCTTCATACCGGCCTTAACTGACCAATATTCTTGCGGAATAAAGCTTTCTATCTCACGCTCACGCTCAACAATTAGACGCAATGCAACAGATTGCACACGGCCTGCGGACTTTGCGCCCGGCAGCTTACGCCACAATACAGGCGATAGGGTAAATCCAACCAAATAATCAAGCGCACGCCGCGCGCGATAAGCGTCGATTAAATCAATGTCTAACCCGCGCGGTTTGGTCATCGCATCTGTTACAGCTGCTTTTGTAATCGCGTTGAATGTAACCCGCTGTACATTTTTGGGCAGAACTTTTTTCTTTGCCAGCACCTCTTGCACATGCCAGCTTATCGCTTCGCCTTCACGATCAGGATCAGTTGCAAGGATAAGAGTTTCAGCTTTTTTTGCTTCATCCGTAATCGCTTTAAGCTGCTTGGCTTTATCAGCGTAGTTGCTCCATAGCATCTCGAAACCATTATCAGGATCCACTGATCCATCTTTAGGGGGCAGATCACGGATGTGTCCATAAGATGCAAGTACCTTGTGACCTGGACCAAGATACTTCTCAATCGTCTTCGCTTTGGCGGGTGATTCAACAATAACTAATCGCATGTTTTATGGCACTTTTCTAAATGTCTCGCGTACGCGCACAGGGTGGTAGCTAAAACCAGTAGCCGTCAAGCAAGTTTTTTACTTATATTTAAGCCACCAAACGCACCTTAGCCCCTGCCCCTCGTTCAAGTCGCCCGGCAAGTTCTAATTCCAATAGCACCATCTGTACCGCTGGCGTCTGAGCGCCAGATTGGCGAACCAGTTCATCAACCGACACGTGGCTCATACCAAGCAAGCCGATAATTCTGTCGCGCTCGTCATCACTACTGTGCGTGACATACGGCGTTTTGGTCTGAGCTTCGAACAGTGTTGGCGCTATCTTGCGCACGGCTCGGCTATCCATAGGGCGGATTAGCTCAGCAATCTCGGCGGCATCTTGAACCAATGTTGCGCCTTCACGGATGAGTTGATTGCAGCCCCGCGCGCGCGGATCAAGCGGCGATCCCGGTATTGCCATCACTTCGCGCCCTGCCTCTGCGGCAAGTCGTGCAGTAATCAAAGACCCTGAACGAGGCGCTGCCTCTATCACTACTGTGCCTAGCGCTAATCCAGCGATGATACGGTTGCGATAGGGGAAATGCCGTGCACGCGGTTCGATACCCGGCGGTTGTTCGGCGATCAGCAAACCCTTTTCGGCGATTTCATCCTGCAAAGCACGATTTTCTGGCGGATATGCAACCTCAATACCACCTGCGATTACAGCAATTGTGCCGCCTGCCAGTGATCCGATATGTGCCGCAGTATCAATACCGCGGGCAAGTCCAGAGGAAATAATAAGGCCCTCATGTCCCAGCTCAACCGCCAGCATGCGGGCAAAGCGGCATGCTCCTGCAGAGGCATTGCGCGCGCCAACCATGGCGACAATTTGCCGCGCAGCCAAATCTAAGTCACCGCGATATGTGAAAACCGCAGGTGAATTATCAAGTTCTGCCAATAACGCAGGATATTGCGCGTCACCCAGAAAGACATATCGCGCACCGTGGCGCGATGTTGCCGCCATCTCGCGTTCAATGTCACTTGTATTTGCGACTGCAAACTTGCCCTTCCCGCCGCGGGCTGCCAAATCAGGAAGAGCCGCAAGAGCCGAAGCTGCGCTGCCAAATCGAGATAGCAACTGACGATAAGTAACCGGACCGATGTTGGGCGAGCGGATAAGCCGCAGCCTGTCAAAATCACTATCTGGCTTTATATCGTACATATTTTATTTCGTTCCTGAGCCGGATGATTTTGTAGCGCCTACTTTTGGTTCAGTACCATTCAACAATCGCTCAATATTTTCGCGATGTTTCCAAAATACAATCATTGAACATACTGTAAGAATTGCTACCAAATCTATACGGCCAAAATATAACGCAGCAACCGGAGCCGCAATAGCCGCACACAATCCAGCAACCGAAGATATCCTAAATATGATCAATGCACCGGTCCATGCAACTGCATATACTACGCCGCCTTGCCAGAATAATCCGAGTAATATTCCTGCATATGTGGCGACGCCTTTGCCCCCCTTAAACTTTAGCCATATAGGATACAGATGGCCAAAGAACGCGCCCGCCGCCGCAATTACCTCATGGCATGATAGTAAGCGGGTAGACAACCAAACAGCTGCATAACCTTTCAGAAGGTCTAAGACTAACGTTAGGGCAGCAAGCACTTTATTGCCGGAACGCAGCACATTGGTAGCACCAATATTACCCGATCCAATTGCACGCAAGTCGCCCCTGCCCGTCAATCGCATCAGCAATAGGCCAAACGGTATTGAGCCGAGACTATAGCCAAGCAGTATTGCCGCAATGATATCAGTGATATTTGTTATCAATGCCAAGTTTCCATTATTGTTGATAGTGTCTTACTAAGTTCTTATTAACAGCCAAATCATTGCATTATATGCACGAACTTGACAAGCATTCTATCTGACTTGCTATACTCTGATGCTACCGATAATATCTCGCAATGTATAAATCGCAAGATAATCAACTAAATGCACCGTTACTACTATTAGATTCTGGTAGCGGAGGTCTCTCCGTACTTTCTGCGATACAAAGCGTGTTACCAAACGCACCAATTATATACGCTGCTGATTATGCAGGCCTTCCCTATGGCACAAAAAGCGAAGCGGAAATTGCAGCGCGCGTTCCTGCATTACTGGGCCGATTAGTAGAAAGATACAGGCCGCGTTTAGTAACAATTGCGTGCAACACCGCCTGCACCATCGCGCTGGCCCACGTAAGAGCGGCACTGGATGTTCCCGTTGTTGGCACGGTTCCGGCAATTAAGCCTGCATCACTGGCTAGTAAAACGGGCGTTATCGGACTGCTAGGGACACAGGCAACCATACGGCAGCCCTATATCGACCGGCTTCAGCAGGAGTTTATGGCTGATATGACGTTGATCCGGTATGCTGCGCCTGAACTGGTTCATGCTGCTGAGGCAAAGCTACGCGGCGAACCTGTGGATCGTACAATATATACAGGTGCAATGGATGCTTTAACTAGCCAGCCAAGCGGTCAAAACATGGATACGGTCATTTTAGGCTGCACGCATTTTCCTTTGGTCCAAGATGAGCTGGCTGAGGCAGTTCAGGGCAAAATACAGTTTGTGGACGGGGCGGCGGGGATTGCACGGCGAATATTGTTTCTAACTCAGCAACAATCATGGCCAGATAAGCTCGCGTCAGGACTGTTTGTTACAACAGGCAATCTTGCCGATATGGAATTGGCAAAACCCGCGCTTGCTAAGTACAATCTTACCCGTTTCGCATCGTTATAATTGCGTTTTGCAAGTCGTTCGCGCTAGATTTTTTCGGCAAGCATAGATATGCGGAACACAGAACAAACAATAGCGGCAATCTAAGGTGAACTTTAGTGAACTACGACCTGATATTCGATAAAGCGATTGACAGGCTACATGCCGAGGGACGTTACCGCGTGTTTATCGACATATTACGCAATAAAGGAAAGTTTCCTAATGCGCGTTGCTTTGCCGGGCACAATGGTCCCAAACCTATCACTGTTTGGTGCTCCAACGATTATTTGTGCATGGGCCAACATCCAAAAGTAATCACTGCGATGGAGGAAGCCTTGCACGATGTTGGTGCTGGATCGGGCGGCACGCGGAATATCGGTGGCAATACGCACTTCCACGTTGAGCTTGAAGAAGAGCTCGCTGATTTGCATGGCAAAGGCGGCGCATTGCTGTTCACATCGGGGTATGTTTCTAATGACGCCACACTATCAACTTTGGCTAAAATACTGCCTGGCTGCATAATCTATTCTGACGAATTGAACCATGCGTCGATGATTGCAGGCATTCGCAATTCGGGATGCGAAAAACGCGTATTTCGGCATAATGACTTGGCACATCTCGAAGAATTGCTCGCCGCTGATGATCCAGCGGTTGCCAAGCTTATTGCGTTTGAAAGCGTTTATTCTATGAACGGCGCTGTCGCTCCTATATCTGGCATGTGCGATCTTGCTGACAAGTATAACGCACTAACATATTGCGATGAAGTACACGCGGTTGGCATGTACGGCAAACGCGGCGGCGGTATTACAGAGCGTGACGATGTGGCAAACCGGGTTACCATAATCGAAGGCACGCTTGGTAAAGCGTTCGGCGTGATGGGTGGTTACATCGCGGCCGATACCCGTATCATCGATGTTATCAGGTCCTATGCGCCCGGTTTTATCTTTACCACATCGCTGTCGCCGGTTTTAGTCGCTGGCGTGCTCGCCGCGGTTCGTCACTTAAAAGTATCAAACGAAGAACGCGAAGCACAGCAAGCCAATGCCGCGATGTTAAAAAAGCTTTTTACAGATGCTGGCCTGCCATTATTGGCCGGAGAGACACATATCGTCCCGCTTATGGTTGGCGATCCCATAAAAGCAAAGAGGATCAGCGACACTTTGCTGGCTGAATATGGTATCTATGTACAGCCAATCAATTACCCAACAGTACCGCGAGGGACAGAGCGGTTGCGTTTTACACCGGGACCGCAACATAATGAAGCCATGATGCGTGAACTGACGGTTGCTCTGGTAGAGATTTGGAGCCGAATGGAGCTTGAGCTGCAGTTATCAGAAGCGGCTTAAGTCAGCCGATCATAGCAGCAAATCTTTCCGCATCCACATTTCCGCCCGATAATGTAATCAATGCAGTACCTTGAAGCATTATCTTGCCTGACAATACACCTGCTAATGCTGCAGCTCCGCCCGGTTCAATAACAAGGTGTAATTTTTCGAATATCAATCGCATAGCCGCGGCAATCTCAGCCGGAGTGACAACTGCGCTACTATAAACGCGGTTCTTTAGTATTTCGAAATTGATCGAAAAAGTGCCGGGTGTTTGCAGGGCGTCGCATGGGGTGGAATACAATTGATCAGCAACATACACTATCTGTCCCGCTGCCAACGACAGGATCACATCATCCCATCCCTCCGGCTCTACAATCGACAACTTTGCATCTGGGCACGCCAATGCGAGCCCCGCCGATAACCCGCCGCCGCCGCAACATGCAATGATATGACTGGGGCCATCAATGCCCATAGCCTTCAGCTGCGCGGCGGCTTCAATGCCAAGGCTGCCTTGCCCTTCAATTACCCAAGGATCCGCGAAAGGGTGAACAAGTATTGCGCCTGTTCGCTTCACTATCTCTGCTGCAATCGCGTCGCGGTCTTGGCCTGGACGCTTATACAGTACGACCTCTGCGCCCAATTCCCGCGTCGCCAATATCTTAGATTTAGGCGCATTTTCCGGCATCACAATCGTTGCCTTTATCCCAAGCCGTTTGGCTGCCCAAGCAACACCTTGGGCATGATTGCCGCTTGATACACCTACAACGCCCGCGAGCCTTTCTTCCCTAGACAGATCCGCCAGCCGGTGCCAAGCGCCGCGTATTTTGAATGCACCAATAGGTTGCAGCATCTCGGCTTTGCACCATAAAATTACGCCATCTACCTCTAACGGTAAAAGCGGTGTTGGCGGTAATATAAGTGCTATTTTTTCAGCAGCTCTTTCTACCCCAGCAAAATCTGGCCTACGATTGGGATCAAGCGAGTATTGTGCTGTCATCATAGCACTCTATATCAGTAGACAATGAATCACTAGAGTTAAGGCATACATAATGAGTAAAGTTTTGGTAATTGGTGCAGGCGGCGTGGGGTCTGTAGCGGTTCATAAAATGGCCCAAACACAATCTGGGAATAAAGATATTTTTACGCACATCAGTCTTGCAAGCCGGACCAAATCGAAATGCGATGCCATCGCAGCTTCCGTGCTGGAACGAACCGGCGTTACGATTGATACATATCAGATTGATGCCGATGACGTCGCAGCAACAACCGCGTTGCTGAACCAAATCAAGCCAGCATTGGTCGTCAATTTGGCTTTGCCCTATCAGGACTTGCATATAATGGATGCCTGCCTAGCAGCCGGCGTCAACTATATGGATACTGCCAACTACGAACCGCTTGATGTCGCAAAATTCGAATATCATTGGCAGTGGGCGTATCAAGAACGGTTCAAGGCAGCAGGGCTTACCGCCTTGCTGGGCTCTGGGTTTGATCCCGGCGTGACGTCTGTATTTGCAACATACCTTAAGAAACATCATTTCGACCGCATTGATACGCTTGATATCTTGGATTGCAACGGCGGCGATCATGGACAAGCATTTGCTACAAACTTCAATCCCGAGATTAACATCCGCGAAGTAACCGCTATCGCGCGTCACTGGGAAAACGGTAATTGGGTGGAAACACCCGCGATGTCCGTAAAGCAGAGCTTTGATTTTGACGCTGTGGGCCCAAAGAACATGTATTTGATGTATCACGAGGAAATCGAAAGCCTAAAAACGCACTTGCCCGAAATCAAACGCATCCGGTTCTGGATGACATTCGGCGATGCATATATCACGCACCTTAATGTGCTTCAGGCGGTCGGGATGACGCGAATTGATCCGGTTATGTATGAAGGCCGGGAGATTGTGCCGTTGCAATTTCTTAAAGCTGTGCTTCCTGAACCGGCATCACTGGGGCCCACGACCAAAGGCAAAACCAACATCGGCGATATCGCAACAGGCCTTGGCAAAGATGGCCGCGAAAAGACACTTTATATCAAGAATATCTGCGACCATGAGGAATGTTATGCCGAAACGGGTAATCAGGCGGTCAGCTATACCACAGGCGTTCCCGCGATGATTGGCGCAGCCATGTTGCTCACAGGCAAATGGTCCGGAGCTGGCGTGTTTAATATCGAACAGTTCGATCCCGATCCGTTTATGGAGATGCTGAATGCACACGGCCTGCCCTGGCAGGTTACGGAGCTTGATGGGCCGTTGGATTTTTGATTTGAGCCATTATCAACGCCCACATTTTATCGTCACCCTGAACTAGTTTCAGGGTCTATTTATCCTTTTTACTCTTTGGTCTGCGTGGCACGATGGATGCTGAAACAAGTTCAGCATGACGTCGGTGGGTTTAGTTATCGGTAATTAAGAATATGGAAACTAAAGCAGGTGACCCGGGCGCTTTTGCGCATTTTGACTTGAGCCGTGTTGATAGTCCCGCGTTTGTGGTTGATGAAGCAGCTATAAGGCGCAACCTCAAACTCCTTCATGACGTCAAGGTTCGTTCCGGCGCAAAAATCCTATGCGCGATGAAGGCATTTTCGATGTGGGAGTTAGCGCCCTTAATCAGCGAATATCTCGACGGCGTCTGCGCCAGCGGCCTTTGGGAGGCGCGGCTTGCACGGGACAAATATAGCGGCGTAATCGAAACCTATTGTGCCGGATATAAGGCTGAAGACATGCCAGAAATCTTGGATATGTCCGACCATGTTGTTTTCAACAGCCCCGGCCAGATCGCACGTTTCCGGGAATCATGCGCCGCATCCACCGCCGCGTTCGACATCGGCCTGCGCATCAATCCCGAGTTTGCCACAGGCGAAGTGCCCAAATATGATCCCTGTTCGCCCGGGTCGCGGCTTGGCTTTCCGGTTAGTCAGTTGCAGCCAGAGCACCTAGAAGGCGTGTCTGGCCTACATTTTCATACATTATGTGAGCAAGACTTCGTTCCTTTGCGCCAAACATGGGAAGCTATTAAGCCACTACTTGCGCCCTATTTCGAGCAGCTGGAATGGCTGAATTTTGGAGGCGGACATCACATAACTCGCGCTGATTACCAACGTGATGATTTGGTGGCGTTTATTAAAAAAGTACGTGCCGAAACCGGATGCACTGTGTATCTCGAACCCGGCGAAGCGGTTGCATTGGATGCAGGCATATTAGTGGGCGAAATCCTTGATGTGTTCGATAACGGCATGGCCGTGGGGATCACAGACATCAGCGCAACATGCCATATGCCCGATGTCATCGAAGCGCCCTATCGCCCCGCGATGCTTGGTGAGCGCCTTGATGGCCCCGCCGTTCGTTTGGGCGGACCAAGCTGCCTAGCAGGCGACATTATCGGCGACTACCGATTGCCCTGTCCCATAGAACCCGGCGCACGCTTTGCTTTCCTTGATCAAGCGCATTATTCGATGGTTAAGACGAATACATTCAACGGCGTACCTCTGCCGTCTATTTGGCTGTGGAATAGCGAGACGGATGAATTGCGCTGCATAAGGAAATTTGAATGGACGGAGTTTCGGGATCGGTTGAGTTAATACAAAACATAAATTGGCTCACCGACTTTACATTAAACCTACATCTGCATATATGGCTTTAATGCTGCCCCAAGGGGACTTCCAATAACCGCAAGACAGCATGGTTGTACTAATTGGTTTAACGACATTGGGGGTCCCTTGAATTGCACGAATTTCCTAACGCATTAGCTATTGTCCGCGCGCTTCGCCCGGATGAACCAATCACGCTTCTTCGCCCGCATGCTGCATCTCGTGCTGCCCGTTTCTTTTCTGAGAAGTTTCCGGGCAAGTCGTTGTATGCCGTAAAGGCTAATCCCTCACCCGCCTTGCTTGAAATCCTGTGGGATAGCGGCATCACGCATTATGACGTCGCATCACTGGGCGAAGTGCGGCTGGTTCATAAATTCCTGCCAGATGCTGTGCTTTGTTTTATGCACCCTGTGAAATCGGAACGCGCCATTGCGCAGGCGTATCACAACCACGGCGTGCGGATATTTTCACTGGATAGCCAAGAAGAGCTCGAAAAGATTGTGCGTGCCACACGCGGTGCGACGGATCTTGAGCTATGCGTACGGATCCGTGTGTCATCCGAACATGCTAAGCTAAGCCTAGCGTCGAAATTTGGAACTATCCCATGCGAGCTGGCTGATCTGTTGCGTGCAACCCGCCAAGTCGCCGATAGCATTGGCATATGTTTCCATGTTGGTAGCCAAGCGATGACGCCGCAGGCTTATGCAGACGCGATGGAGCATGTCCGCGTCGCAATCGTCGAAGCTGCTGTTACGGTTGACGTCATAGACGTGGGCGGCGGATTTCCATCGGTTTATCCTGGCATGCTGCCACCTGAGCTTGAAAGCTACTTCGAGACTATCCACCGCTGTTTTGAAGATTTGCCAATTAGCTATTCCGCCGAGCTCTGGTGTGAACCGGGCCGTGCGTTGTGCGCCGAATACGCATCATTAATTGTTAAAGTAGAAAAACGACGCGGCAACGAACTTTACATCAACGATGGAGCATATGGCGCGTTATTTGACGCAGCGCACGTGGCGTGGCGCTTCCCTGTGGCACTGCTGCGCGACGATAATTGTATTGGGCCCCAAAATACTGAGTTCGCATTCTATGGCCCTACCTGTGACGATATGGACTATATGGCGGGGCCGTTTGTGCTGCCCGATGATATAAAGGCAGGTGACTATATCGAAATCGGTATGCTGGGCGCCTATGGATGCGCCATGCGTACAGAATTTAACGGTTTTGGGGATGTTGATGCAATCATTGTGGGTGATGAACCCATGGCAACGCTCTATAAATCAGCTGCTGCCAATGATGCAGGCTTAATACGGCGCACTGGAAACACATAAGCTAAATAAGTTGCATTTGACAATTTACTCTATCTAACGCACCTTCTCTCATTAAAGAGGAGGGGTATTTATGGATAAAACAATTTTAGCACCCGCAGCTGTTTTAGTGTTGTGGTCGCTCATCATGATGGTGTGGATGGCGGCTACACGTTTACCCGCAATGAAAAAAGTCGGTATTGATTTAGGCACAGCAGTTGGTGGACGCGGCGTTGATATTGATCCCAATGTTCCCCCTTCAGTGGCCTGGAAGTCTCATAATTACGCACACTTAATGGAACAACCTACTATATTTTATGCTGCTGTTATGATCCTTGCCCTTGCCGGAGCCGTAACGCCGCTAATGGTATCGTTTGCTTGGGGATATACAATATTGCGCGTTCTTCACAGTTTATGGCAAGCTACTATCAACAAAGTTAGTATTCGTTTTGTGCTGTTTTTGTTGTCGTCTATCTGTTTGGTTGTGCTCAGCATAAATGCTGTATTAGCAACAATTTAGAGGAATGTGATGATACATAGCGAAATACTAAAACCCGTTGTTGTGCTTGCGGCGTGGACTATGATTGTCTGGGTCTGGATGTACGCGACCCGCATTCCGGCAATGAACCGCATCAAATTAGACGCAAAAGGGATGATTGGAACAACGGGTAGCAGCTTACGCAATGATCTGATGGCAGGCGGTGAAATCAAGGCTTCATGGATAGCCGATAATTACAATCACTTACACGAAGCTCCTACCGTGTTTTATGCGGTTTGCCTTGTTTTGGCAATGATTGGTCAAGGTGATAGCCTTAATGCGACTGTTGCATGGGCTTATGTGATTTTTAGGATCGCACACAGTTTAGTACAAATTGTATCCAACCGTGTGATAGTTCGTTTTTTAATGTTCGTACTTTCAACCATCGCATTGATGATGCTTACCGCTCAAGCCGCGATATCAGTATTTATGCACGGATAAATTCTCCGACCATTTCGATATGGCTGGACCACCGAAATTGGCCAACAGGCCAAATGCGTTTTAATTTGTAACCCCCCGCGACAAGAACTTTAGCGTCGCGGGCAAAACTTGCTGGATTACAGCTAACATAAGCAATGATTGGTACTTTAGATTCTGCCAGCAAATCCGCTTGCTCCTTGGCCCCTGCTCGCGGCGGATCAATGATTACGGCTTGGAACTTGTTTAACCCCTCGGCATTCAGCGCGCGGCGGAACAAATCGCGATGCTCAGTGAACAGTGATCTTGCGGCAAGTGCGCCGGCTGCCTTTAATGCCCCAATCGGCTCACGGTCAGCTTCAGCAGCATAGAATTTACGTTCTTGGCCAAGTGAGAGTGCAAACGTGCCAAGACCTGCAAATAAGTCAGCAACGATTTTTGCATCACCAATAATTTCGCGCACCGCTTCAACCAAAGCGGCTTCACCATCGGCAGTTGCTTGCAAAAAACCATAAGGAGGATAGGCGACCGGAACTCCCCCAAGCGTTACGGTTACAGGCTGCGGCTCCCAGAAACATACAGGTCCATATCCTTCATCAAGCGATAGGCGCGCAAGATTATGGTCACTGGCAAATTTCGAAATTGCTTCGTGATTATCAAGATCATTTGCGATCCAATTCTCGATCAATACATCAATGCCTTGATCGACAACCGCTAATTTTATTTGCACCTGTCGCGCACGGTTTAGGCGCGGTGCTAGAAATTGACGAAGCGGCTCCATCAACGCGAACAATGCTGGTGCCATGACGTCACATTGCTGCAAGTCTATAATACGGTGACTTTTTTCAGTGCTAAATCCTAAATTCAGAAGCTTGCCAGACCAAGCCGAACGCACTGCAACGCGCCGCCGTGTCGCAGGCGGCGACAGATGCACAGGCATAATCTTTTCAGGCTGAATATGCTGAGTAGAGAGCGCATGAGTAACGCGGTCCGATACAAAACCAGCAAGGCTGTGCTCATCAAGATGCTGTAGCTGACATCCGCCACATATTGGAAAATGCTGGCATGGCGGATCGGCATGATGTGGTCCTAAAACCAAGCCGCCCGACGGATCAAGGCGGTCACCAGGCGCAGCATGCGCGACGTACTTGCCGTCCGCGGTAACGCCATCTCCTCGCGCAGCTACTCTTAAGATTACATTGTTATCAGATACATTTTCGTTCATTTGGCAGCCATGCCCGTGTAAACGCAGTTAATCAACTAGCGCTTTTTCTCGGCAATGGGTGGAACAGCAGGATCAGCAGCATTAGGAGAAATAGCCGCAGTTGATTGTTTAACCTGCGCAGGTAAATGATAAAGGTCATCGCCTGATGACAGCTCAATCATGCCGCTATCCAAAATGCTAATCTTTGTCTTGTCTGCCCCTTCGGCAGGGGTTACACCGCGGCCATCTGTTAGAACCTTAAACCTACGGAAACCACCATTGGGGTGACGGATGACTAGTATCTGTCCATCAGGACCTGCGATACGTTCCGTCGTGCAAACACGCATATACTTGGTGGTCCCTGCCAATGCGCACTCAATCTTGCCATCATCTTGCGCTTGCGCCGCAGCCTGCTGTTCTGACTTTATCATCTTAGTATCATCTTGCGGTTTCTCGCTGCACGATATCAGCAATATAGGTGCTAGCAGGATCGCAGAACGCTTAAATATCAGCATAGCAAGTCCGTTCATTTGCGCCGCCTGGATGTGTGACTGCGCCCTTATATGCAGGCCCAACATTTTGTGCATAACGCCACAGTGCCCCTGCCCCATAGTCGGTAACACGCGGTTGCCATTGTTCCCGCCGCTGCGTAAGTATTTCTTTGCTTACTTCCAAATCTATAGTTCCTGCATCGGCATCGATTGCGATGATATCGCCTTCTTCGATTAAGCCGATAGGTCCGCCGTCTGCGGCTTCGGGGCCAACATGCCCGATACAAAAACCGCGCGTTGCGCCGGAAAACCGGCCATCTGTAATCAATGCCACTTTCTCGCCCATACCCTGCCCGTATAACGCCGCTGTGGTAGACAGCATTTCACGCATACCAGGTCCGCCTTTTGGCCCTTCATAACGGATAACGACTACTGACCCTTCACGTATTTGCCGCGCTTCGACAGCAGCAAAAGCATCTTCTTCGCAATCGAATACCTGCGCAGGGCCGCTGAATTGAAGTCTTGCCATGCCCGCAACTTTCACGATTGCGCCTTCAGGAGCCAATGATCCGCGAAGTCCGACTACACCGCCTGTTGCTGTTATTGGCGCAGTTGCAGGATAGATTACTTTTTGATCGGGATTCCAAGTAATCTCTTCGATATTTTCGCCCAGAGTTTTACCTGTAACTGTCATGCAATTACCATGCAGCAAGCCTTCAGTCATTAGCGACTTCATCAGCATATAGATACCGCCTGCCTCATACATGTCTTTGGCCACGTACTTTCCGCCTGGTTTCAAATCTGCCATATACGGTGTTGTCTTAAATGTTTCCGCCACATCAAACAGGTCATATTCTATACCTGCCTCATGGGCCATTGCGGGCAAATGTAGTGCGGCATTGGTAGAACCGCCTGTTGCAGCAACAATTCTTGCTGCGTTCTCAAATGCTTCACGCGTACATATATTACGCGGCCTTAAGTTACGAGCGATTAATTCCATCACCTGCACGCCTGCTGCATGGGCAACCTGATCACGCGTGGTATAAGGCGCAGGTGCCATGTTAGAATTGGGCAGTGATAACCCAATAGCTTCTGCAACGCAGGCCATCGTGTTCGCCGTAAACTGTCCGCCGCATGCGCCGTGCCCCGGACATGCAACCTTTTCTAACTCCTCCAAATCTGATAGCGGACATGCTCCAGAAGCATATTTGCCAACTGCCTCAAACACATCAACGACTGTGACGTCGTTCTCTTTGTATCGTCCTGGCAAGATAGATCCGCCATATACAAATATCGAAGGTACATTAAGACGTAGCATAGCCATCATCATGCCAGGCAATGATTTATCACAACCTGCAAACCCGATTAATGCATCATAACAATGACCTCTAACAGATAGCTCAACTGAATCCGCAATAACTTCCCGGCTAACCAGCGAAGATTTCATCCCTTGATGCCCCATCGCGATGCCATCGGTTACCGTAATTGTATTAAACCGCCGCGGCATACCCCCGCCCATTTCAACACCTCCGCGCGCAATATTTGCCTGATGATCCAGCATTGTGTTGCATGGTGCGCTGTCGTTGCCGGCGGACGCAATGCCAACAAATGGCCGTGCAATTTCTTCCTCGGTCAGGCCCATTGCATAATAATAACTGCGATGCGGCGCACGCTCTGGCCCCACAGACACATGGCGGCTGGGAAGTTTTGATTTATCGAATATATGGGTCATCATTTGCTCCGGTTATGCATTCGACGCATATTCATTTCGCGTATCAGCGCAAAGCTTTTTTATAATTTTATAACAAGTTTTAGCCAATATTCCTGCAAATCTTTCCTGCCCTGTTTCATTAATGATTAAATCCTGCCGTACTTCTACGCCCAAATATGCAATAGAATTGGCTTCTGCGTGCTGGTTCATTGTCGCGTTGAGATGTTTACCGGAGTACGGCTGTTGATCGCCCACATTAAGGCCAAATTTCTCTAACATAGGAATGGCAAGGCGCGCCGCGCGGTCATCTTGATTATACAAAATGCCTATCTCCCAAGGCCGTTTTTCCTCCGGCTTACTGTCCAGTTGCGGCGTAAAACTATGTAGAGAAAGGATTAAGGCGGGGCGGGCAGCTTTCAAGTTTGCTGCGATCCAGTCATGATAAGGATGATAATATCGCCGGAGCCTAACATTGCGCGCATCGTTAGAAATCCGGTTGCCGGGTATCGCTACACCATCGCTTACAACCGGAATTACTGCATCTTCAAACGCATAACGATTTAGGTCAACTACAAGCCGAGATTTGCTGGCCAATATAGCGGTACAATCCGCCAGTGCAGCTATCCGCCGCGCCACAGCCGCTACGCCAATATCCCACGCGATATGTTTTTGCAGCACGCAGGTATCAATGCCTAGCTCTATGCCGTCTGGCACATGATTTGATGCGTGATCTACAATAATTAACAATCCGCCATGCGCCGAATTACCCAATATTTCATAGGCCTCACTCACCGAAGCTTACCTGTCATTGTCCAATAGTTTGGGTAAGCTGCTTGGATAATTTTTTTTGCACGAAGACATTCTGTTTCGTTAGGAAATAGTGCAAAACATGTCGCTCCTGATCCTGACATACGTGATATTATTGGATTTTGCGTACTCAATGCTGCCATGACGTCGTTTATTTCAGGACAGATTTCTATCGCAAATGGCTGCAAATCATTGCCGCCTGAAATCATCATTTCGGCGGCGCCATTGCCCGCTAATGCGCCGCCGTCTGATCCAGTCCAGCGCGAGAACACAGCCGCTGTGGATACGGCAACATTCGGATTTACCAATAGTATCGGCGTCCCCGATATATCCGTGTTTTCCAATTGCTCCAACTGCGTGCCTGTTTCATGGCCGCGAACAGTTATGCTTCCAATGCAAGCTGGTATATCTGCCCCATGCGGTGCCAGTAATGACGCCAGTTGCGAAGTAGTAGCGTTGATTTGCCAAAGCTTACACAGCAGCCGCACAGCTGCAGCAGCATCAGCTGAACCTCCACCTATACCAGAGGCGATAGGCAACCGCTTTTCCAGCGTTAGTGCGGCACCTTTTTTAATGTTATAATGAGTATGCAGAATACGCGCCGCCAGCATGACCAAATTATTATCTGTATCCCTCAGCCCTGCTGCATATGGTCCCGTGATACGCAAGCTCAGGCCATCTGAATATTCTGCAGAAATAATATCGCCATCATCAACAAATGCAAATATTGTATCAAGAATATGATAACCGTCATCGCGCCGGCCGCGCACATGCAGCGCCAGATTAATTTTGGCATATGCAGTTTCTTTTAATGCCGCATTATACGCCGCGCTACGCATCAAAATTTCAAAGCAGGTTTTATAACGCCAACGTCAATTTTACTTATAAGTCTCTCAGCATCCTTAGCGTCGGCGCGCTGTGCTGCAATTTTCCATGCATAACGCGCGTCAATACGCCGGTTTAGCTGCCAATAAATATCGCCAAGATGCTCGTTCATTGCCAGATCGTTACCTGATTGTTTTACAGCCTTTTCAAGCAGTGGCAAAGCAAGGTCGTATTGGCCGTTAAGATAATATCCCCAGCCCAATGAGTCAGCAATCGCTGCAGACTGCGGAGCCAATTGATGCGCGCGTATTAAGTATTCAAGCGCTTTATCCAATTGCTCATTATGCTCCAAAAGAGCGTATCCCAAGTAATTGAGAATATATGGATTATTTGGGTCCGCTGTATGTGCTTTCTCTAAGTTTTGTAAGGCAATCTGCCACCGCCCACCTTTGTCCTGCGCCGTAGCAAGAAATAATAAGTATAAAGCCTTTTGACGCGATGACGGATTTTGCGCCTGCCCATCACTTGCCAATGTTGCATAGGTCTGCGCAGCGGACTTATAATCTCCTGTATTTTCCTGCATTTGCGCAGACAGTAATATTAAATCAGAAGAATCAGGATATTTTTGCACAGCCGTAGCCGCACGTTGCAAGGCTTCGGCCGGTTTATCCAATACCAGAAGCATACGCACATCATCGGCAACGGCGCGCGGCCAATATATCGATGTGTCCGATATAGTTGCTAATATAGCCCGAGCGTCTTTTATCTGGCCATTTTCTTGTAATGCGCGCGCGAGTGTCAATTTGGCAGGATCGCTTTCAGGATCAACCCAATTTGCAATCCGCGACAGAATGAGCGCTTGCTGTGGAACCTTTTGCTCCAGCAATGATGCCGCAAGCCTTGTGTACAATGCGGCAACGCCTTCTTCAGGACGCATTATTGCCGCTGTTTTGGGTTGCACAGTTTTGGTAAGTCCCGCCAGATAACGGCGCTCCACAAAACTACCCAAAGCGCTTTGTGCAAATATGCTTTCACCCTGCGCGCTGAGCACGGGCGCAGCACGGATAACCAAATCCCTCGCAAAATCAGCATCAGAATTGATAAATATTGGAAGCAGTTCTTTAACTCGGGCAATGTTTCCGCTCGCGATTTCAAGGTAAACTCGCTGATCTGATGTGTAGTAATTGAGCAACTGCTGACTATTTGCATCGATGGCCTGCAAATTATGCGGTTTGCGCTGTGCTACGTTAATCCAGCTTTCTAATATCGGCGTCACGAAACCATAATTGCTTTTTGCTTGCAGCTCAGAGATCGCTATTTTTGCAGCTGACCAATCTTTCTTTCGAAATGCGTCGGCATATAACAGCATCGGCGCAGTACCATCCGCTTGATTACGCAGTTCTTGCATTCTAACGGCGGTAACAGCGCTAGGCATGTCACCCGAACGTACCGCGTTATCAAATAACCGATCGGTTAACGCAGGACTACCGGCGTTAGTCTTAAACAGCGTCAGATAGCTCTTAAGTGCATCACCATTGCGGTCATCCATCTCTGCGAGCCGCGCAGTGACATATCGCTGCATTTCAATACTATCTTTATCCGCAGCGGTATGGGCGCGGCTAATTGGCATAAATGCAAAACAAGTGGCACAAGTAAAAAGAAGAATTCGCTGCATAGCCAATCCAGTCAAATCACATATTGGGATAGTTAGGGCCGCCGCCACCTTCTGGTGTGACCCAGTTAATGTTTTGGTTTGGGTCTTTGATGTCGCATGTCTTGCAGTGTACACAGTTTTGAGAATTAATCTGATACTTCGGATCTTTGCCGTCCTCTTCAATCCATTCGTATACGCCCGCAGGACAATACCGCGCCGATGGGCCAGCAAATTTCATGAACTCACTGGACATTTGCAAATCCATATCCTTGACCTGCAAATGCACAGGCTGATCTTCGGCATGGTTGGTGTTAGACAGAAACACCGAAGACAAGCGATCAAAACTGAATACGCCATCCGGTTTCGGATAGTCGATTTTTTGCGCATCTCCCTTGGGCTTCAATGCCTTATAATCGGGATGATGCTTCATTGTATAGGGCATAGATATACCGAAATGTTCTAGCCACATGTTGATGCCCGATAGAACCGTTCCCAGCGTATTGCCGTATTTTTCAACTAATGGCAGCACATTGCGCACCTTACGCAATTCGGTGTAAATCCAGCTTGCTTCATATGCAGATTGATATTCGGTTAGCTCGTCATGGAAGCGGCCTGAGCCAATCGCGGCTACTGCGGCATCGGCGGCCATTATACCTGACTTCATCGAAGTATGAGTACCCTTTAACCGCGGCACATTAAGGAACCCAGCCGAACACCCGATCAACGCGCCTCCTGGAAATGCAAGCTTTGGCACAGATTGCCAACCGCCATCGTTAATCGCGCGCGCACCGTATGATACACGTTTTCCACCCTTAAGAATTGCCTGAATAGCGGGATGCGTTTTCCAACGCTGAAACTCTTCAAATGGAGACAAATGCGTATTGGAATAATTCAGCCATACCGAAAAGCCCAGCGCTACTTGATTATTGGCTTGATGGTATAAAAAAGCGCCACCATTTGCATCCGTCAGCGGCCAGCCTTGGCTATGTATGACTACGCCTGCTTTATGTTGTTGCGCAGGTATATCCCATAACTCTTTCAATCCAATGCCATAAACTTG
>JAYWFI010000221.1:0-17688 GCA_043778865.1 Sphingomonadales bacterium
TTAAGGGCAGGCTTCCGAATAAGCACGGCTGGCCAATAGGGCTGCCATGCCGGCTTGATACGGACTCAAAGAAGGAGACCAAAATGCCCAAGCTGAAGACCAAAAGTGGTGTGAAGAAACGCTTCAAAATCACCGCAACCGGCAAGATCAAGCACGGAGCCGTTGGAAAACGTCACCGTTTGAACAGCCATAATGCCAAATATATCCGCCAGCACCGCCGCACTGATACGATTTCGGATGCCGATGCAAAAACAATCAAGAAATGGGCGCCTTACGGTCTTTGACCCTCACCGCGACTTTTTCAAAATTATAAGGATATAGATTATGGCACGTGTCAAAAGGGGTGTTACCACCCGCGCCAAACATAAAAACATATTAGAACAAGCAAAAGGCTTTTATGGCCGCCGCAAAAATACTATCCGTATTGCTCGTCAAGCTGTCGAAAAAGCAGGACAGTATGCGTACCGTGATCGCAAAGTTAACAAGCGCAATTTCCGCGCATTGTGGATCCAACGCATTAACGCGGCTGTCCGCGCCGAAGGCATGACATACGGCGTGTTTATGCACGGCCTTAAGTTGGCAGGCGTCGAACTCGACCGAAAAGTACTCGCCGACATGGCAATGCACGAAGGCGCGATGTTTAGTACAATTATCGCGCAATCGAAGTCAGCTTTGGCAAAAGCAGCATAAATGCTGCGGGGCGCAAAAGCAGCGTAAGCTTAATTTTTCGAACAATGCGCAAAGGGCGTGGATGGCACTTGCCGTCTGCGCCCTTTTGCTTATTGGTGCATGTTGTGAAGACCGTCATTCCCGCGAAGGCGGGGGTCCATCACCAGAATTATAAATTTACACAGCGCGTGATGGATTCCCGCCTTCGCGGGAATGACGAAGAATTTTAAGTTGAAATTAATCGTCATCATTGCCCTGGCAAGTGCCGAAAAATAGAACAGAAAGTGTTATCGGTCGATCTATCATTTGTGCCTTCATTGATGATCCCGTAAGCACCTTCTAGTCCGGAGTAAGTCACGCCCGCGCAGGCGGGGGTCTATCACCAGAATTATAAATTTACACAGCGGGTGATGGATTCCCGCCTTCGCGGGAATGACGAATGAGTGATATTAAACTATTAACTACCAAACTTAGAGTAGCGGCGCTTGCTTTGGATGCAAACTCGACAACGCAGATTAGACCCCTATGGCAAGCCGAAGCTCTCACCGAGATCGCAAACTGCACAAAGCTTGAAGAACTTGACGATTGGCGCATCGAGTTTTTGGGTAAGTTGGGGGTCGTTTCTCAACTACTCAAAACACTCGGTAGGCTGCCCCCAGAAGTTCGTAACGAGGCAAGTCGCACCTACAATGGCATGCGCGAAACCGTAACGGCGGCCATCGCGAGCAAAAAAATCGCGCTGGAAACCGCTGCGCTCAACCAGCGCCTTGCAACTGAGCACCTTGATATGTCCCTGCCTGCGCCCCACGCGCCGCGCGGATCGGTACATCCCGTTAGCCAAGTGATGGACGAGCTGGCCGAGATATTCGCGGATATGGGCTTTGCTGTGGCCGAAGGGCCAGAGATTGAGGATGACTGGCGTAATTTTACGGCGCTGAATATCCCAGAAACGCATCCCGCGCGCGCCATGCATGATACGTTTTATTTCCCCGACAAGGACGCCGCAGGCCGCGACATGTTGCTGCGTACGCACACCTCACCTGTGCAAATCCGTACGATGAAAGCAATCGCCGAAACGGGCCAAGAACCGCCCATACGCATTATTGCGCCGGGCCGTGTGTACCGCAGTGATAGCGACGCAACGCACACGCCGATGTTCCATCAGATTGAGGGGCTGGTGATCGACAAGGGCATACATCTGGGCCATTTGAAATGGACGCTGGAGACATTCCTGAAAGCATTTTTTGAGCGTGATGATGTTGTCTTGCGCCTTCGTCCATCATACTTCCCGTTCACGGAACCCAGCGCCGAAGTTGATGTGGGATACAGCATAGTGAACGGTAAGCGCGTAATAGGCGGATCCGAGGGCTGGATGGAAGTTTTGGGCAGCGGCATGGTGCATCCCAAAGTGATTGCCAATTGCGGGCTTGACCCCAATGTTTGGCAAGGGTTTGCGTTTGGCACAGGGGTCGACCGGCTGGCGATGTTGAAATACGGCATGGATGATCTGCGTGTCTTTTTTGATGGCGACGCGCGCTGGTTGGATCATTACGGGTTTGATGCGATGGACGTCCCGACATTAAGCGCCGGAGTGGGTACAGGAGCGGGCGCATGAAATTTTCGTTAAGCTGGCTCAAAGCGCATTTGGAAACGGATGCCACCATAGATCAAATTGCCGTGCGCCTGAATCAAATCGGTCTTGAGGTTGAGGGTATTGAGAACCCTGCCGGCAAATTGTCCGCGTTCAAAATCGCGCGAGTGATGAGCGCCGCGCCGCATCCGCAAGCGGATAAATTGCAAGTGCTGATGGTTGATAATGGCGGCGGCAAACTGTTGCAGGTGGTATGCGGCGCGCCCAATGCGCGCGCCGGCATGCTTGGCGTCTTTGGACCAGCAGGTGCAACGGTCCCCAGCAATGGAATGGTGCTTAAGGTTGCAGCGATCCGCGGCGTGGAATCAAACGGCATGATGTGCTCGGTCGCTGAGCTGGAGCTCGGCGATGATCATGACGGCATATTGGAATTACCGGCAGGCGCGCCTGTGGGCGGTATCTATGCCGATTGGGCAGGACTGGATGATGCAATCATCGACGTATCGGTTACGCCAAACCGTCAGGATTGCATGGGTGTGCGCGGTATTGCCCGTGATCTGGCTGCGGCTGGGTTGGGTACTCTTAAGCCATTAAAAGCCCCGGTTGCTGCAGGAAACTTCCCATGCCCCACCGAAATCCGCACCGATGATACAGCGGGCTGCCCCGCGTTTTATGGCCGCGTGATTAAAGGCGTAAGCAATGGCGCGTCCCCTGAATGGATGCAGGCGCGTCTGAAATCAGCAGGACAAAAACCGATCAGCGCGCTGGTTGATATCACCAATTATGTTATGCTTGATCATGGCCGGCCCAGCCATGCTTACGACCTGTCAAAGCTATCGGGGGCAGTGTTTGCGCGGCGTGCAATGGACGGCGAGATTGTTACCGCGCTGAACGGGAAAGATTACACACTGACATCGCAAATGACGGTAATTGCCGATGATGCAGGCGTGCATGATATTGCCGGCATCATGGGCGGCGCGCATTCGGGATGCAGCGCGGCGACAACCGATGTCTTGCTTGAGGTTGCGTACTTCACGCCTGAAGCGATTGCGCGCACAGGCCAAGCATTGCTGCTAACGTCGGATGCACGCACCCGGTTTGAACGCGGTGTTGATCCCGCATTTTTAGGCGAAGCGGTGGAGATTATCACCGCGCTGATCATTGACATTTGCGGCGGGCAGGCAAGCGAGATTGCGCGCGCGGGCATGCCGCCTGCGGACGTGCGCACCTTGGATTATGATCCATCCTATTGCGCCCGGCTTGGCGGTGTGGAGGTCAGTGCAAGCGAGCAGCGCGCGACATTGGAGCGGCTTGGCTTTGGTGTTGATCCCAATTGGCGGCCCAGCGTTTGGCAGATTGCTATCCCGAGCTGGCGGCGCGATATTGAAGGCGCAGCAGACATTGTTGAAGAAATCATACGGATATACGGCCTCGATAATGTGCCTTCTACGCCGTTGCCGCGCGATGCCAATGACGGGGGCGGCGTGGCGCGGCCCACCGCAACGCCGATGCAGAAACTGGAGCGTAAATTACGGCGCAGTGCAGCCGCGCGCGGATTGAATGAGGCAATCAATTGGTCGTTCCTGCCCGAAAAAGAGGCAGCTGCCTTCGGCGGCAGTGACTGGATACTGACCAATCCGATTAGCGAAGATATGAAGGCGATGCGGCCATCATTGCTGCCTGGATTGTTATCAGCGGCGCGGCGCAATATTGATCGCGGGGCATCCAGCGTGCGCTTATTTGAACTGGGCCGCCGTTATTTCAAGGCCGCCGATGGATCGAGTTATGAGCGGCAAACGCTGGCTATTGTACTGGCGGGTGAGAAATCTCCGCGCGGCTGGGCGCATGGTAAAGCGGTCAAATTTGACGTTTATGATGCCAAGGCCGAAGTGCTAGCGTTGTTGGATGCAGCGGGCGTTGCCACGAGCAATCTTATGATAATGGACCATACGGATTCTGGGCAAGGCGGTCATTATCACCCCGGCCAATCGGCGACATTGCGTATGGGGCCAAAAAATGTGCTGGCGGCTTTTGGCACCTTACATCCGGCCACGGCCAAAGCGTTTGATCTGGATAGTGCGCCATTGACAGGAGCGATTGTAGCGGCGGAGATTTATCTTGATGCGATCCCTGTAAAGAAATCATCCAAGGACGGCGGCGGCTTTATGCGCAGCGCCTACACTCCGCCTGCCTTGCAAGCTGTCACCCGGGACTTTGCATTTCTGGTACCCGCCGATTTGCCCGCAGGCGATTTGGCGCGCGTGGTTAAAGGTTGTGATAAAGCCAACATAACCGCTGTGCGCCTGTTCGACCGTTTTGATGGAGCGGGCGTTGCAGAAGGTCACGTGTCGCTGGCCATCGAAGTCACCCTGCAACCCCGCGAAAAAAGCTATACCGATGATGATTTGAAGGCGATTTCAAACACAGTTATCGCCGCAGCGGCGAAAATCGGCGGGACGTTAAGGGGATAGTATGTTCCTGCCGCATTCTTGTGCCCTTCTGTGTGCAAACGGAGATGATGAATGGATTTAGGGGTTATTGCACGTGTCACCGTAAAAGGCGTCACCGTAAATTGTAATGGGCAAAGAAAAGTATATATTTTTCGTTGATTTTGCTTATCAAATTGATTGTGGTGTTGATAGGTCCTACAGTCGGATGATGAGAAATCTAGCCTTGATAGCAATGCTTTTGCTTGCTGGTTGCGACAAATTGGCAACTGCCGCGAAAGATCCTTTTGATGGATATGCTGGCTTGAAGTTTGGCGCTTCGCTAAATGAAGCGCTGGCCTTGTATCCGCCTGATCTCTTCAACCCTGTTGGGCTGAGGGATTGCCTAAACGACCTTCCAATTCGCGGTTGTTTTTTGCCGCCCCGTAGCGGGCTTTCAACTGCGACGAGCCGTGATGGTATCGGCTATGCTATCCAACTAGCCTTCAACAAATATGATAAGCTGACTGATATAACTCTATCGTTTCAGAGAGAGACGAGTGAGGAAGAATCTCAGTTCATGAAGAAAGAGGATTGCGCGGCAATCACTGAGCGAACGGTTGATTGGCTGGCTACTGAGTTTGGGAAGCCAGACAATAAACAGGCGCTTGGCGATACAGGCAAAATTAATACGACCAGCAAGGGTAACGAGTTTCAGATTTCCGACACTGATGGGAACTACTTTGCCTACGGGAGCACTGAGCTCGGAGATGATCGCAGGGTTAGGCTTCTCACCGCTTATATCAAACTAGATCGAGACAGCACGAGTTGCCGGATTGATATCGAGTTTGCCGATGCTGATAAGATCGAACGTTTGGATTGCAGTGACACGGGATTACGATGACACGTACGATATACCCTAGTAGTTACGGCGGTTGCGGTGCGGGTACGGTGACAGGTGCAATAACCCCTTTACTATACGCAGCGTCCTTCGTGCCCTCTTCCTGCCTTGCACGCGGCAAAGCGTGCGCCAAACTGCGGCACTTGGCTGCTTCGTTGCGCTACGTGTTTCACACAGAGTTCTCAGAGTCCGCAGCGTTCGCAAAGTTTTGGCGTGCCGCTACAGCGTATAGATACGGCGTAGCGGACAAGGCATAGAGGACACCTCTTACCCTCTTGCCTCCTTTACCCCTTCACCTTTTATCTTTTTACCTTTGCGGCTTCTATGAACCAGATCACCGAACTGCCTTTATTTCACGCGAAAACGCGAAGGGTATGCGGCGGCAGTGATGCTTTGAGCGCGCAGGGCGGAGTAGTTTGCATTCGCATTCCTAAGAACCCGCGCAGCCCCTCCGCGCCTCCGCGTGAAACAAAGAGCGCTGCTCTTACAGCATATAATACGGCCCCCTCCCTTTTTTGCGCGCATAGCTGTGTTTTATATGCAGCATCGTTATAAAAACGCTGCACCCCCAGCCTGAGTAAGAGGATGGACGCATGCGCAGTCAGGCGCTAAACGCGCGGAATGACAACCGATCACATCTCGCAGAACCATATCTCGCAAAACCGCCGAACCTTTGCTATTATATCCCACCCTGATGCGGGAAAGACGACGCTGACGGAAAAGCTGTTGCTGCAGGGCGGGGCAATCCATCTTGCGGGTGAAGTTAAAGCGCGGGGGCAAGCGCGCCGAGCCCGGTCGGACTGGATGAAGATTGAGCAACAGCGCGGGATTTCTGTTACCTCCAGCGTGATGACCTTTGCCAAGGACGGCATTATATTCAACCTGCTTGATACGCCAGGGCATGAGGATTTTAGCGAAGATACGTACCGAACACTGACCGCCGTTGATTCGGCGATCATGGTGCTGGATGCGGCCAAAGGAATTGAGCCGCAGACGTTGAAACTGTTTGAAGTATGCCGCCTGCGCAATGTGCCGATCATCACGTTCGTCAACAAGGTCGACCGAGAGGGCCGCGATTGCTTCGATATATTGGACGAGGTGGCAGATAAACTTGCGCTCGATGTCTGCCCAATGAGCTGGCCAGTCGGCATGGGCGGCGAATTTGAAGGCATATATGATTTTGCACGCAACCGCCTTATGCAGCCAAGCGGCACATCAAGGGCGTATGAAGGTAAAACCAGTGCACATAGCGGTATTGACGACCCTGCGCTGGCCGATTATTTGTCCGAACGCGGGCTTGCCAAATTTCGCGAGCAAGCCGAGCTGGCGCAGGGCGGATATTCCAGCTTTGATCTTGCGGCGTATCAAGCAGGTGATTTGACGCCGGTATTTTTCGGATCCGCGCTGAAAGAATTTGGCATCATAGAGATGATCTCTGCTATTGCCGATCACGCGCCCCCGCCCCGCCCGCAGCCCAGCAGCATTGGCGAAATTTTGCCCAGCCGAAAGGATGTGACAGGTTTTATATTTAAGGTGCAGGCCAATATGGATCCGCAGCACCGCGACCGAATTGCGTTTATGCGGCTGTGTTCAGGTACGTTCAAACGCGGAATGAAGCTTACGCCGTCCGGTCACGGCAAACCCATCGCGATCCATTCGCCGATCTTGTTCTTTGCGCAAGACCGTGAAATTGCCGATAGTGCAGAGCCCGGTGACATCATTGGCATCCCAAACCACGGCACGTTGCGCGTGGGCGATACCCTATCGGAGAAAAACGATGTGCGCTTTACGGGTCTGCCTAATTTTGCACCCGAAATCCTGCGCCGTGTGGTCCTGCGCGATCCTACAAAAACCAAGCAGCTTCGAAAGGCGCTCGACGATTTGTCCGAAGAGGGCGTGATTCAGGTATTTTATCCTGCAATCGGTTCGAACTGGATTGTCGGCGTGGTCGGACAATTGCAGCTTGAAGTACTCGTATCGCGGTTAGAGGCGGAATATAAGGTTGAGGCGGTGCTGGAACCGTCGCCGTTTGACACCGCGCGCTGGTTGATCGGCGATGACGCGAAGGTTAAGGCCTTTACTGATATAAACAGCGCCAATTTGGCGAAGGACCGTGATGGCCATGCGGTATTTATGGCGCGGTCATCATGGGATGTGGGATATCAGCAGGAAAAACACCCCGACCTGAACTTTAGCGCGACCAAAGAGCGATGAACTTTTCTGAACCCTATTCAGCCATTGTATTCGGCGCATCTGGCGGCATTGGCGCGGCAGTGGCGGATATCTTGGCACAGGATACAAACGTAGACCGTATCTTTGCCGGCTCACGAACTCCTGTAGCGGCTTCTGGCAAAATAACGCAATTTGCGTTTGACCTAACAAGTGAAGCCAGCATTGCGGCGGCGGCGGACATGGTTAAGCAAGGCGGCATAGCCCCGCGCTTGATCTTTATCGCAACAGGCGTGCTGCACGACGGCGAGAGCATTCAGCCCGAAAAAAGCCTGCGCGGGCAAAGCGCCGAAAACTATGCGCATATGTTTGCGGTTAACGCCGCTGGCCCTGCATTGATTGGCAAGCATTTCCTGCCTTTAATGCCGCGTTCGGGCCGTACGATCTTTGCCGCTGTTTCGGCCAAAGTGGGATCGATCAGCGACAACCGCATGGGCGGGTGGCATGCCTACCGCGCATCCAAAGCCGCGCTGAATATGATCGTCCGCAATTTCGCGATTGAGCAAGCACGCACCAAAGCAGAAGCATTCGCCGTCACTCTGCACCCCGGCACCGTTGATAGTGCCTTGTCACAGCCATTCCAACGCGGCGTACCAGACGGCAAACTCTTCACGCCGCAATTCAGCGCGCAATCAATGCTGAACGTGCTGGATGGACTAAAGGAAGGCGACAGCGGCAAACTGTTCAGTTGGGACGGAGCGGAGATTGGGTATTGATCACGCCACCCCAGGCTGCACGGCATACCTGAAATGTTGCGTAAATACTGGAGCGGGCGAAGGGATTCGAACCCTCGACCCCAACCTTGGCAAGGTTGTGCTCTACCCCTGAGCTACGCCCGCTCGGCGGCTAGGTTACTAATTACTCCTAGCAGGTGAGAAGCGCAGCTAGCACGGGTTTATGAGAGCGGCAAGCCCCAAATCGCTTAGCGGATAGTTGACGCGCCTGTAATGTGCAAAACAACGGTCAAATTCTGCAAAACACTTGGCAAATTCGGTAAAATACTCGGTGAATTTTGTAAAACACTTGGCAAGTCAGTGCTAAATCCCCACATGACTTTAGTGATAAATGTGCGTGCTAAGCTTTTAGATCGCGCATATAGAGCATTTGTAATAATCCACAGGAGAGCATTTTGGCGACCACTGGCTTGACGACTGAAGAACAAAAAACTGTTGAGGCATTCCGCAATGATGTGGTCACGCCGTCAATGGATAAATTGGTCATATTAGATTTTTGGGCTGAATGGTGCGGGCCTTGCAAAGAGTTGACGCCGGTGCTTGAAAAAGTCGCTGCAGCATATGCGGACAAAGGCGTGTTGCTGGTTAAGATAAATGTCGATGAGAATAAATTTATTGCGTCGCAGTTTCAGGTACGCTCGATCCCGACGGTCTATGCGATATTTCAAGGACAGCCCGTCGCGGATCTAACGCCCGCGCGTACAGAGCCGCAATTGACGCAGATGATTGATAAGCTGCTCGATCAATTGCCTATCACTGCAGTTCAGATTGCGCCAGAGGCTGATGTCGCGCCATTGGTTTCTGCGGGTGAAGAATTGCTGGTGACGGGCGGTAATGAACAAGCATACGCTCTGTTTATTGATGCGATTGCGGTTGTACCAGATCATCCAGGCGCGCTGTCTGGCCTGATCCGTTCGCTCGTAGCGCTCGGCCGGATCGAAGAAGCAGCGGCGATTTACGACAGTTTGGATGACGCGCTAAAATCTGATGCTGCGCTTGAACGTGCCCGCGCCGCCGTAACCATTGCCGCCGAAGCAGTGAACCCCGATGAGATGGCAGCATTACAAGCGGCGGCCAATGATCCCAGCGATTATCAGGCGCAATACGAACTGGCCAATGCCCAAATGGCATCGGGCAACAGAGAGCTTGCAGCAGACGGTTTGCTGGCGATTATCGCGGCTAACAGGGACTGGAATGACGGCGCAGCGCGCATACGGCTGCTTGAAATATTTGGACTGATTGGCCTTGAAGATCCGTGGGTAGCAGCTGTACGGCGCAGGTTATCGGCGGTATTATTCGGATGAACGCGGCTCACCCATTTATAAGGATAGTATGTTGACGATAAAGCGTATCTCGATATTTCCATTGCCCGGTGCGATATTGTTTCCCGGCATGCAATTACCGCTGCATATATTTGAATCTCGGTACCGCGCGCTGGTAAACGATGCGATGGCGCGCGACCGAATGATTGGCATGGTGCAACCAAAGGCGCAGTCTGAAAAATCATTTGTAACCGCGCCCTTGTTTGATGTTGGATGTATTGGCCGAGTGGGCGAAGTTGAGGCAATGGAGGATGGGCGGTACAATCTCATCCTAGAAGGACTGCAGCGGTTTCGCATTATCCGGGAGCTGGATGTCACGACAGAATTTCGCCAAGTTGAGGCCGAATTATGGGAAGAAGACGAGCTGAGCGAAGCGCTTTCCATTGCCGAGCGCGCGTCGTTAGAGATCGAGGCGCGGCGTTTTGCCGATAGCCAAGGCTATGCGGTAGATTGGAATGCGGTCAGCCAGCTTGATGATTATTCATTGGTCAATGCCATCGCGCAAATCGCGCCATTTGACGGTGCTGCAAAACAGGCTCTGCTCGAAGCCAAGGGTTTGGATACACGCACGGAATTGATCATCCAAATGATGCAGTTTTTTGGACGGCATGATGGCTCGGATAACCGCGTAACGCTCCAGTAATCTTGCAGTAATCAAATCACATAAACGGCGCAGCAAAACTCGCGCGCAAGCCGTCGATCACAAATTGCGCCGCCAACGCCGCAAGCAAGACGCCCAGTATGCGTGTGATAACCGCTTCAATCTTTGCGCCCATCAATTTCATTAACGGACCAGCGGCAAGCAGCGCAAGCAACGTTAACAGCAGCACGCTGCCCATTGCGGCAAAGATAACGAGCGAGCTGCTCAGCCCGTCATTCTTGCTCATCAACAGCATTAATGTGGCAATCGAACCGGGCCCGGCGATCATCGGCATCGCCATGGGAAAGACAGAGACATCCTCAACTTCTGGCGTTTCGATAATCTCTTGCGCCCGTGCCTCGCGCCGTTCTGTGCGTTTATCAAACACCATTTCTAGTGCGATTAAAAACAACATAATGCCGCCTGCAATCTTGAAACTATCGAGACTGATCCCCAGCGCGCTAAGCAATTCCTCACCGAACAGACCAAATGTAACAAGGATTATCGATGCAATTGCAACGGCACGGACCGCCATAGACCGGATCTGCGCCTTGCCTGCATCTTTGGTTAGGCTAGCGTAAATTGGCGCGCAGCCTGGCGGATCTATGACCACAAAAAAAGTAATAAAAGCAGAGAGAAAAAGCTCGTACATTATTTTTTTGGTTCAGGGATCAATGGCGCGGCGACTTCGTCATCCAGCACTTCGGTCATAACTTTCCCGTCCCATATAGCCACTTCCAATTCGCGTGATTTATTGGGCCGATATTGCCATGTCCAGCTTAGCGATTGATCGCTGGATAAACTCTTCTTCAACTGAACGCCATCAGCTGGTGCAGTCAGCAGCACAGATGCGTTACCTTTGCAGCTTGCGGTTTGGGTCGCGATATAATCTGGCTTGGGCCGCGGCACTTGTAATTTGTCATTGTGTATAAATACGAGCAGCCACTTGCCGTTGCCATCTGGGCGTTCATAACGCCGCCAGACATTGGTAAAATATCCGGCTGCGCCTTTGTTAGTCCACGCGCCCGTTGCTACCCCGGTTTTGCCGTCGCACGACATGATGATTTTATGCACATCAGTATCAGGCGCGGGCAATAGCGGATTTGATTTCAAATAAGACAGAATAGACGTAGGCTCTGGCACAAACATAATGGCATCAGGCGCAGCAAAATCACGCAGCGCCTTGGCCATTCCTTTTGAATTAGCGGCTTGCTCCAACGCAATTTCTTCGGCCACAATCGCGCTTGGATTGGCGCTAAGTTTTAAGATAGGTCTTCGTTCTTTTGCGATTGCTCCATGAGCTAAAAACAGCAAATAGAGCAAAAAGCTGGGCAGCGTAGCAAGAAGTCTCCGCATCATCAGAACCCCGCCGGATCGGATAGGCCCGCACGGCGGTGAGCCGCAACCAGCGTATTGCGCAGCAGGCACGCAATCGTCATCGGGCCAACGCCCCCTGGAACAGGTGTGATCGCAGCAGCATGATCCAATGTTTCGGCATAAGCCACATCACCGGCCAGCCTGCCTTTTAGGGTGCCGCCTGCGGGTGCAAGACGGTTGATGCCGACATCAATGACGACTGCGCCGGGCATGATCCAGTCGCCCTTCACCATTTCGGCGCGGCCCACGGCGGCCACCAGTATGTCGGCGCGGCGTACAATATCTGGTAAATCTCGCGTTTGGCTATGCGCGACCGTGACCGTACAGTTTTCGCCGAGCAACAGCTGCGCCATGGGTTTGCCGACCAATATCGATCGTCCGATAACTACCGCGTTCAGGCCAGATAAATCCCCTAATTGCTCCTTTAGTAACATCAAACTGCCCAGCGGTGTGCACGGCACAAGCCCTGATATTCCCAAAGCCAAGCGCCCCGTGTTAACCGGAGTTAACCCGTCGACGTCTTTATCAGGATGGATAATTGCCACTGCGGCTTGTTCATCCAAATGCACGGGCAGGGGCAATTGCAACAAGATGCCGTCGACATCCTCGTCTGCATTTAATTGTTGCAGCAACGCCTGCAGTTCATTCTGCGTAACCGAAGCGGGCATGCGGTGCGCAAAGCTAACCATACCGGCCTCAACCGTTGCCTTAGCCTTTGAACCCACATAAACCGCACTTGCTGGATTATCCCCGACCAGCACCGCTGCAAGCCCGGGCGCGCGGCCCGCCGCCTCTATAAACGCGGGAACAGCGGCGGCAATACGCAAACGCAATTCCGCTGCACGTGCCTTGCCATCGATAACTTTTGCAGACGGCACAGTTTTACATACCGCCTGAATTTAGCAGCGCCGTTAGAATAATTACCACAGCCTTGATGCCAAAAATTAGCACGATGGGAGAGAAATCAATCATGCCTGTATCTGGCAATATCCGTTTTATCGGTTTCAAAAATGGATCAAGAATAGCATTTAGGGATTGATAAATTGCGCTAACATACTGGTTCGACATGCTGATCACATTAAACATAATCATTAGCGAGAATATAAATTGAATAATTATGACTGTTACGAAAATGTCGCTGAATAACAGTAAGATTTGAATCAATGCACTAAGCATGATGCCTCCGGTAAATAATGTTGTAAAGCGGTTAGCCGAGCCGCGGCACTGTATCAACCATATAAAACACTCGAACGGTATTTGTGTACGCCTATTTGTGGCTCCTACTTGTGAACTCCTATTTGTGAACTAACGTTCCCGCGCCTGTATCTGTGAACATCTCGATCAGCATCGCGTGCGGAACCCGGCCGTCTAGGATAACGGCGGCGTCCACTCCTGCGTTCACTGCATTAACGCAGGTTTCAAGCTTCGGGATCATGCCGCCTGATATTGTGCCGTCGGCTTGCAATGCGGCGACGCTTACGGGGTCCAAGTCGGTTAGCAGGCACTTGTGTTTATCCAGAACGCCCGCCACATCAGTAAGCAACAAAAGCCGCGCTGCGCCCAGAGCCGATGCGACTGCGCCCGCCATTGTGTCAGCGTTGATATTATAGGTATGACCATCTGCACATACACCGATTGGCGCGACAACAGGGATCATACCAGCCGCACTTATCGTATCGATGATCGTGCGGTCAACGGCTTCGGGTTCCCCTACAAAACCAAGGTCTATAACGCGTTCGATGTTGCTATCGGGATCTTTTTGCGTACGGCGCACTTTTACGGCGCGCACAAATCCTCCATCCTTGCCAGAGATGCCAACGGCCCTGCCTCCTGCTGCATTGATCCACCCAACCAGCTCTTTGTTGATCGCGCCGGATAATACCATCTCGGCAATTTCGGCGGTTTCTTTGGTGGTGACGCGCAATCCGTCAACGAAACTGCTTTCAACCCCGACCCGCTTTAGCATCGCGCCAATTTGAGGCCCGCCGCCGTGCACAACCACAGGATTTATACCAACGGCTTTAAGCAGAACGATATCAGCGGCAAAATCCCGAGCGAGCGCAGCGTCGCCCATTGCATGCCCCCCATATTTCACGACAAAGGTCTTGCCTGCATAACGCTGCAGGTATGGCAAAGCCTCAGTTAGCGTCTCGGCTTTGGCCAAAAGAGCCGCATTATGTATTGCAGGTTTGACGGTCACTATCTTACGCCTTCACTATCTTACGCCTTCACTATCTTACGTCTTCGTTATATTCCCGCGCATCAAGCCAGCGGCCAATCCGCACCACCAGCGCAATGATAACTGGAACCATGACTGCCGACAAAACAACCTTGGCCACAATCTGACCAAACATAAGCTCTGCTATCGGGCGAACTCCGTAAAAGGAGATAGTGATAAATATCAGTGTATCGACAATTTGTGATAACGCCGCTGCAATAAATCCGCGCAGGCTAGCGAACTTTCCAGCGGTCAGTGATAGCTTGTCAAATATCCAGACATTCAGCGTCACCGATACGCCGTATGCCAATATGCCCGCCGCCATCATCCGCCAACTTTGACCGACGATGACCGGAAATGCCGCCTTGGCCGGTTCGTACATCCCAGGATCAGTGGGCAAAGCGAGTACAAAAAATGCCAAAGCAATGGCAATAAATAGAGGCACAAAGCCATATTGTATCAAACGGTCAGCGGCTTGCTTACCATGCATTTGCGCAATTGCGCTGGATACCGCGATCAACGTTAAGAACGGAAATATTCCTGCTTCCACTACCAATGGACCGGCCGCGACCTGCTTTGCTCCCAAAAAACCGCCAAGTGGAACCATCCCGCCATAGAATATAGCAAACAGAAATAAAGAGGGCGCGATCGCTGATTTTGACGCTTCTGTTGGATGCGGCGCTTTGCTTTGTTCCATTGGGCTTTCCGCTGTGCTGCTTTGCGCCAAGTTACCGTGCGGTGTGGTTGTATTGATCATACAGACTGACTAGCGGCTATTTTCTCTCGCGCAAGTCCCCTACGCGCGCTATCAGTGTGCGAAATATATAAATAAACGGGGAATAGCCAGTATGAACATAGTGATGAGCTTATGCGGGATGGCATTAATTCTTGCCATTGCGGTGCTGTTATCCTCCAACAGGCACGCCATCCGCCCGCGTGTTGTGGGCGCGGCATTTGCCCTGCAGGCTGGTTTTGCTGCGCTTGTTCTTTATGTGCCCTGGGGAAACCGGCTGCTCAAAGGCGCGGCAGGCGGTATCACCAACCTGCTGGGCTATGCCAATGAAGGCACAAAGTTTTTGTTTGGCCGTATGGCAACCGACCCTTTGGGCCAAAATTTTGCTATTCAGGCTTTGCCTGTCATCATATTTTTCGCGGCCTTTATTTCGGTGCTCTATTATGTTGGTATCATGCAATATGTTATCCGCTGGATCGGCGGGGGCCTGCAAGCCATTACAGGGATCTCCAAGGTTGAAAGCCTGTGCGCTGCATCCAACATATTTGTGGGTCAATCCGAATCGCCTTTGGTAATCCGCCCTTATTTAGCTGGCTTAAATCCGGCGCAGATGTTTTGTGTGATGACGGTGGGTATGGCGGGCGTTGCCGGGACGATATTGGCGGCTTATGCCTCCATGGGTATCCGCATCGATTACTTGATTGCCGCCTCATTCATGTCGGCACCGGGCGGTATATTGATGGCAAAGATAATGATGCCGGATGATCCAAACGCGCCCGCCAACGATGACCCAATTATTGCGGCTGATATGGACGGCGAAGAACAACCCGCCAATATCATCATGGCCGCTGCACAAGGCGCGCAAACAGGCGTAAAGTTAGCGGTAGCCGTCGGCGCAATGTTGCTGGCGTTTGTGGCATTGGTTGCGCTGGCCAACGGGGTACTTGGCGGCATTGGTAATATGTTTGGTTTTCCCGGCCTTAGTTTCCAATCGGTTTTGGGCCAAGTGTTCGCGCCCATAATGTACCTGCTCGGCGTGCCGTGGAACGAGGCGGCGCAAGCAGGCGGATTGTTTGGTACCAAAATCGTGCTGAACGAGTTTGTTGCGTTCATCGATTTGGGCACGTTGAAAACACTGTCCGCGCCAACGGTAGCCATCGTCACATTTGCGTTATGCGGTTTCGCCAATTTCAGCTCGATTGCCATCCAAATGGCCGTCACCGGAAGCCTTGCGCCAAATCAGAAACCCGTGATTGCAAAGCTTGGGCTGAAAGCCTTAGCCGCAGGGTCGCTATCCAATTTGATGAGCGCAGCGCTTGCAGGGCTGTTTTTGGCGATAGGGTGAGCCTTTCCTATTACCCCTCACCCGCCGCATTCTTTAACGCATAGAGCACATCCAACGCGTCACGCGGGCTGAGCGCGTCGATGTCCAATCCAGTCAGTTTCTCGCGCAACCTGTCAACCTTTGCCTCGGCGGCGTCCAATGCGGCGCTGAATAATGGCAGGTCACCTAGTCCTGCCGCAAGCCCGCCTGTTTCTGCGCGGCCTTTTTCCAACCTATCCAGTACAGATTTTGCGCGTGCCAGTACTTGCGGCGGGATGCCTGCAAGCTTGGCCACGGCAATCCCGTAACTGCGATCAGCTGGCCCGCGAGCCAGTTCGTGCAGCAGCACCAAATCGCCCTTATATTCCTTGGCCCGCACATGGTGCAGCGTCAGGCTATCCAAGCTTTCTGACAGCCGCGACAGTTCGTGGTAATGCGTGGCAAACAAACACCGGCAGCGGTTATTTTCGTGAATACCCTCAACAATCGCCCACGCCAGCGCAAGCCCGTCATAGGTCGATGTGCCGCGCCCAACCTCGTCCAAGATAACAAAGCTGCGCTCTGTTGCCTGCGCCAAAATCGCGGCGGTTTCCACCATCTCAACCATGAAAGTAGAGCGCCCTTGCGCCAAATTATCGGATGCACCAACCCGGCTGAACAAGCGGTCCACAATGCCGAGCCGAGCCGATGCGGCGGGAACATAGCTGCCAGATTGAGCAAGCAATATAATAAGCGCATTTTGGCGCAAGAACGTTGATTTACCGCCCATGTTAGGGCCGCTTATCAGCCATAAACGGTTGTCTGCGGATAACGCGCAATCATTGGCGACAAACCGTTCGCCTTTTTTCGCCAGCGCACTTTCCACCACTGGATGCCGGCCGCCTGTTATATCAAGGCATGGGATGTCCGAAAATTGCGGCAGGCACCATCCGCCTTCGCTGGCCCGGTGCGCCAATGCAGCGGCGACATCAATGCGGGCAAGCGCATCGGCGCTGGCCGCAATGGCATCACGGCGCAGGACCGCACGTTCGATTAGCTCTTCTAAATGCGCGGCTTCTGCGGCCACGGCATGCGCGCCCGCCTGCGTTATGCGCACCGCTTCTTCGTGGAGTTCGGGCGAATTAAACCGCACGGCGCCCGCCATTGTTTGGCGGTGGGTAAAACCCGAATCCGCACGCATCAAGGGGTCACCGTGCTTTGCCGGAACCTCGACAAAATATCCAAGCACTGCGTTGTGCCGGATTTTAAGCGTAGTTACCCCAGTCGCATTGCGGTAGCGCGCCTCAAGCGCCGCTATCGCCCGGCGGCCATCGCGCGCAGCACTGCGCAAAGTATCGAGCGCAGGATCGTATCCCTCGGCAATATATCCGCCTTGCGTGCTTTCTGTAGGCGGGCTTTGCACCAAAGCGCGTGTCATATGATCCACCATCGCGCCGTGACCATCGAGCAGCGGCAGCAAGCTGCCGAGTATGGCTGGGCGATCCGCGATTAACCCGAGCCGCTGGCGTATTGTCCAGCCGCCAT
>JAYWFI010000222.1:0-1601 GCA_043778865.1 Sphingomonadales bacterium
TCGGCAAACATCGGCACGCTTCGCATTATTCACGTCCGCTGCAGCAGCATTGATTGCTTACGCTCCTATGGCGCATGCCGCAGGTACGCTTGCAGGTACAGACATATCCAACACAGCAAAGGCATCATATGATACGTTGAACGGAACTGTATCATTTGATTCAAACACTGTTGTTGTGAAAGTTGACGAATTGCTTGATGTTGTTGTGGTTAGTACTGATCCAGGTGATGTAATTACGGTGCCCGGTGCAACCAACAATGTGCAAACGTTCAAGGTCACAAATACCGGCAATGGCAGCGAAGCATTTATTCTAACGCCCAACGTATCATTGGCAGGCGATGATTTTAATCCCAGCTTGGTTTCCATTGTGCTCGATACTGACAACAACGGCATTTACGATCCAAGTATTGATACTGTGTACGTCGCGGGTACAAACAATCCGGTGCTAGCACCAGATGCCAGCATAAAAGTTTTCATCATCACCAATACGCCTGCTTCGCCCGGTAACGGCAACCGAGCAGAAGTTAGCATAACCGCAGCAGCAACAACGGGTACAGGCGCACCGGGCACAACTTTCCCTGGCGCAGGTACAGGCGGCAGTAATGCAGTTGCCGGAACAACAGGCGCAGATAGCAACGCGAGCGGTTTCCTCGCTGTTCAGGCCGCAAGCTTGACACTTACAAAAACGGCGGCCGTGGTCGATCCATTTGGCGGCACCACCGTCGTACCGGGATCAGTTATCACATACACCTTGATTGCCAATGTCACAGGCGCGGGCAATCTTAACAATGTGGCGATCACCGATCCTATTCCCGCAGGAACAATATATCAGGCAGGCACTCTCACCTATCAAGCCGCCGTGCAAACCGATGCCGCAGATAGTGACGCAGGCAATTACAATGGCACGCGCATTAGCGCAGCCGCAGGACAGGTAGCCGCAGGAACGGCGCGCACAGTAACGTTTAAGGTTAAAGTACAATGACACGGATAGTATCCATACTGCTCTTGTCGCTGACTGCGATGTTGACCAGCGGCATTGCAGCGGCAGCGGCGCCTGTTGAACTGTCGAGTGACGTCTATGTTGAAAAAAGCGTTAAGCGGGCTGGCGGCATTACGGCAACGATATTGGAAAAACCTAATATGGTAACGCCGGGCGATAACTTAGTTTTCGTAGTCAAATACAAAAATGCTGGCGCCGTGCCAGCAAGCAAATTCGTCGTGACCAATCCTTTACCTGCGGCTGTTGCCTTTAATGGCACATCCGATGGATTAGAAGTGGTCTCGATCGATGGCGGGAAAAGTTGGGGATTTTTACCTTCGCTTCGTGTTCGCGGTGAAAATGGACAAACACGCCCTGCACTTATGGCGGATGTAACGCATATCCGCTGGAATCTTAAACAAACGCTTGCTTCGGGTTCAGAGGGCAAGTTGATTTTTCGTGGCATAGTTAAATAGCAATAAACCGTATGATTGCCGCGGTTTAACGGCAGTTTATTTTTTGTAGTACAGGGAATGAAGCAATGACCAGTAAACTTAAATTCTTTAGTTCTTCGGCCGCGATTGCCGCGGTATTGATCACGCCTGCCATCGCAATGGCAACC
>JAYWFI010000223.1:0-9470 GCA_043778865.1 Sphingomonadales bacterium
TTTAACGGAACAAGGTCTTTGTAAAAAAGCGGAAGATTTGCTGCTTCGGGCGCGGTCGCCATTATACTCTCCATTGGTTAGTTTCAGTAGTTATTGCGGGGCTTTAAGCGGGCATTTGCGACTAGGCAAGAGGAACAAGTTTGCCGGGGTTCATTATTCCCAAAGGATCAAGCGCCATTTTAATCGCACGCAGCGTCAAAAGTCGGGCAGGATCGGTGAGCCGGGCCAACTCTTCGATCTTTAACTGGCCGATACCATGCTCTGCCGAAATGGATCCGTTATATGCGGCAACGCGGTCGTATACATGGCTACTGATCGCTTTTGTATTTTCATTATTCCAATTGCCATCATGCACACCCAGCGGAGCTTTTACGTGATAATGGATGTTACCATCACCCAGATGGCCAAATGCGATAACACGTGTGCCGGGGAACGCAGCCTCTACTTTTGGTGATTCTTCGGTAATGAAGCGCGCCATATCGGCAACGGGAACACTTATGTCATGTTGCAATGCTGGACCCTGCGCGCGTTCGGCCTCTGCGATGCTGTCGCGAATTTTCCAAAATGCCTCGGCCTGCGCCTCATTGCCCGAAATTACCGCATCCTGGATATAACCCATGCGCATTGCGTCCCCAATAAACCGAAGCGCCAATTCATCAGGCGGTGGTTGCCCGCTGGAATCCTGAACCAATTCGATCAAGACATGCCATGGGTGTGATCTTTGCAGCGGCCGGCGCGTGCCAGGTATATGTGATACAACGGCGTCTAATGCAGCTTGCGGCAGGATCTCAAATCCTTCGAGCGCATCCTTAACTGCATTACGCATAAACAACAGCAACGCATACGCCGCCTGCGGACTTTCCACCGCTGCCCACACTACGCTGCGATCGATCAACGCCGGAACGGTTTGCAACGTGGCCGCTGTCACAATACCGATCGTGCCTTCCGCGCCGATCATAAGATGTTTTATGTCATAACCGCGATTGTCTTTTTGTAATGGCGAAAGGCCGTGATATATCGATCCATCGGGCAATACCGCTTCTATGCCATTTACCAATGCGCGCATGGTTCCGTGGCGCAGCACCTGCGTGCCGCCTGCATTGGTGGATACTAAGCCGCCGATTGTGGCCGATCCCTTGCCGCCCAGCGTAAGCGGGAACCTGCGGCGATTGGCTGCGGCGGCATCATGCAGGTTTTGCAAAATCACGCCTGCGCCGCACGTAATGCTGCCTTCATTTGCATCATAATCTGATATCTGGTTCATTCGCCGCAATGATAATATTACGGCATTGCCGCTGTCATCGGGCGTGGCCCCCGCGACCATGCCGCTGTTGCCGCCTTGTGGAACAACCGCGATACGGTACGCGGCCGCTATCTGCAGGATTTTTGAAACCTGCGCTGTGTCCGCTGGAGACAGCATCGCCGCTGCTTTGCCTGTAAACCGTCCGCGCCAATCGGTTAGCCAAGGCGCCAAAACATCTGCATCCGTGCTATATCCCTTTGGTCCCAGCAACTGTTCAAATTCTGATAGTGCGCTTTGCTTTGCTAAACCACTGTTGCTTGTTATCTGCGTCATTTCGGGATTTCTCCAGTGAATGGCTATTATATTTTGACGTCAATTAATCCCTCGTTCAATGTCATAGTTTAACACACCGGTCATCATCTAAATGGCGGGATTCGGATTGCGCAAAACATTGTTCCTGATAGCCTTTATGGGCGCAATAGCCGCTGGCAGTATCGCTGCACGCGGGCAGGACGAATATAATTTATTAGGATTTGGCCATACGGAGCTAGTGCTTGGAATCCAAAACTCCTTTCAAGTCCGCATGCAGCAACGCGTAATTGTGCGGGTGCCGCGTTACCGTGTAACCACAGCTTCAGTAGCTGTATCAGGCAAATCTGCACCGCGTCCGGCAACCTACAAAGAAGAAAAAACCGGAAAGTGCATGATCATGGACCGGTTTGTGGCGTCCCGCCCCGGGCCTGGGCCAAAAGAAAGCCTTGAGCTTGTTACCCGCGAAGGCGCGTTGATCCGCGCCTATTTGGGCAACGGATGTCTGGCGCGTGATTTCTATGCAGGGGCCTATATGGAACGGCCTGCTGACGGTAAGCTGTGCGTTGACCGTGATATGCTATTTGCGCGCACGGGTGCCAAATGTGAGATCGATAAATTTCGCGCATTAGTTCTGCAGTGAGATCCGCAGCGCGTTCCGCAATAAAAGCTTAGTGTACGCCGGCTTACGGCATACGGCTATTATCTTGACATTTGCGGCTTAGTTGTTCACTTATGAAACCATAAAGCAAGGTCATTGAATGATTTTGCCAATACCAAATTTCCGGAAATAAATTATGCGTTTTGCCGATATCGGCCTGTCTGAAGAACTTTTGCGTGCTGTAACCGATGCAGGTTATGACGAAGCAACGCCTATCCAAGAGCAGGCGATACCGTCTGTTTTAATGATGAAAGATATCATCGGTATTGCGCAAACAGGCACTGGCAAAACCGCTTCATTCGTGCTGCCGATGATCGATATCTTGGCGCAGGGCCGTGCCCGTGCTCGTATGCCGCGCAGCTTGATACTTGAACCCACACGCGAATTGGCAGCACAGGTTTCGGAAAATTTTGTCAAATATGGCAAGTATCACAGACTTTCGATGGCGCTTCTGATTGGCGGCGTATCGATGGGTGATCAGGTGAAGGCGCTGGAAAAAGGCGTTGACGTGTTGATCGCTACGCCGGGCCGCTTGATGGACCTGTTCGCGCGCGGCAACATATTGCTCAACGGTTGTGATCTGCTGGTAATCGATGAGGCTGACCGGATGCTGGACATGGGGTTCATCCCCGACATCGAAGAGATTTGCGCCAAATTACCTGCACAGCGCCAGACATTATTATTCAGCGCGACAATGCCGCCGCCCATTAAAAAGCTTGCGGATAAATTCCTGACTAACCCGAAATATATCGAAGTGGCGCGGCCGGCGACAGCGAACAAAAACATCGAACAAATGCTGGTCGATGTTACGCCCAATAAGAAGCGCGATGTTTTGAACAAACTGTTGCGCGATGAGAAGGTTGAAACCGGGATCATATTTTGCAATCGTAAAACAACAGTGCGCGATCTGAATAAATCCCTTAGCCGTGATGGCTTCCGGTCGGGTGAAATTCACGGTGATATTGATCAAGGCACGCGCCAACGCCAGTTGGAGGCATTCAAATCTGGTGCAATCAACCTGCTGGTGGCATCTGATGTTGCCGCACGCGGGCTTGATATTAAGGGCGTTAGCCACGTGTTTAATTATGACGCGCCTTGGCATCCCGATGATTATGTCCACCGTATTGGCCGAACAGGACGCGCCGGGGCAACGGGCAAGGCGTATACTTTCGTCACCAAAGCGGATGCAGAAGCCATTGGTAACATTGAAAAACTAATCGGATATAAAATTGACCGAATGGGCGGAAACGCGGTATCAAGCGATGCTGTGCCTGACGCCGCAGATACCGAAAAAGCACCAAAGAAACGTAGCCGTGGCGGCAAGAAACCTGCCATTGAAGCCGCCTTGCTTGAGCACGAAGAAGCGAAAGCCGCACCCAAGCGTGATAGCAAGCCAGCGGCAAAACCTACCGCAGCTCCTGCAGCGACAAAGATTGCTGCGGAAACCGATGACGGTTGGAACGGCCCGATGCCAAGTTTCTTGAGTGTCGGGTTTGGCGCATAGGACTATATCCGTTACCAATTTAACAAGTAGGTCTCTCCCGTTATAATGTAATAAGACTGGTTTAAATATCACCTTAGCCTTGAGCCTGCGGGTGGGTACCTAACCGGCAAAGATCCTGCCGCAAGCATGCTTCGGCAAGCCCAAAAAGTGACATAAGCATCGGCGCTAAAAAAGAGGGACAGAGTCGATAAAACTCTCCGCGGCTCTTCGTATCTTCGGGCCCTTCGCATGAACTAAAGCTGCGATAAACACGGAATGTCATTGCGTAATATTATGATTTAACGAGATTGAACTGTGAACTTAGGCGGAAAACTGTACGTTTCACGCGAAGAGTATGAAGGTGCTAAGAAGCGCGATGAGGCTGGCAGCGGATATTTATAGCACGATGATTTTTGATAGAATGGCCCAAATAGATATTGTTGCTCCGAGCCTGCCAGTGGATGCTTCAAAGATAGTCTTATTTCGACAAGCTCAGTTAAGTGGATGATGCCACTAAAAGTCGTCGCGCTCTGGGTGCTTCGGTTAACCTTACCTTTTCATGCTTTAACTAGTTACAACTGCACCAGCATTTTGCCGGTGTTTGCGCCTGTGAAAAGCCCGATGAATGCGGCGGGAGTTGCTTCCAATCCGGCCATTACTGTTTCGCGCCCCTTCACTTTGCCTGCTGCGATCAATTGCGCCATATCGGCATTGAATTCGGGTACCTGTGCCATAAAATCAGGGTATAAAAATCCGGTAATCGTGATCCGTAGGCCGATGATCATGGGCAGATACTGCATCGCCTGTTTCTTGCCGTCATTGTAGACATCGATCATGCCGCACACAGCAAAGCGGGCGCGCTCATTCGAACATGCCAATGCTGCGTCAAAATGCTCGCCGCCGACATTATCAAAATAAACGTCGATGCCCGTTTTGCCCAGCACCTTTAATGCGGCGCGCAATTGCGGCAATACAGGCCCTGATTTGTAATCGATGCAAGCATCTGCGCCGAGTTCTTTAACCCAAGCGCACTTATCTGTACCGCCTGCCGAACCAATAACGGTCATGCCCTTGGCTTTGGCGATTTGCGTAACCGTAGAGCCAACTGCGCCTGCCGCAGCGGACACAAACACAACGTCGCCTGCCTTTGCCGATGCGGTTTTTAGCAGACCAAACCATGCCGTGCCGCCCGGCATCCCCATGATGCTGAGCCAATGTTGATCGGGCACGCCTAGATCAGGTAGCTTGACAGGCGGCATCCCGCCCGCAGGAGCCATGCCGCCGCCGGCCACCGCACTGTCGCGCCATCCGGCCATATGCAGCACCTTTGCACCCACAGGATAATCGGCATTGTTGCTTGCGGTAACATGGCCCACTGCGCCGCCTGTCATCGCCTCACCAATGGCAAACGGCGGCGCATAACTTTTAACATCATTCATCCGCCCGCGCATGTAAGGGTCCACCGACAGCCAGCTGTTTGTTATGCGAAATTCGCCGTCTTGCAAAGCCGCGTCCGCCGCTTCGATCATCTGAAAATCGTTGGATACAGGTGTTCCAACGGGACGATTTTTTAGGGCCCATGCACGCATATTATTTTCCTTTTTGGATTTCAGTTAAACCTAGTTCGCTCGTATTTCGTTTATACACGGGCCGTCCGCCAACCCAGGTTTCTTCCACCTTTGCGGCGCGTATTTCGGCAGGTGAAGCTATCAGCGGATCGGTGTCGATCAACACAAAGTCAGCGTGATGACCGGGCGTTAACGACCCAACCTTGGTCTCGGCAAAGGCAGCATAAGCGGCGCCTGTCGTAAATCCAGCCAGCGCTTGTTCGCGGCTAATGCGTTCTTCGGGACGCCATCCGCCAAATGGTTGTCCGCTTGCGTCCTCCCGGGTAATCGCAGCGGCAATACCTGCAAATGGATCAGACGATTCAACGGGCGTATCGGATCCAAAAGCAAGTTTACCGCCTGCGTTCAATATTGATTTCCATGCATATGCGCCCTTTAACCGATCAGGGCCAAGCCGTGCCTCGGCCATCACGCGGTCCGATGTTTGGTGCACAGGCTGCATTGATGCGATGATGCCGTTTTTGCCAAGCCGGGGCAGATCAGCAGGATCAATGATTTGGGCGTGCTCAATGCGCCAGCGGCGGTCGCCCTTATAGGCGTCGGATATTTCCTCGATAGCGCTCATAACCTCGGCATTGGCGGCGTCACCGATCGCATGCACCGCGGGTTGAAACCCGTCCATCGCCGCGCGCACCATCAGGTTGCGGATTTGCGCGCTCGCCATAAATTGCAGGCCGGTTTGCCCCGGTGCATCGGAATAGGGTTTTTTCAGCCAAGCGCCGCGGCTGCCAAGCGCGCCATCAAGATAGAATTTCACACCGCCCAGCCGCAGTTTGTCATTGTATAACCATGGCGTTGGGCCGGATCCGGCGATTGCAACCATGTTGTCAACCCCTGCGGCATAACCAAAAATCCGAAACGATAACCAACCCAAATCGCCTGCGCGCCGGTATGTTTGCCAGTCTTCGATTGTGGTTCCCATGTCGGCAATCGCGGTGATCCCTTGTGACAGCAACAATGCTTGCACTTTGGCAAGGGCAACATCGCGTTCGGCTGGGCGGGGAACGGGCACATTCTTGCCGATCAATTCCGCTGCCGCATCCACAAAAATACCATTTGGCTTTCCGGCGGTCATTTCTATCCGGCCGCCCGCGGGTGCTTTGGTGGCCACCGTAATGCCAGAGATTGCCATCGCGCGGCTGTTTGCCCAGCCTGCATGGCCATCAATCCGTTCAAGAAATACTGGGCGGTCTGTTTCGGCGGCATCCAATTCAGCGGCATTGGGAAAACGGCCCAAGCCCCACTTTTCCTGATTCCATCCGCGTCCGGTGATCCAGCGGCGATCCGGATATTTTACGGCATATGCGCGGATCGCGGCCTGCGCCTCTGCAAGGCTGCTCGTTGCGCTTAGATCGAGCGTTAGCACCTGAAAACCTGTACCCATGACATGGCCGTGCGCATCAATCAGGCCGGGTATCATCGTTTTACCCTTGGCATCTTGGCGGAAATCAAGCTGTTTCGGCGGCTTGTCTTTACGGGTTAGCAGCTGGGTCACTTTACCGTCGCGGCCTATGAGTAATCCGCTAAACCGGATTACCTTGCCGTCTTGATCAAGGGTGATGCCGTTCACATTGTCGATCAAACCATCGGCATACAATGCCGCAGAGGATAAAGTGGCCGCAAGCAATGCCGCGTATATTAATATCCGTTTCATCGTTTGGGTAACCTTCGAACGAGCGCACTGGTATCTTGCCGTCCGCCGCCCATATGCTGTACATCGGAATAGAACTGGTCGGTCATCGCCGCAATCGGAATTGATGCGCCGTTTGCGCGTGCTTCATCAAGCGCCAGCCCAAGGTCTTTGCGCATCCAATCCACGGCAAAGCCAAAGTCAAATTCGCCCTTTGCCATGGTGGGCCAGCGGTTATCCATTTGCCAGCTTTGCGCCGCGCCGCCCGAGATTGCCTCAAATACTCTGTCCAGATCAACCTGCGCACATTGAGCAAAATGTAACGCTTCGGACAGGCCCTGTAACACGCCAGCGATTGCGATTTGATTGACCATCTTTGCGGTTTGCCCTGCGCCCGGCCCGCCAACATGGACGATCCGTTTGGCATAGCACTGCATAACCGGCTCACCCGCCGCCATAGCAGCATCACTGCCGCCGCACATAATTGATAGCGCGCCGTTCTCTGCGCCTGCTTGGCCGCCTGATACCGGCGCATCGATGCAGTGGATACCACGCGATTTGGCTTCCACTGCCAATTGCCGCGCAATCCGCGCAGACACGGTGGTGTGATCAATGAACAATGCGCCCTTTGTCATTGCCGCAAACGCGCCGTCACGGCCAAGCGTTACACTGGCCAGATCATCATCTGTGCCAACGCAGGTGATAACAACTTCTGCGCTGGCCGCCGCACCCGCCGGCGTATCAGCAATCGATCCGCCGTGCGCTGCGATCCATGCTTCTGCCTTGCTGCGCGACCGGTTGAACACGGTCACTTCATGTCCAGCAGACTTCAGATGGCGTGCCATGGGACCGCCCATTATACCAATGCCGATAAATCCAATTTTTGTCATGGCTTCAACCCTTAAACGCTGTTTCATCCCAGCGCCAGATAGGATAGAGGCTTTTGCAATGACCGACCATATTAGCTTACAGCACATCCGCGCTGCACACGAACGTATAAAGGACGCGATCGTGGCGACGCCCACTTTATACAGCCAGACACTATCAAAGTTGACGGGCGCTAACATTTATCTGAAGTTTGAAAATCATCAGTTTACGGCGGCTTACAAGGAACGCGGCGCGCTGAATGCGTTGCTGCTGCTATCTGATGAAGCGCGAAGCCGAGGGGTTATCGCGGCGTCTGCGGGTAACCATGCGCAGGGCTTAAGTTATCATGGCACTCGGCTTGGTGTGCCTGTTACCATCGTGATGCCGGAAACCACACCAATCGTAAAAGTGATGCAAACACAGAGCGTGGGCGGCAAAGTTATCCTGCATGGTGAAACATTTGATGATGCATATGCGTATGCGCGGCAATTGGAGGCGGAACAAAGCCTAACGTTTGTGCATCCGTTCGATGATCCCAATGTGGCGGCGGGGCAGGGCACGGTTGCGCTGGAAATGTTTGAGGCGGTCCCCGATATCGATATGCTGGTCGTACCCATCGGCGGCGGCGGATTGATGACCGGTATGGGCGTTGCAGCACGCGGATTAAAACCAGATGTCGGCTTAATCGGCGTACAAGCAGAGCTTTTCCCATCGATGTATGCGCATTTCAACGGCTTGCAACTGCCATGCGAAGGCGATACTTTGGCAGAAGGAATTGCTGTTAGAGTTCCCGGAAAATTCACAGGTATGATGGTCAAGAAACTGGCCGATGACATCGTGCTGGTATCTGAAGCACACCTAGAAACCGCCGTAAGCGTGTTATTGCAGATTGAAAAAACCGTTGTAGAAGGCGCCGGAGCGGCGGGGTTGGCCGCCGTCATGGCCTATCCAGAAAAGTTTGCTGGAAAGAATGTCGGTGTTGTTTTGTGCGGCGGCAACATTGATACGCGGCTGCTCGCCAATGTATTGCTGCGTGATTTGGCACGGTCGGGGCGTTTGGCCCGGCTGCGTGTTACGTTGCAGGATCGGCCCGGCGCGCTGTTTAAGGTTATGAAGTTGTTTGATGCGCACAACGTGAACATCATCGAGATTTACCATCAGCGTATTTTTACCACGCTGCCTGCCAAAGGGCTTATCACCGATATTGAATGCGAAGCCCGCGATGCAGATCAACTTCAGGGTTTAGTCGATGGCCTACGTGATGGCGGATATTCAGTCGAACGTGTGGAACTTAATTAGCCTGATAAGCCAGTGTCAAAACCCAAGGATTTCTGCTGAAGTTCACACCTCAATCGGGTTTTATAGGCCGCTGCCAAACTTTCATGGTAAATACCCTTTTCATACAAGCACAGGTTAGGCATAGTACAGATATAATCAATAACAGTTGAACAAGCCTGCGGGCCATCGTCCGGATAAAACATGACAGCACCAGTTAGATTTCCGCGATTTTTTGTCACCAATCCGGGACCGTGTCCATATTTGCCCGGCAAAACAGAACGCAAGGTATTTACCGAGCTAAATGGCCCGCATGCCGACGAGCTTAATGATGCATTGAGCCGTATTGGATTTCGGCGCAGTCAAAACGTTGC
>JAYWFI010000224.1:0-11783 GCA_043778865.1 Sphingomonadales bacterium
CATAAGCAGCCTCAATTGTTAAAGTCATATGCCCTCAATGCCTAAAATGCCGCATGCCGGTGAACACCATCGCAAGCCCTGCTTCGTCGGCGGCGGCGATTACTTCGTTGTCGCGCATGGATCCGCCAGGTTGGATGACGGCGGTTGCACCTGCCTCGGCTGCGGCCAACAATCCGTCAGCAAAGGGAAAGAATGCGTCGGAGGCGACCGCGCTACCCACGGTTTTTGATACTGCCCAGCCATAGGCTTCAGCGGCCTCGCGCGCTTTGGATGCAGCGATTCGTGCACTGTCGCGGCGGTTCATCTGGCCCGCACCGATGCCTGCGGTTGCACCGTCCTTGGCATAGACAATCGCGTTTGATTTTACGTGCTTTGCAATTGTCCAGGCAAAGCGGCAATCGGCAAGTTCCTGTAGAGTGGGTGAGCGCCGGGTGACGACTTTCAGATCGGCATCGGTAACTGTTCCATTGTCACGGCTTTGGATCAGGTACCCGCCCGCGATATTCTTCACCATCATGCCCACGCGGTTTGGATCGGGTAAGTCGCCTGTAATTAGAAGACGTAGGTTCTTTTTCTTGGCAAACACCGCGCGTGCGGCATCATCTGCGGCGGGCGCAGCGACGACTTCAGTGAAAATCTCGGTAATGGCTTCTGCAGTCGGGCCATCGAGTGGGCGGTTGACTGCAACTATCCCGCCAAAAGCCGATACGCTGTCGCATTCTAGTGCGGCATGGTAAGCCTCGATCAAAGTCGCTCGGGTGGCTACGCCGCACGGATTGGCATGCTTGACGATAACGACCGTGGGCAGCCCATTCTTAAATTCGGCCACAAGCTCCAGTGCGGCATCGGCATCATTATAGTTATTGTATGACAGCTCTTTGCCTTGCACCTGTTCGGCTTGGCCAATGCCCATGACGTGCGGGCCGGATGGCACATAGAACGCCGCCTGCTGATGCGGATTTTCACCGTAACGCAGCGTACCTGCAAGCGTTCCGCCAAATGTCAAAGTCGCCGGGAACTGTTCTTCCTGATCAGTAAACGCAAACCAATTTGCGATCATACTGTCATACGCAGCGGTCGCGGCATAGGCTTTAGCGGCCATAGCGCGGCGAAAGGGCAGGGTGGTCGCGCCGTCTTGTTCCTCTATCTCCGCAATCAATACATCATAATCGGCGGGATTGGTTAGGATTGTTACAAACTGGTGGTTCTTCGCTGCGCTGCGCACCATGCTGGGTCCGCCAATATCAATATTCTCGATGATCTCGTCGCGGCCTGCACCTTTTGCAACGGTGGCGGCAAAGGGATAAAGATTGACGATTACTAAGTCGATGCCATCAATCGAGTGCTCCTGCATGGATGCCATATGTTCGGCATTGTCGCGCACGGCCAGCAATCCGCCGTGCACTTTGGGGTGCAAGGTTTTGACGCGGCCATCCATCATTTCGGGAAACCCAGTTAGATCAGAGATATCCATAACCTTCAGGCCGGCATCGCGCAGAGTTTTGGCGGTACCGCCTGTTGACACTAGCTCAACATGACGAGCGGCCAGTGCATGGCCAAGTTCAACAAGGCCAGATTTGTCTGACACCGACAGCAGCGCGCGGATGATTTTGGGATTGCTCATATGTTTATCCTAAAAAACGGAACTGCCAGCCGATTGAGATTCCGCCTTTTCCAGCGGTGGCGGCAATGATCAATTGCTGCGAATTATGCGGACGGCCATCGCCGTCAACCCAGACGCTATCGTCCAACTGCACATTTCCAGCACTTTGTCCTGATCCCGGTATGAACAACCAGCTGGTGCCATCTCCCAACCGAAGGACAACTGCGTCTTTATTATCACTTTTCGCCAGCTCAATATTCGCGCCCAAATGAAAACGGATATGCACCGGCACATTATCTCTGGATTTATAGCTCTTGTGCGGCAACAACGTATCTTCACCGCGCAGTTCCAATCCGTCGGAACGCAAGATCAATGTACGCGAATGGATAAAGCCAAACGCGCGGGCATAGCCATCGTGGCTGGCGACAATGCGCGTCGCTTTTTCAACATCGCGGCGGTCAAGGCCAACCTCGGTTACGCCCTTGCCCAACTGCCCGCCCGCCAATATCGCAGTAGAGTTGCTATCGTCCAAGCATAACGTTGAATGTGCCGCGGTAGTACGTAATCCTCGCGCAAGAGCCGCAGGGATGCTCGCTCCAACAAGCGATGATCCGCCGCAATTCACGATGATTCGCTGTTCACCATAAGATAGCTCAAACGCCAAAGTAGATGCACATCCCGCCGCAGATTGTTTGGCCAGCGGCGGCGGCCCAGCATCCAGCAACATCACGGTATTACCCGCTGAAACGCGCTGATATCCCCAATCGAGCGCTTGGCGTTGCGGCCGGGCACGTACGCCCGATGCCTCAACCAATGCCGCAATACGAGCCGCTGAAATCTGCGCTGAACCTTGCCACGCGCCAAGTCCGCCGTCTGCATGTGTTAATCCCAACAACGCGGGCACCGATCGGCCAAGCGCTTCGGCTATAAAGTTCGGCAAGTTTTGGTTTGCCGCCAGATAACATTGGCGCAGCAGGCTAAGCAATCCGATCAGTTCCATCAATTGCACAGGCGAACGCGATACCACGCCGCCATCGTTAAATACGCACAGGTTTATAGTATGTTCAAGTCCGTCCTCACCCACCATGCGGCGGGCTTTGCCTTCGGGCAGCAGCAATGACGCAGCAACAACACCTGCCCATCCGGTCAGCCGCGCATATAAATTCCCAGCTTTTGGCGCACTGCGGTCCAGATGGCGGGCGTTGCGCGCAAAATGATTGAGTACAGACGATCTGTACACAGGATCACTGCTAGATAATATAAGCGGACAATATGCCGCCATGTTAAGCATGCGCCATGCCGCATTATCGACGCGCCATGCAGGTTCGCGGATTTTTTGGGTATTCCCCGCGATCCATTGCTGCGTAATGCGGGCTGCGATTGGCGCGCCATCGGTACGGTTGGTGGCGGCGGCCAAATCACGCAACCAATCAAAACGGTGGATATAATCCAGCATCGCAGGCGGCAAAGGCAACGTGGAATAATCAATAGTATTAAGCGGCTGGTTCAGCCCCTGAAAATTAAAACTGCCCATACGAATTGATTGTCCGCGCGCAACATCGGCAGGCAAGTGGTCTTCTGGGACGAACAGTAACCGCAAAGGCAGTTTTCCGGTAAGCCGCACATTGTGCAACGGCGTACGCCAAGTAAGCAAATAAAATGCCCGCTTCACTCGCTCTGACAATGTTTGTACTTCGTTAGGCTTGTGCACGATCATCGCCGAGCGTGTGCTGCGAGTGGCGCTATAATGTTCCGGTTCATTGAACAGCTTTTGCGGATCATCTTGCAAACTCATTGGCCTCTTAAAGCAGCAATGTTCGTTGCATAATAATCAGGGCCGCCCTTGAACACGGCGGTCCCTGCAACAAGCACGTCTGCACCCGCCGATATCGCAAGCCGTGCGGTTTCGCATGTAATTCCGCCATCCACTTCAAGGAATATGTCACGGCCTGTTTTGTCGATCATCTTGCGGATCGCTTCAATCTTACGCAGCTGGCTAGTGATAAAACTTTGTCCGCCAAAACCGGGATTAACGCTCATGACCAGAACCAAATCTACATCATCGATCAAATAATCAAGCATTTTAGCTGGGGTTGCTGGATTAAGCACTACGCCTGCTTTTTTCCCCAACGCTTTAATGGCTTGAACGGTACGGTGGGTATGTGGGCCTGCTTCGGGATGGACAGTGATTATGTCTGCTCCGGCGTCTGCAAATGCTTCCAAGAAAACATCAACTGGAGATATCATCAAATGAACATCGATTATCTTTTCTGTGTGCGGGCGCAATGCCTTTATTACAGCCGGTCCAATGGTGATGTTTGGTACAAAATGGCCGTCCATCACATCAACATGAATCCAGTCGCAGCCCGCTGCATCAATGCTGCGGATTTCTTCGCCAAGCCGAGCGAAATCAGCTGACAAAATTGACGGTGCTATCTTAACAGGATTGATCATATGAACTTTATAGCGAAATTGCAGATTTGCGACAAGGGATGCTGGTGACTAGCCTGTGGAAAGCCTGTTATGCCGCCAATTTTCTGAGGACATAATGCAAAATACCGCCATTGTTAAAATATTCCACCTCATTGGCAGTATCGATGCGGCATAGAGTTTGGAATACGAAGCTTGACCCATCTTTGCGCGTTACTTGTACCGCAACCGTTTGGCGCGGCTGTAATACAGCGACGCCCAATATGGTAAAGTTGTCTTCGCCGTTTAGGCCCAGAGTCTTGCGCGTTTCGCCATCCACAAACTGCAACGGCAATACCCCCATACCGACAAGGTTGCTGCGGTGGATACGCTCAAAACTCTCGACGATTACGGCGCGTACGCCCAGCAAATTCGTGCCTTTTGCGGCCCAATCGCGGCTGGAGCCTGTGCCATATTCTTTGCCCGCAATCACCACCAATGGCGTGCCGTCAGATTTGTGGCGCATCGCGGCATCGTATATTGGCATAGTTTCGCCGTTGTAATAGGACATGCCGCCTTCGGTTCCGGGGACCATTTCGTTTTTGATCCGGATGTTGGCGAAGGTGCCGCGCATCATGATATCGTGATTTCCCCGCCGCGCGCCGTAGCTGTTAAAATCATTCTTGCTAACCTGATGATCCAAAAGGAATTTTCCAGCTGGCGAGTCTGCTTTGATGCTACCCGCAGGTGAAATGTGATCGGTGGTGATGCTGTCCCCCAATATCGCCAGCGGCCGCGCGCCCACCACGTCGGTAATTGCGTCAGGCGTCATGCTCATGCCATCAAAATACGGCGGATTTGCGACATATGTGCTGCCTGCGCGCCAGTGATAGGTCGCGCTGCCCTCCACGGTAATGCCCTGCCAATGCGCGTCGCCTTTGTACACATTAGCGTAACGCGCCTGGAACATTTCGCGGTCGATGTTGGCAGTCATCAAGTCGTGGACCTCGGCATTGGTCGGCCAGATATCTTTTAAGTACACGTCGCGCCCGTCCTGAGCCTGCCCAATCGGCGTAGTTGTGAAGTCTTCGGTCACGGTACCTTTCAGCGCATATGCCACAACCAGCGGCGGCGATGCCAAGAAGTTTGCCCGTACATCGGGCGACACGCGGCCTTCGAAATTACGATTGCCTGAGATTACGGAGGCTGCAACGATATCATTTTCGTTTATTGCCGCAGATATAGGCGCAGCCAGTGGCCCTGAATTACCAATACACGTGGTGCAGCCATAGCCAACAAGGTTAAAGCCAACCGCGTCCAATTCGGCGGACAAACCGGCACGGTCCAAATAATCAGTCACGACTTGGCTGCCCGGTGCGAGCGAGGTTTTTACCCATGGCTTTGGCTTGAGCCCAAATGCATTGGCTTTGCGCGCAACCAACCCTGCGGCGACAAGCACGCTTGGATTTGATGTGTTGGTGCAGCTTGTGATGGCCGCGATGACGACATCGCCGTCGCCAATATCGTGGTCTTTACCGGCCACCGCAACGCGTTTCGCCGAAGCATGATTGTACACAGCCGAAAGATCGGCGTTAAATACGTCGTCCACTTGCGTAAGGATCACTTTGTCTTGCGGGCGTTTTGGCCCCGCAAGTGACGGCACAACAGTTCCCATATCCAGCGATAACGTATCGGTGAATACCGGGTCCACTGCGTCTGCGTACCGCCATAGTCCCTGCGCTTTGGCATAGGCCTCGGTCAAGGCAATCTGATTTTCTTCACGGCCCGTCAAACGCAGATATTCGATTGTTTTTTCATCGATCCCAAAAAAACCGCACGTCGCGCCATATTCTGGCGCCATGTTGGCAAGCGTCGCGCGGTCCGCCAATGATAATGCATCAAGACCGGAGCCATAATATTCGACAAAGCATCCCACAACGCCCTTCGCACGTAACATTTGTGTTGCGGTTAGAACCAGATCGGTTGCTGTAATGCCCTCGGCAAGTTCGCCCGTCAGTTTAAAACCAACCACTTGCGGGATCAACATCGAAACGGGCTGCCCCAGCATCGCGGCCTCCGCTTCAATTCCGCCCACACCCCACCCCAATACGCCAAGGCCGTTGATCATCGTGGTATGGCTGTCGGTGCCTACGCAAGTATCGGGATACGCAATCGCGCTGCCATCCGGCGCGTCAGAAACCCATACCGTTTGCGCGATATGTTCCAAATTAACTTGATGACAAATGCCTGTTCCGGGAGGAACTGCCTTAAAGTTATTGAGCGATTTTGAACCCCATTTCAAAAAATCATAACGTTCGGCGTTGCGGTGGTATTCAATTTCGACATTCTGTTCTGCGGCTTTTGGATGGCCAAATTCATCAACCATCACGCTATGATCGATTACCAAATGCACAGGGACAAGCGGATTAATCTTTTGCGGATCACCTCCCAGATTTGTCATCGCATCGCGCATTGCGGCCAGATCAACGACGCACGGCACGCCGGTGAAATCTTGTAGCAACACGCGTGCAGGACGATATTGTATTTCTTTGGTAGATTTTGGATCGGCCTGCCAATCGACAATCGCCTGCGCATCGGCAACATCCACCGTAAAACCGCCATCTTCGAACCGCAGCATATTTTCCAGCAGCACTTTCATGGAAAACGGCAGGCGAGACACATCGCCTAATTTCGCCGCTGCCTTTGCCAATGAATAATAGTGAACCGTGCGCCCACCCGCTGTCAGGGTATCGCGAGTTTGCAGCGTGTCTTGGCCAATGGATGTCATAATATGCCTCTTAAATAAGCGCTTTTAACTAGCTGGGGATAGCGCGCCTCAAGGTACGCCTGGCAAGCTGCAAAGCATCAGATTCGCGTGTTATGTGTCTATTATACCGAAAGGTGTTTTTCAGCAAGTGGGGCAGAAGTTGCAATGTAACTGCGAGTGTATCGCCGGACATGCAAATTTAGAGCAAGATGCTTTTAGTCAAAAAAACTCCGCTCATCCTGAGGAGGGGCTGAGCATGCCGAAGACCCGTCTCGAAGACCTGCGACCTTGCACCCCTTCGAGACTCCATTTCGTCAGGCTCAATGGCTCCTCGGGATGAGCGGTTCGTATACTTGTGACAACACTCTAGATGGCAGGAGATGGCAGATGATGGATACCTGCCGCCCCGGGTATGCCGAAGTATTTGACATATGTAACGCTCTTCGCACTTTCGCGGGCTTCGTGTGAAATAAGTTTCCGCCCACACACGCATCATAAGGTTTGGAGCAACCGTCACTTTTATAAAAAAATAACATCAATCGTAATTTTCTCGCTTTCCTACAACAAAACTTATTGGTTATTTATTACTCTCAAACTAACCAATAAGGAATTATACATGAAAGATTATGCGCCGACGCTTCGCAAACGTCATGATGGCTGGACAGTGGAAAGGCAGCATAAATTTCTGGATTGTTTGGGCCATACGGGATGCGTGACCGATGCGAGCCGAATTGCGGGTGTTTCGGTAACATCGGCGCGCCGGCTACAGAACCATTTTCCAGAATTTGCCAAAGCATGGGACGCGGCCCTGAAGCGTGCAGGGCAGGGCCTAGAAGCGGTAGCATATAAGCGCGCTGTGGAAGGCCGTGAGACTATTATTATCCGCAAAGGCAAAGAGGTAGAGCGGCGGATTACGCCGTCTGATTCTATGCTCTCTTTGCTGTTAAAACGGGCACAAATGAATGTGGCGAATGGCAGTACGAATTACGATAATGCCGCGGCGAACGCTATTGCTGTTGCTATTTCAAATTCTCAAAACACGCTGACCTTTGAAGAACATAAGAATAACTGGACCTTTAATAAATTGGGAAAAAAATATCAGCAACCTGATCCTGCAATTGAGTCAGCAGCGTTTGGACAGCGTATAATGGATACACGCACGCGCTTGCAGAATTACGCTAAAGCAGGGGGCGGATGCCCATGTTGCCAGCAACAACTACCCGAAAATTGGCCGCAAGAATCGATTATGGAATTACAGGTGCTTGGAGTGGTAAATATGTGGTCTACCAAAGACGGGTGGCGCGGCCTTGGCCCCACGCACACGCAGCCTGAACCTGTTGACGTTTTTATTCCTCCATTGCGATAAGGACTTGGCTACTCGAACAAAGCGCGACAGCATAAAATTAATCTAGAACTTTATTCGGTATCCAGATGAGCCTAAGAGTTGCGCTCTAACTCAACTATGTACCGCGTAAAGAAAGCGCTTTTTCCAATGAATGCATGGATACCCGCTATGCTTCCTGGCAGCGGACCTGCCCCGCATGGCACGGTTTCTGCAGCATTGGTGAACCGTATCATACGCGGCGCGGTAAACCTCGGCGCATCGCGTCCGGCGTTGATCTCGGTGCTTGGATTTAATGAGGCGCGGCTGCGCAATCCTGTGAACCGCATGGCGTGGCAGCTGGCCGAACGATTGTTTACGGCGCTTGAAAAACAGTTTGATGATCCTGCAATTATCCTGCGCCTTGGTGATGTTGCAATATCGCATAGTTTTTCTGATTTTGGCTATGCAGCGCAGTTTGCCCCTAATCTGGCGGCTATTATCGAGGCAAATTGCCAGATACAGGCCATTCGGCAAAACGCGGTATCTGTAGATTTTGATCTATCGCCTGCTGCGCCCACACTGCGCTGGACCCCCGTTGATCCCGATTATATTGCCGATAGATTCGTGGAGTTTTCGATTGCGACTTATATGCGATTGGGCGTGCAAATACTGGGGCAGCCGTTGCGCTTACATGAAGTGCATTTTAAGCATGCACAGCGGTTTGATCTGTCACAATATCAATCTGTATTCGGCTGTCCGGTGCGGTTTAATATGCCGCAATCTACCGCGTGGTTGGATGGCGGGCAATTGGCCATGGCATCGCCCCACGCCAATGCCGTGACGCTGAATGCTGTGCACGCGCATTACCAGCTGGGTTCCAAGCTGCTGGAATCCGGGCAGACCAACGCAGGCAACGGCTTTTTTTATCTATCGTCGGAACTGGATAAATCGCCGCCAACATTGGCTATGATGGCAGCGTCGTTTGGAGTGAGCGAACGTACCTTGCGCCGGCGGCTGCATGATGAAGGATATCCGTTTCGCGCGCTGCTCAATATCGTACGGCATAGTCTGTGGTCGCTTTACCGTATGGAAAACCGCCGTTCACTTGGAGAGATTGCGCATCTACTCGGCTTTGGCGAGCTAAGTGCGTTTAGCCGCGCGCACCGCCGCTGGTTTGGGATCACGCCGTCTGACACTTTGGGAAAATTAGAGAATGGTGGGCGTAGCAAGGTTTGAACTTGCGACCCCTGCAATGTCAATGCAGTGCTCTACCGCTGAGCTATACGCCCATTCTAGCTACGCCTCTAGCGTTCAAGGGTGGGCCCGGCAACCCATCAATTAAGGCTGCTTGCACTTTCCTTATTAAACATGCGCTCAACTTCTAAGACCAGATCTTTTAGGTGAAATGGTTTGGACAGGATCTTTGCATTGGGCATGGATTGCCCTGCGCGCAATGTAACGCCGGAAAATCCGGTGATGAACATCACTTGGGTATGGGGCGCAACTCTGGCGCATAATTGCGCAAGTTCAATACCGTCCATTTCGGGCATGACTATATCGGTTAGCAGGAGATCAAAATGCTCACTTTCCAGCAACGGCGCAGCATATGTCCCCCGGTCAACGGCCACAACATCATAGCCTGATTTCTCCAGCGCCCGCGTAAGATATTCGCGCATTGCCTGTTCATCTTCTGCCAGCAAAATACGAGTCATTTTCAATCCCAAAATAATATTGCCATAGGTTGGCGTTGGTTGTGTCCTAATATTCCTACATTAATACGATTAATTTAATATTTTTCTACCTTGCTGCAAAATTTCTGTCAAAGCGATTAAGAGTTTGAAACATCACTAGGTCGAAGCAAATGAATTTGACGGAACATGAATGCTTTAATCTTCACAACGCCGATTATCTGACGATGCCCGTGCTTGTGTCTATTCCGCATGCGGGCCGTTTTTATCCCAGCGCGTTGTTTGATAATCTCAGATTGCCGCCCGATGCGCTCGTAAGGCTTGAGGACCGTTACGCCGATTTGCTTGCCCGTGATGCCGTTGCCGCAGGCGCGACTGCGATTGCCGCCAATGTGGCGCGGGCATGGATTGATCTAAACCGAGATGAGCAGGATTTAGACGCAGAAATGATTGACGGCCTTGATCGTAGCAACCGGCCTGCACCCGGCGTGAAACAACGCGGCGGTTTGGGCTTGATCCCGCGGCGATTATCGGGCCTGGGCGATTTGTGGCGAAATAGGATATCTGCCGGAGACGTTGCGCAGCGTATCGATACTTTTCACAGGCCGTATCACAGCCAAGTATCGGCGATATTGGCGCAGATGCACCGCCTGTTTGGCACCGCAATTCTGCTGGACCTACACAGCATGCCGCCTGTTCCTGTGGCAGCGCATGAAACCCCGCCCGACTTTGTTATCGGCGACCAATTTGGGCGCAGTGCATCGTCGCGATATTCCGAGTTTTTGGTGGACCAAATTAGGGCGCGCGGCTTTAATGTGAATTTGAATAACCCTTATGCAGGTGATCATATGTTGCGGTTGCACGGTAATGTGCGCGGCGGAATTCATGCCATTCAGCTGGAAGTGGACCGCACGCTCTATTTGCAGCCGGGCTTACGTGAGCCAAATAGTAGCTTGCCGCAGATTGCTCAGTTTATCGCAAATTTGGTGCAGGGGCTGGCAAACGAAGCAATGGGCGGCACGCAACTGCTAGCTGCAGAATAGAATGCAGGCCATTTTGAAATAGCCACCCCGGACAAAATCCGGGCCGAGTTGCCGTAAAAAAAGCCACCCCGGACAAAATCCGGGCCGAGTTGTTAAAAAAAGCCACCCCGGACAAACTCCGGGGTGGTCAAGGTTCAGGGAGGTGATGCCGTAAGGCATCGTAGGGCAAGATCGAGGGAGGGATGATCTTACCCTACTATCAGTATGGATACAGCTATCTTGAAAATCAAGTATTGCGCCGTATCTTTTTGCCACTTATCGCTTAGCTGCAAAGAAAATGCGAGAGAATGAGCCATTCTCTCGCATCCAACAGTTTTTTATGCAGCTATGTTTGTAGGCAGATTTTCTTTGGCTTTGTAAGCCTATGTTAAATTTGTAAAAGCCAATTAGTTCAAAGGCACTTGGTTGATCTGTGGTACCTTGCCCTGCTGAACCTGCATTGCAAAAATTTCGCGCATCAGTTGTAGGGAGAATAAGTGCGCGTGGATCAATGGCAGCATGCCATTCTGGTTCATCTTGCGCAGTTCGTCACCGCGCATATTGCGCAGCTTTTCCTCATCGATCATTTTGAAACCGCGATAAACAAATGGCTGTTCGACGTCGGCTTGCTGGATCGAAACTTCGCCGTCCATAAGCAGATCGCTTTTGGTCAATTCTTCCATAAACGATTGCGTACGCGCGCCAGCGGTTTCAAAATCTTCACAGAATTTCAGCGCGGCTTGCACTTGCTCAGAAGGCTTGCCGTCCTCAAACAGGGCCGTGCCTTCTTTTTTGAAATCACCGATCACGCCGCATGTTGGATCAAAACATAACGACAGCTCATCACTTTCCGGACGGAGTTTAGCGAGCAAATAGGGATACCGGCGAACATATGCAGGAATATAGACAGGCGTTGTAAACTGGCCCTTGTCGTCCATGAATGTATTTACGCCTTCGTTCAGGCCCATCA
>JAYWFI010000225.1:0-14721 GCA_043778865.1 Sphingomonadales bacterium
ATACTCGTGATCCCTTTGTTGCTGGTTTATGCATTACTGTATGATCGCCAATCGCAATCGGATACAGCGCAAACTAGTATTGCGGCGGGTTGGGGCGGACCTCAAACGATTGTGGGGCCAGTGCTCGTTATTCCGTATAAGAGTACAGATACGCAAACTGTTACCGAAAATGGCAAAGAAGTGTCACGTACTGTTGAAGTGACAAAGGAGATGTTCCTGTCGCCTGAAACCAATGTGATTAATACGGACCTAAAACCAGATCGTAAGAAAAAATCAATTTATGAAAGCGTGTTATTTGTTGCAAAAAATACGGGCAAGGCGCGCTTTGCATTGCCTGCGGATTTTGATCGTTATGGTATAACACGGGAATCGCTATATTTAGGTAGCGCGGAGCTGCGATTTGGTGTTTCCGATGTTCGCGGCGTTCAACCAGACAGAAAAGTAGAAATCAACGGGGTCGTAAGCGAGCCGCAGCCAGGTAAAGGGTTAAATGCGTCGGGCGGTTCGGGTTTCTTTGCATTTATTGATTGGGATACCAAAAAGCCTTTGGACGTTTCATATACCTATTCGATTAGAGGCAATAAATCGCTCACTATGGTTCCGCGTGGCAAAGAAATAGAATGGAATGTTACATCCAGCTGGCCTAGCCCAGATTTTAAGGGCGATTTTCTGCCTACAAAACGCGATGTTAAAGATACGGGCTTCACGTCCAAGCACGTAATAAGTAATATCGCGTTGGATCAAGCGATCATTATGACTGAGGATCCGTCGCCGCCATCGCAGGATGAAAGTCGCGATACTCTGTCATCAAAAACTATTCCCACCGAAACTACGGCCACCACGATTAGCCAAGCCGCGACCATTGGATTAATCGAACCTGTGAATTTATACAGCCGGGTTGATCGCGCAGTAAAATATGGCTTTCTGTTTATCGGGTTCACTTTCCTTGCGTTTTTGATGTTTGATATTGTGGCTGGCGCGCGGGTTGCGGCGGCGGAATATCTTTTGACGGGCGCTGGATTGGTGTTATTTTTCATTTTGTTGCTTGCGTTTGCTGAGGTTACCGGATTTGCGTGGGCTTACATGATCGCGGCCAGTGCCATTACCGGATTGCTGACGGCATATTCGGCGGCGGTGCTCAAAAGCTGGATGCGGGCGCGTATAATTGGCGGATTGCTGCTTGGTCTGTATGCTGTGCTGTATACGCTACTTAATTTGGAAGCGTATTCGCTGCTTATTGGATCGTTGCTGCTTTTTGTGGCGCTAGCTGTTGTGATGTGGGCGACGCGGATGATTGATTGGTCTGGTGGAAAAGGCGATAAGGACGAAATGCAGACACCGGATCCTGCGCCCCTAAATCCACCATCACCTGCCAGTGAAGTTACAGCCGCGGCAAAAACTAAGGCTAGAAAGCCCGCCGCTGCCGTAACATCAAAGGGGTAAGTTCGTCCACGGACCGAACGCCCATAAGCTTCATATCGCGTTCAATTTCGCCATGCAATTTGCCAATAATACGCCGTACGCCCGGCTCGCCTGCTGCAGCCAATGCATAAAGGTAAAGACGCCCGCCTGAGCATGCCGCCGCCCCGCAGGCGAGCGCTTTGAGCACGTGGCTGCCGCGCCGAATGCCGCCGTCACAAATAATATCAATCTGTCCGCCGACAGCATCAGCAATCTCTGCGATCTGATCAAAAGGTGACCTGCCACCATCCAGTTGCCGCCCGCCGTGGTTGCTGACCATGATCGCTGTTGCACCAATGTTAACGGCGCGCCTCGCGTCATTTACGGACATGATACCTTTAAGACAAAATGCGCCGCCCCAGTCACACCGGATTTTTTCTGCCATATTCCAGTCAATTGATGGATCAAGCATCGTATTAAAATAATCCGCCACCGAGACCGCGACATTGGTCCCGGCATCAACATGCGTATCTAGATTAGGTAGAGCGAACTTTTCGCGAAATAGGTAATTTAATGTCCAACGCGGATGCGCGGCGTAACTGAAAACAGAAGAAGGCGTAAAGCGCGGCGGAGATGTAAAGCCGCTGCGCAAACACCGTTCACGGTTACCGGAAACAATGGTATCGACGGTGAGCGCGATGGCATCAAACTTTGCTGCCTTGCACCGTTCGATCATCGATGCGTTCAGGCCCTTGTCTTTGTGAATATAAAGCTGGAACATTTTTGGCGAACTTACCGCCGCGCCAATCTCTTCTATGCTGACCGTCGCAAGCGAGCTGATCCCGAACCAAGTGCCAAAATCCTGCGCTGTTCGGGCGACAGCACGCTCGCCTTGCCAATGGAATAGACGTTGTAACGCAGTGGGTGACAGCATCAGCGGCATCGCGGTTTTGCGCCCCATTACTGTGACGCTCATATCAATATCGGTTATGCCTGCCAACACATTGGGCACCAGGTCACAATCCTCAAATGCCGCCGTGTTACGCGCTTTGCTAATCTCGTCATCAGCAGCGCCGTCGATATAATCAAATATGGGCGAAGGCAGACGCGCCTTTGCAAGCCGCCGAAAGTCATCAACATTATGACAATCGTTCAGGCGCAAGCAAGCCTCCTATAATACGCCTGAAAATGTATCGCACGCTTTGGGATCGCCGCTGTCCAAACCTTTTTTAAGCCAAGTCATGCGTTGCTGAGACGTTCCATGCGTAAACATGCTTTCAACGGGGCGCTGTCCTGCTTGTTTCATCAAAGTGTCATCCCCAATTGCGTTGGCTGCAGTCATTCCCTCTTCGATATCACCGGGCTCTATCCGGTCTGCATTGCGCGCCGCCCAAACCCCGGCATAGCAATCGGCCTGCAATTCCATGCGGACCTGATAACCGTTGCCTTCGGCTTGGCTTGCGCGGGCCTGCGCTTGGCGAACGCGCTCGGATATGCCTGTGATTGTTTGGATATGGTGGCCAACTTCGTGTGCAACCACATATGCCTGCGCAAAATCACCGCCCGCTCCCATCTGAGTTTTCATCTGGGCAAAAAAGCTGGTATCTAAATATATTGTTTTATCGGTAGGGCAATAAAATGGTCCCATCGCCGATTGCGCGGCACCGCACCCTGAATCGCCGCTGCTTTCATAGAATTTCATTCGCGGCGCAGGATATGTTTGGCCGGCTTGGCTAAACATAGGGGCCCAAGTGTTCTCTGTAGATTTCAAAACACGGCACGCAAACAATTCGTCTTGGGTATCGCACGCTACGTTGCCGCCTGCTGCCTGTGGGTTGGAAACTCTTGGACCTGACGCAGGGCCCGCAAGGTTTAGCCCGCCCCCTGCAAACATAAAAAACGCAGCCACAGCCCCAAGCAACGCGATGGTACCGAAACCCATTTTGCGACCTATAAGGAGGGGTAATAAGCCGATCAGCAGTGATGCAAGCCCGCCCCCGCCGCCGCCGCCGCCACTAAACCCGCCAAGGCCGCTACCGCTGCCGCGCCCCATATCCTCGGCGTTGGTACTGGGATCAAGATCATCAAGACGCATCGCTTCACTCCGTAAATGTTGCAATAAGCATTGCGGTTTTGCTGGAAAAGCGCAAGAACTAACGAAGGTAACGCGTGTTCCGGAAAGGCATATCTTCGGCATGTTCTTAAAAGGCAAAACAGCTTTAATAACAGGTTCTACTTCTGGCATTGGTCTTGGCTATGCGCGCGTAGTCGCTGCGCAAGGTGCCGCCGTAATGATCAACGGATTTGGCGACGCAGATGAAATCGCTTGTTATGTCGCGGAATTATCTAAATTGGGCGGTACAGGCGCGTTATATTCGCCCGCTGATATGACCAAACCTGATGAAATTCGGGCAATGGTGGCCGACTGTAATCGGCAGCTTGGCGGTCCGGATATACTCTTTAATAACGCGGGGATACAACATGTCGCGCCTGTCGATGAGTTCCCGCCCGAAAAATGGGACGCTATTATCGCGATAATATTATCATCCACGTTCCATGCAACAAGTGCCGCATTACCCGGCATGAAAGCAAAAGGGTGGGGCCGCATTATCAATACTGGGTCGATGCACAGCAAAGTCGCAAGCCCATATAAAAGCGCATATAATGCGGCCAAACACGGCGTTGATGGCTTTACAAAAACCGTTGCCTTGGAGGTTGCGCAGCAGGGGATAACAGCCAATACTATCAGCCCGGGTTACGTATGGACGCCTTTGGTTGAGGGCCAAATTCCCGGTACCATGAAAGCGCGCGGGCTAACACGGGAGCAAGTTATAAATGATGTGCTGCTTGCCAATCAGCCTCAGAAGAAATTTGTGACGATTGAACAGGTAGCGGCACTCGGCCTGTTTCTGTGCCGTGAAGAAGCAAGCGCGATTACGGGCGCGAATTTGTCGGTTGATGGCGGATGGACTGCGCAATAATTTCAGCGCTGAGTATATGCGTAACATAAGAATAATCAGGGAGATTGATATGCGATTACATTTATTAGCAGCGGCAGCGTCAGTGGGCGTAGCGCTATCACCACTGCCTTTGCAGGCCGATACTTTGCGCGATGGTATCGCAAAAGATATGCCATCACTGATGGAGCTATACCGTGATCTGCATGCCAATCCTGAGTTGAGTTTTCAGGAAATCAACACGTCTGCTAAGCTTGCCGCTGTGGCACGCAAGCTAGGTTATGAAGTGACCGAAAAGGTCGGAAAAACCGGCGTAGTTGCCGTGATGAAAAATGGCGCCGGGCCCGTTGTTATGATCCGCGCCGATATGGACGGGTTACCTGTGGATGAAAAAACGGGTTTGGCATTCGCGTCAACAAAACGAGGCGTTAGTAAATCTGGCATAGAAACAGGCATTATGCACGCATGCGGCCATGACACACATATGGCGGGATGGGTTGGTGCCGCACGGCAACTTGCGGCCAACAAGTCCAAATGGTCAGGCACCTTGGTGATGATACTGCAACCCGCCGAAGAGATTGGCACAGGCGCAAAGGCAATGTTGGATGATGGGTTATACACGCGCTTTCCTAAACCTGCATATGTGCTGGGCTTTCACGACGCAGCGCAGTTTTTGTCAGGAACAATCGGTTATACATCCGGGTTTGCACTGGCCAACGTAGATTCTGTAGACATCAAAGTGCGCGGCGTTGGCGGCCACGGTGCATACCCGCAAACAACCAAAGATCCGATTTTATTGGCAAGCCGTATCGTAGGATCGTTGCAGCAATTGGTTAGCCGCGAAATAGACCCGCAAGATGCCGCTGTTGTAACCGTCGGTAGTTTTCATGCAGGTGCAAAGCATAATATTATACCCGAAGAGGCGACACTATTGCTAACGGTGCGCAGCTACTCTGATGAAACCCGTAAGTTGTTACTCGACGGCATTAAACGTATCGCCAAGGGTGAAGCAATGGCAGCGGGCGTTCCAGAAGACCGGATGCCAGTTGTAACCGTTGCTGAGGATGAATTTACGCCAGCAACATATAATACTCCCGAATTAACGAGCAAAATCGCCTCCGCTTTTACGAACCGTTTTGGCAAAGACCGTTTGAAGCAAACACCTGCGAGCATGGGAGGGGAGGATTTTAGCCAATATTACCGCGCCGATAAACAGAATGTTCAAAGCTTAATTTTTTGGGTTGGCGGCGTGCCGCAGGCAGACATCGATGCAGCGAAGAAAACTGGAAAAGCTCTGCCTTCGTTACATTCAGCATATTGGAAGCCCGATGCAGAAAAAGTGATCGCTACAGGAGCAGAGGCCCTTGCCAGTGCTGCGATTGAGTTGATGCCAAAATAGATGCATGCCTCTATCTAGTGTTCGCGCCCACAGGATAGGATAATCTGCCCCTACCTGTAGATGTAACGATATGCAGAACGCTTCACCCCATCGCCATCGCAGCCCGCCGCTTGAGCATTGTTGATGATAGAGGTTAGTGGCATTTGCCCATAAGTCATGAACCTGGGGTCGCATCCATGAAATATATTTCGCTTTTCACCAGTACGCTGTTAGCAAGCATTTGTTTAATGGTATCTACTCCAGCATCTGCAAAAGGCAGGTTACAGTGCGTGCCTTACGCAAGGTCACTCTCCGGCATAGACCTGTTTGGAAATGCAAAAACATGGTGGGCGCAAGCAATCGGCAGATATGATCGCGGTAATCAGCCGCGCGAGGGTGCAGTGCTAACATTGCCTGGCTTTGGTAAAATGTATAATGGCCATGTCGCCGTTGTGAGCAAGATAATAAACGCACGTGAAATTCTACTCAATCATGCCAATTGGTCGCGGCCGGGCGGTATTGAACGCAACGTCAAAGCGATCGATGTTTCAGATAAAGGCGATTGGAGCCGTGTAAAGATTTGGTTTGCCTCCAACGGTGCATTGGGAACAACGTCTTATCCCGCGCTGGGATTTATTTACAGCAATAGGTGATATGGATTTCCACTGCTGAGATAGGCTCAATATGCTGCTTCGCCATTTTTCGTAACACTGCCAGAGCTGGTCGTTGTTTCCTGTGGCTGTGTTTGATTGGCACCCACGATTTTTGCTGAAGCATTGCGTTCATCTGCAGGTAAGTCTGGCTGCTCTTTATTGGTACTTTTCGTATCGGGTGATTGACCAAATGGCAGTCCGCTTATTGTGGGTTCGCCAAATGCCGGCATAGTTGCACCGGGCACATAGGCAGATGTCTGTTGCTGCTCAGGCACTTGAGGTGAAATTTTTTCGGGCATTGGAGGCGGCTGTGTTTGCCCTGCTTGCTTATCTTGCATAGCGGGAGGTTGCGCGCTGCTAATGGCAGGCGTTGGACTTGCTGGTGTTAGGAACGCGGCCATGCACGATATTCCGAGTACGGCAAGTATTGATTTTTGAATGTTATCCATCGCCATAATAATATGTTCATCCTTAGTAGTAGGATCTAACCGGATGGCATTAACATTTGCTAAATATAAAAAAATCCGCTGACATTACTGCCAACGGATAAGTCGCTTTTTCCTCCCCAGGAAAACTGTGTGATTAGCTAAATCTACTTACCGCCTGCACTGCCTAAGCGATGATATAATCTAGCAAATTTGATGGACTCAGGCGTATCTTTGATTGCCTCGAGATAATGCAAGAGTGCTTGACGTAATAATGTGAGGTCTTCTGTTGAAAGAACGGCTCTTGCACGTGCTGGCTCAGTCATTTTAAGTCTCCTTAACCAAATTGATTCATAGTGTTGTGTGCTCCGCTGGCTTTTAACGCAGCTTCACCGGCAAAATATTCTTTATGATCATCACCTATGTCACTGCCAGACATATTTTGATGTTTAACGCAGGCGATACCTTGGCGAATTTCTTGACGCTGCACTCCAAGAACATAGCCAAGCATTCCGGCATCGCCAAAATATTCTTTGGCCAAATTATCTGTAGATAGCGCAGCGGTATGGTATGTTGGCAAAGTAATAAGGTGATGGAAAATGCCTGCGCGTTTTGCACCATCGCTTTGAAATGTGCGGATGCGTTCATCCGCAATATCTCCAAGCTCAGTATTGTCATACTGCACGCTCATTAAATCGGCGCGGACATAAGCGGATACATTCTTACCTTCTGCGGCCATTGCATCATATACTTGCTGCCGAAAATTCAATGTCCAGTTAAACGAAGGCGAATTATTATACACCAGCTTGGCGTTGGGGACGACCGTGCGAATACGGTCCATCATACTTGCGATTTGCTCGACATGCGGTTTTTCGGTTTCGATCCAGAGCAAATCTGCCCCGTTCTGCAAGCTGGTAATGCTATCAAGAACACAGCGATCTTCGCCCGTTCCGGCACGGAACTGAAACAGGTTCGACGCGAGCCGTTTAGGTCGCATCAATTTGCCATCGCGGTTGATAATGACGTCACCGTTCAGGCTGCTTGTATCTGTAACTTCTTCGCAATCTAAAAAGCTATTATATTGATCTCCTAAGTCGCCGGGAGTATTGGACACTGCGATCTGTTTAGTTAACCCAGCGCCCAAAGAATCTGTGCGCGTTACAATAATGCCATCTTCCACGCCTAACTCAAGAAATGCATAACGGCATGCCCGGATTTTAGCCAAGAAATCTTCATGCGGAACAGTGACTTTACCGTCTTGGTGCCCGCACTGCTTTTCATCCGAAACTTGGTTCTCGATCTGAAGCGCACATGCACCTGCCTCGATCATCTTTTTGGCGAGCAAGTATGTAGCTTCTGCATTGCCAAAACCAGCGTCAATGTCTGCGATAATGGGAACAACATGCGTTTGATGGTTATCGATGGCTATCTGTAACTCTTGCGCTTTATTTGTTTGTCCAGCGCCAATTGCCGCATCCAAATCACGAAACATCATCCCCAGCTCGCGGGCATCGGCTTGGCGCAGGAACGTGTAGAGTTCTTCAATCAATGCAGGCACGCTGGTTTTTTCATGCATTGATTGATCAGGTAGAGGGCCAAAATCACTGCGCAATGCCGCTATCATCCAGCCTGACAAATACAGATATCGCCGCTGTGTAGTGCCAAAATGCTTTTTTATCGAAATCATCTTCTGCTGGGCAATAAATCCATGCCAGCAACCTAATGACTGCGTGTAAAGCGCTGGATCAGAGTCATAAGCCGCCATATCTTCACGCATAATCGCGGCGGTATAACGCGCGATATCCAATCCAGTTTGAAACCGATTTTGTAATCGCATCCGGGCTACGGCCTGAGCGCTAATTCCCGACCACGCCCCATTATATCCGGAGATCAATTGATCGGTGGCAGCAATTTGATCTGTGTAGCTGATAACTCCGCTTGCGCTTGGTAATTTTGTTTGGAAGGTCATTTTGTGCATTCTTTTCGGATATCGATTATTAAAATCAGCAAATTTGTTAAATAACGCACAATCTTATAACCACAAAAGTCTTTTGTTCCCGAACCAATTGTATGATTTTTGTTGTTATTACGTGCATGAAAACCAATATTAGCTTGTCATATTGTCATGATTATGACAAAAACTAGCATGACAGACAAGAAACTAATGGCAGGTCACACCGTCCGCCGCATTCGCCGTGCGCACGCATTGACGCAATCTGCAATGGCAGGTGTGCTCGATATCTCCGCAAGCTACCTTAACCTGATAGAGCGAAATCAAAGACCGCTCACTGCTGCGATTATATTGCGCCTTGCGGAACGTTTTGATTTTGATGCGCGTACCTTAACAGGCGCCCCTCCCGGCGGCGGACATGAGGCTATTCGGCGCCGGCTATCAGATCCAATGTTTGCAGATTTGCAAATCGATCGCGGCCAAATAGAGGATTGGATTGCCGCCGTTCCCGAAGCCGCAGAGGCATTCGCGCGCGCTTTCGATGTAATAGGGCAGGGCAGTGATGCCGTGCATTATACAAGCAATCCAATCATAGCTGTACGTGCAGAAATTGAACGGTGGCGTAATCATTTTGCAGATTTGGATGCACAAGCCGAGGCATTAGCCGATGAATTGCGTTTGGTATCGGGCGATTTATATGGCGCTGTAATAGACCGGCTGCGCATAAAACACCAACTATCCATCCGTATTTTGCCCGTAACCGTGATGCCTGATCATCTGCGCCGTTTGGATATGCATGCAAGACAGCTGCAATTATCTGAGCTGCTTGACCCTGCTAGCCGAACTTTTGCCGCGGCGTTTCAGCTCGCAACATTAGAGGCAAAGGCAGAATTAGGTGCATTAGTTAAGGGTGCAGGGTTCGTGGACCGCGCAAGCGCACGTATGTATCTTCGTCATTTAACCAGTTATTTCGCGGCAGCTGTTATGATGCCGTATGCCCGTTTTTTATCGGCATGTGAGAGTACCGGATATGATATTCCGTTATTGCAGCGCCGTTTTGGTGCAGGTTTTGAGCAAATTGCGCACCGGTTTACAACGTTGCAACGTGTGGGCGCGCGCGGGCTGCCATTTTTTATGATCCGTATCGACCGCGCAGGCCAAAGCAGTAAACGTTACGCAGGCGCGAGTGCATCGCCGCTCGTCGAAACAGACGCGCGCTGTCCGGTATGGGCATTACATTCTGCGTTTGGACAAGGACATAAAATAGTAAAGCAGCTGGTTGAATTGCAGGAAGGCGCTGCCAACAGTGGCACGGCACGCTGGTTCACTTTATCCCGCGCCGTTCATCCGCAAGGCGGCTATTCTGGCGGCGTATACGGCGCGATGGAAACCGAATTTGTTATTGGATTGGGGCTGGATGCAAATCTAGCGAGTACATTATCGGCGGCACGCGGCATTGATTTACAATCTGGTGAAGCTGCGCCAATTGGCCTTGGTTGTATAGCGTGTACGCGGCCGCAATGCCCGCAGCGCAGTGCGCCTCCAAGTGGCCGCATGCTGACATTTAATGAGAGCGAGCGGGGGTTAACCGCATTTGTATTTGTTGAAGATTAAGCAGAAATTATATCACGAACCTTGTTAAGCAAGGAAGCCTAGCCCTGTGGTCATGACACCAAGACCTATTGATAACTGCCATCGCAGAGTGATCCAATTGCCTGATTTATAACCTATTGCCATATCCACCAAAGGTGAAGCAAACAGACATATCCCTATTGTGATGAGCGATGGTCCGGGCCATGTCCATCCCAACGTCCAAGGCATAAACGCGGCAACAGATATTAAGCTAGGCGATACAGATATGGCGTAGATCCACAATCGTTGCTCATTACATGCTATTGCTTGCCCCCACCATACTCCGCCTAGAAAGCTGAAAATTGCGGCCGCATATGCAAAACCTCCAGCCAAAGCGAACCAGCTATTTTCAGGGCTCGTGAACATTAACATCACACATATTGCCTGTGGCAATAACCCTGCATAGCCAAATTGCCGCGCATGCTTGGGTAGATTTGTTTGCATAGGGATGTGTTCCTCAGGACTTTACGCGTGATACAGAGGTTATCACTACGTTGCCGTTGCTGTCATTTGAAATATCGGCAAATACATCAAATGCGCGTGCTATGACCTGCTTGGTGAGCACCTGTCCAGGTGAGCCGGATGCGATTATGCTGCCGTGTTTCATTATTACTATCTGATCGGCGATACGCGCGGCAAGCGTTAGGTCATGTAACACTAATACTACGCCAGCCCCAGATTTTGCGGCGACGTGCAAACATTCTACTGCGTCCAACTGATGGGCCATATCAAGATTGGCAAGCGGCTCATCGGCCAAGATCCAGCTTGGCTTGCCGGCTAGAACCCGGGCCAAAAGCACACGGGCTTGCTCGCCTCCCGACAGGCGCAAAGCTGTGCGGTCTGCTAAATGAGTGCAATCTGTTTGCGTCATAGCAGCATCAATTGCGGCGATATCATCTGCGTTTTGACCCCACCTATTTTGATGAGGCAGGCGGCCCAGACCCACAAGAGTGCGGACATTCACATCCCAGTGGATATCAGCCTTTTGCGGCAATAGTCCGATACGACGCGCGCGTTCTACGTTTGGCCAATTGAGCAGTGCGCGGCCTCCAAGTTTTATTGTGCCTGCATCTGGTTTTTGCAATCCGGATAGGCAGGATAGTAGGCTGCTTTTACCTGCACCATTTGGGCCCAAGATTACAGTGACGGTGCCTTTGTGAAAATGGCCGCTGACATCATTTAAAATCTGACGTTTGCGTAAGTGCAAAGATAATGCATCGAACTCAATATCCATCATGCAATCTCCCGGCGCATTTTGAACAGCAGCGCCATGAAGAAAGGCGCACCAAGCAGCGACATGGCAATACCCAAACGCAATTCAGAAACGCTCGGCATAACGCGCACTATACAATCGGCGAGCAATAATAATAACGCCCCTGCTAGCGCGGATGGCAACAGCAACGCAGACGGGCTGTGCTGCGTAAGGGGACGCATTAGATGCGGTACCATTAAGCCAACAAAGCCGATAATTCCGGCCACCGCAACAGATGTTCCTACGCACAATCCTACGCCGATAACGATCATCCATTGCAGGCGAGTCATGTTAATACCCAGCGATTGTGCCGCCGCAGACCCCAATGTTAAGCCATCCAAACTGCGCCCTGCCGCCATCAATATTCCCATGCCAACGACTGTTAATGGCGCAGCGAGCTGTACGTCGTTCCAGCTGCGGTCGGTTAATGCGCCCAGTAACCAATTGATAATCTCCGAAGTTGCAAACGGAGACGGTGACAGGCTGATTAATAATGCTGTTATGGATCCTGTAAGGCTGGATAATATAACGCCCGATAGAGTAAAAACTATCAAACTACCTGATCGTCCAGCCAATAACGCGAGCACTGCCATGCCCAATGCTGCGCCGAATAACGCGAATAATGGCAGCAAATATGCGGAGGCGGCATATCCAAAATAGAGTGAAATAACAGCTCCCAGTGCAGCGCTTGATGACACACCGAACAGGCCGGGGTCAGCAAGCGGATTGCGCAAGTATCCCTGCATTGCAGCGCCTGCCATTCCTAGGCCTGCACCAACAACCACACCAAGGCATGCGCGCGGCAGACGGAGATCCATAATGATGATCGATTTCAAATCTCCGCTGATCCAATGATCGAGCGGTATCCAAACACGTCCTGCCATTAATGACATAATAAATGCTACTGCTAACGTTGTAACTAGCATCAGATTAAGGCGCAGCATATTGTTCATCAATTTGGATCCTGATGCGCGCGTGAGAGAATGCCTAGCGCATCTATGATGGTTGGGCCCCCGCAATTCAGCATGCGAGATGGAAAATCTACTATACGAATTTTGTGTGATGCCGCCTTCATAACAGGGTGCGACAATATTCGGTCGCGGCTCTTTGCATTTTTTGCCGTGAACAATATGCCGGGCGGTGATGCAAGCAACGGCTCCATTGGCAGCATATCCCATTGACGCAATCCGTATACAGATGCTGCATTGCGATACCCGGCAAGCGCAAGCATTTCATCTGCTAATGTGCCTTTTCCGGGCACCATTCCGCCCTGCCATATCAATGCAGTTTGCAAATTACCGCGATGCTGCGCAGCGGTTGCATTTGCCATTGCGGATGCAATTCGCGCATCAATCATTTTTTGTGCGCCGGACCTTCCAACGCGTACCGCAATATCTGCAATTTGCTGACGGCTTTGTGCGACAGTTTCTGGAATGGGCACCTGCATCAATGGAATGCCAATACGCTCCAATGCGGCCGAGGTTTGTATTGGCACTGGCCCTGTTGCGATAACAAGATCAGGATTTTGTGCGATCACTTCTTCGATATTATACGACACTGATTTGAACCGGTTGGCAATTTTCAAATCAATGGAAGTCGCTTCTGGATCTTGTGAATAATGGCTGATCGCTGCGATTTGATCTGGGCTGGCAACCTCCATCAATATCGCGTCAATACAGGGGCTCATCGACACGATGCGTGTTGGAACCTTTGTGTATACCCGTTTTGGCGGTGAAGCGCTGCATGCGTTTAACGACATAGCAGTGGCCACCAAGGCAGCAGTTTTCAGCTTATTCTTCATATTAAAAACGTGCTCTGATACCGGCATATGCGTTGCGTCCATATGTGCCGTATCCTGCAACAGTTGGTAGCGGAACGATTGATCGCGTTGACAAGACTGTATCCCAAGCGGATATCCCATGCATTGGCAGGACGCAGCATTATTCCTGTTTCTAATCCTTGCGTTTTTACACGGTCGATATTTTCAAGTTGAAACGCAGCTGAGTAATTAATCAGGTCATTGCCGCGCCGATTGAAATATGTGGCGTAAACCTGCGCACTGCCATCCTGAAATTTATGTTCAACGCCCAAATCAAAGTTACGTGCGGTTTCAGGTTTGAGGTTTGGATTGCCAAACGGATGCTGCCCCTCGCTAAGTGTTGGCGCCCGGAAACCTTCGCCATATGTCGCACGAAATACGGTCCGGCCCTTGTTGGGAGTATAGGCAATATTACCGCCAAGTGTGGTTTTGCCGCCATAAATATTGTAATCATCATGCCGCACGCCGCCTGTTGGTGCGAGGCCATTTACCGGCCTGAATATCAATTGCGCAAATCTGCTGGTTACCCGGGTATTGGCGATAGTGGCAGGAGCGCCTTCAAATGATATGCCAGTAATTGTGCGCTCATGCTCAACGCCAAACACAAATGTAGATGCCGCCTGTACCAAATCAAATGCGCCGTGATATTCGAAATGATCCACTTTGCCGCTGACGTTAAAGTTGTTGAAACTGAACCTAACAGGGTCTGTGCCGGTGCGTTTAATATCGCTGCGCGTGTAAGAAATTGTGTTGCGCAACAAACCTTCAAGCAAATTCAAATTTGCACCAACATACCCAACAAATTGTTTGTTGCGGGACACGGGCAGTGCGTTTGCACCTAGGCCAAAGGGCGAGTCATATTCGATAGCGCCATCGTTATAATATCTGCGCAGATCAAATGAGAAATCTTCGGTTAGATTTATTTTTAACCGTCCATTAGTTGCTTTATTTTTATATCCATCGCGTTCCGTGCCGCCGGACAAGGACGATATGCCATCTGTGCGAAAATATCTGCCGCCCACACTGCCTTTAAACATGCCGCGCGTTCCCGATAGATTTGCGTTTGTACTAAAAGTATTTGCATATCCGTATTCTGCGTTGGCATTTACGGCGAACGCTTCGGCTGGTTTTAATGTTGTGACGCTGATAACACCGCCGACGGCCTGGCTACCCCATATTACTGAATTGGGCCCGCGCAGCAATTCTACTTGGCCTATATTTCCTGTCAGCATTGCACCAAAATCATAAGCGCC
>JAYWFI010000226.1:0-4003 GCA_043778865.1 Sphingomonadales bacterium
GGTCTAACAAGGGATTTTATGGATGAAAAGGGGGAAACTATGGATGACTACTATAACATACAATTAAATTCATGTATTAATTGAATTTAATTTATGTAAAATTATGTTATCTCTTAGCTTTGCGGGCTACCCAAAGAGCAATGTGGTAGAGATTACTAATGATTTAGCCTCTGATTAACGCGACATTGCGAATCGTTTGCGCTTAATTCCCATAATTACCCATGTTATTTACCCTGCATAGTAATCTGACTTAGGTACTTCTTTATCAATGTCATATTTCCAAAATCATCGGCACGTGAAATCACACGAAGCCCACTACCCTGCCAAAAATCCTCTTTGAGCAAATCGGCATCCGCAATCATAATTGCTCTACCTTTTCCGGCGATACACTGAGCGATCATTCCATTATCGCTTATCGAACATTGTGCACTTTTCGGGCCGGCGCGCGGCTGCCATGCACCGGGCGTTGAGGTTTGTACCGTTTGGCCGGAAATCTCACGCACTACTATTTTTTCATTGCCTACCTCCATTGGCAGAACCAGATCGATGCCCCAGTGCGCAAACAAAGGAGACATCAATGAAGTAAACAAGGGCCGCCGTTTATCACCAAGCGGATAACTACTTTCCCACGTCAACGCCGGATCTGCTAAAATCAATGCATGCCCGCCGTTCCTGATCCAGCTATCTATTGCAACAAGTTCCGCAGGCGCGAACGCTCTTGGTTGTGCCATCATTAAGACGTGATTCCCGTTTAATGATTTGGCATCCACTGCATCAATCATAGTTATTTGATAGTCTGCCTCTAATGACTTATAAGCAGCTGAGGGCATTGATGTTGGACTTACCATATCGGCTAAATCGCCCTCGCCCCACCGCAGCGGTAGCGTTGTTATGAGGCCCAATTTCGGCTTTTTATGTAGATGCTGGTTCTGCCAAGCACCAGCTGCCCAGCTTCCAAATACCACGAGCAAAAGTAATGCTACGGCTATTAGCGCTCTATTGAATAACTTAATATTGTGCATGTCGCCAATTTTCATACCCAGCAAATGTCGGACTATTGATTATAGGGAAACTATTATTGTGCAGGCATTGAATTACCCGCTGGCGCAGTATTACTTGGCGCCGCAAATGGTTTGGGCTTTGTCTTTTGCTGTGCATCCTGATCAGCATCAATCTTTGGAACCAAACCAATCTCTGCCAAGGGTTCTTCATTTTTTTTACCAGAGACTGCATTCTGCTGTGAAACCTGCATATTGGTAGTGCCGGCCTGGGTATTATCGGAACTTTCAACTACCATACTGGCCAGCGTGACTAACACCAGTACCGCAATCAAGCCTACACTGCCAACCTGAATACGCCGCATTGCTGTTGCTCTTGGTGAAGCGCCTAATGATGACATGTCAAAAGTTCCTTATGTGGCCGCTGCTTGTACTATCTTATTTATCCAATTGCCACGGCATCGGCGGCAATCCTTTTGATAGCATCCATGTAGGGTTATAAATCGTGGATAGATAACGGAAACCCGTATCACACAATATTGTTGCAATTCGAGATCCTGTGCCAAGCTGCTTACCCAGCATTACTGCACCTGCCACATTAATCCCGGAAGAAAGCCCCAAACACAATCCCTCTTCGCGCAGCAATTGGCGAACCCAGTGCAGACCCTCCTCATCCGAAACACGGTACTGCGTATCGATAGGCGCGCCGTCTAAATTGGCGGTAATTCGGCCTTGTCCTATTCCTTCGGCAACCGAATTGCCTTCTGCCTTTAACTCTCCGTACGCGTAATAATTATACAGCGCCGCGCCGTAGGGATCAGTTAACGCGATTGTAATCTTAGCATCCTTGGCTTTCAGGCCTAGGCCTACACCTGCTATCGTCCCTCCTGTTCCTGCCGCACAAGTAAAGCCATCAACGCGGCTGTCCATCTGCGCCCAAATCTCTTCCGCCGTGGTCTCGATATGCGCACGGCGATTGGCAATATTGTCAAACTGGCCTGCCCAAACTGCGTTCTGGGTTTCCTGCGCTATGCGCCGCGAAGTATGCACAAAGTGCCCGGGATTGGCATAAGGCGCAGCAGGCACCAAAACCAATTCTGCTCCTAGCGCGCGTAGTGTATCCATTTTCTCTTGGCTTTGCGTTTCGGGCATAACAATAATCGTTTTATACCCCAAAGCGTTGGCCACCAGCGCAAGGCCGATGCCTGTATTGCCCGCTGTGCCTTCCACAATTGTGCCGCCTGGTTTCAGGTGCCCTTGCACCTCTGCATCTCGCACAATATAAAGTGCTGCGCGGTCTTTTACCGAAGCGCCCGGATTGGCGAATTCGCACTTACCGTATATCTCACATCCTGCCGCTGCACTCGCCCCCTTTAGCAAAACAAGCGGCGTGTTACCGATAAGATTAAGGGTGGATTGCGTGGTCATATAATCTAACTAAATGCTCAGAGGCATGTGCGCAACCCGCGCAGTTGCAAAGAAATCCTAACGATAGGTAATCTGCACCTTGTCTGCTGCCAGTTTTGCCAATTTGCGTGCAGCATTTGTATCTGCGCCAGTGGCCAGCGCCACGCCCATCCGCCGGCATGGCCGTGTGCTAGGTTTACCAAACAATCGCACATCAACCGCCGCATCTGCGCTACCCAATGCCAGTGCATCAGCAAGCCCGTCAAAGCCAAAGTTATCGCTATCTTGGTCTGCCAAGATCACAGCACTGGCAGCGGCGGGCACAGTCATGGCAATATGCGGGATAGGCAGTTGCATTATCGCACGGGCGTGCAAATCAAACTGGGTTAAATTCTGGCCCAGCAAGGTTACCATGCCGGTATCATGCGGACGCGGGCTAAGTTCCGAAAATACAGCGCCGTCTGCACATACAAAAAACTCAACGCCAAACAATCCATATCCGCCAAGCTCGTTCACCACCTTGCAGGCCATATCTTGTGCCTGCGCCAAATGTTCGGCGCGCATTGCGGCGGGTTGCCAGCTTTCCTGATAATCGCCGCGTTCTTGGCGGTGGCCGATTGGCGGGCAAAAAAGCACGCCGTCCTTTGTACGTACCGTCAGCAATGTGATCTCATATTCAAACGGCACAAACTGCTCCACGATCACGCGTGCCCTGTCGCCGCGCATATTAGCGACCGCATATTCCCATGATGCCGCCAGCTCAGACGCATCTTGGGCCGTACTTTGCCCCTTGCCTGATGATGACATGACCGGCTTCACCACCAACGGAAAACCAAGCGCCACGCCTGCTGCCAGCACTTCTTCCCGTGTTTCTGCATATCTGTAACCCGATGTGCGCAGCCCCAATTGCTGCGCCGCCAAATCGCGAATGGCATCACGGTTCATAGTCAGATTTGCAGCGCGGGCAGTGGGAACAACTGTGCGACCTGCGGCCTCCATCTCCAATAGAATTTCGGTGCGAATGGCCTCAATTTCCGGCACGATAAGGTCTGGATTATGGCGTTCAATTGCGGCGCGCAATGCATCCCCGTCCAGCATAGAGAATATCTCGGCGGCATCGCTGACCTGCATTGCAGGCGCACCTGCATAGCTATCACAAGCGACCACATATGCGCCAAGGCGCTTTGCCGAGATTGCAAACTCGCGGCCTAACTCTCCGCTGCCCAACAGCATGATCTTTTTTGTATAACTCATCATGGCAACTTAAAATAACTGCGCTGTAGAGTCATCTTAATTGATGCTGCATGGTATTAAACATGCCCTGAATGTAAAAGCGTTTGGCCGCTAATGATAAGCGCCCTGTCGATAAATAGATAATTATCTTGTAATAGTATATCATGTCTTTAAGGGGTTGTTGATCATTAACCTAGCAAAGGCTTTCCATCAATGCGTACCCCCATCCGCTACTTTTCCAGTGCAGCATTATGTGCAATGTTGATTATCTCTGTTCCTGCATTAGCCCAAGCGACAAAGCCAACTTCGCAAACTCCAGAAGCCGATGACTTTCACAATTCTGACGAAATCGTGGTTACGGCCAC
>JAYWFI010000227.1:0-4397 GCA_043778865.1 Sphingomonadales bacterium
TCTAGAGTGTACGCTCCGGTTGGCGCGCATAAAGAATTGCTGCCTTATCTTGTGCGCCGGTTGTTGGAGAACGGCGCGAACAGCTCGTTTGTAAACCAACTGCTGAATGAAGACATTGCAATTGATGATATCGTCAAAGATCCTATTCAGCAGGCAGCGTCCACGCAATTTGCGCCTAATCCCGCAATCCGGGCGCCGCGTGATATGTTTGGCGGCGTAAGACAAAGCGCAAAGGGCATAGATTTAACGCAGTCGCGCGACGCTGCGCAGATGGAAGCGATCATGGCACCGCTGCCACATGTGAACGCAGCATCGCTAGTCGATGGCGCAGAAATTGGCGCCCTAATTGACGGCGCCGAGATTGGCACGGCGGCAATTAAGATATTTAATCCCGCAAGACGCGAACAAGAAATAGGCGCGGCGCTGAATGCAAGCCTTCAAGACGTTGATGCAGCGGTTCGTGCGGCTAGTTCATCAAAATGGTCCTGCGGTACATCGCCTGAATTTCGTGCGCAGTGCCTTAATAAGGCAGCAGATATTCTGGAAGACACAATGCCAGAGCTTATGGCATTGTGCGTCGCAGAAGCCGGAAAAACTATAGGTGATGCGGCCGCAGAACTACGCGAGGCGATTGATTTTTGCCGTTATTATGCCGCCGAGGCAATCAAGCCAAGAATAGCGAAGCGCGTGCCTTTGGGCATAATCGCCTGCATTTCGCCTTGGAATTTCCCGCTGGCGATTTTCATAGGCCAAGTAACCGCCGCGCTGGCCGCGGGTAATTGCGTTGTGGCAAAGCCCGCTGTGCAAACTCCGCTAATAGCCTATGAAGCGGTGAGAATACTGCACCGCGCAGGTATCCATAAAGACGCCTTACACTTGGTTATAGGCGGGCCTGATGTCGGCGCATATTTAGTGGGCCACAAAGGCATATCGGCGGTTTGTTTCACAGGGTCCACTGCAACCGCAAAACGCATAGCTGCTACCCGCGCCGATATTGGGCTAGCCGATGGCGTCCTTATCGCCGAGACGGGCGGCATTAACGCCATGATCGCGGACAGTACGTCGCTGCTCGAACAAGTGGTTAAAGATGTTGTGTCATCGGCGTTTCAAAGCGCTGGTCAACGATGCTCTGCGTGCCGATTGGTGTGCATCCAAGATGACATTGCGGATGAATTTGAACGCATGCTGGCAGGGGCAATGGCGCTGCTGCAGATTGGCAATCCGTCCAGTTTAGCAACCGATGTCGGGCCAATTATCGATGATGCGGCGCAGCGCGGCATTACAGATTATATTGAATCTGCGCGGAAAAGATTTCGGGTAATAGGCGAAGGACACAGCGCGCCCAAGGCAGGTCATTTTGTGGCTCCAATCGCATTTGCCATACCCCAAATTGGCGATGTCACGCGCGAAATTTTTGGTCCCGTACTGCATGTTGTGCGCTTTGCAGGTGACAAGATTGATCAAGTTGTCAGTGAAATAAACGCGCTGGGATACGGGCTAACCCTTGGCATCCATAGCCGTATTGATGGGCGCGTTAAGGCCATTGCAGCGCGCGCACAGGTTGGAAACATTTACGTAAACCGCAATCAAATCGGCGCAGTGGTCGGCGTACAGCCATTTGGCGGTGAAGGATTATCGGGTACAGGACCAAAAGCGGGCGGTCCGCATTATCTGCTTCGGTTATCGCAATCTGATTTATCATCGCGAAATGATATCAAGTATGGCGCGCCCAATGCGGTTATACAACCCGCAGAACCGCAAATTGATATCAATCCGTTACTTGAAAAAGCACGCTCTGCCCAAGCAAATTGGGCGCATATCCAGCGTACAGATATCTGCCACGACATTGCAACCGAGTTAGATTTGCAGGATTTTGCCGCGCAGGCGCTATCGCCATTTAGCACGCTTACCGAAAGCCTAAACCTTCCCGGCCCTACCGGCGAAGATAACAGCCTCACGCTTCATCCGCGCGGTATTTTGGTTTGTGCCGCAGGTGAAGACAGAGAATTGTTATATCAGCAGATTTTAATGGCGGTCGCATCCGGTAACGCTGCCATTGCAGCGGTACCCGAGGCGTTGACAAGAGAGTTTGATGATACTTTGCGCAAAATAAGCAGCGCATTGCCCGCAGGCCTTGTCAGCGCAATTCCGCAATCCAGCATCTACGCTTTGATAGAAAGTCCTGTTGCAGGCTTTATTTTAGATGGTAGCCACCGCGCATATATTGCAGAGCATGTAGCGCGGCGAGCAGGAGCAATCTTACCCATATTGTCGGTGAATGATGACCCCGAACGGTTTTTTCACGAGCGTACAATTTCCATTGATACAACAGCAGCAGGAGGAAATGCTTCACTTTTGGCAGGGCAATAAATTTATATAACTGAACAATAATTTTAAGGGAGAATAATTATGAATATCAAAAAAATGTTGCTTATAAGCACGGCGGTATTTGCCGCTGGATGTGTGCCAGGTCTCGCACTAGCGCAAGATAAAGCGCCAGATGGAACAGATGTCGTAGAATCCGATCAAACAATTACAGTGCTGGGATCGCGTTCAAAGCCGCGTTCGGCAACCGATTCTGCGGTTCCTGTTGATGTGTTAAGAGCAGAAGATATCCAAGCGCAGGGCAATACCGATATTATCGATGCGCTAACGTCGGTCGTACCATCCCTTAGCGCAAGCCGCGAGCCTATCAGCGACGCAGCAACTTTGGTTCGTCCCGTGAACTTGCGCGCGCTGCCATCCGACAGTACATTGGTTTTGGTAAACGGCAAACGCCGTCATCGCGGCGCGGTTGTGGGGGAATTTGTAACAGGCGTTAACCGCGGCGCGCAGGGCGTTGACATCAACCCATTATTCGGCGCTGGCTTGAAACAAGTAGAAGTATTGCGCGACGGTGCAGCGGCACAATATGGATCAGATGCGATTGCCGGCGTTATCAACTACCAATTGCTAACAGACCCAACGATACGCAAAATTGATCTGCAATATACGCAGTCTTACATAGGCGACGGCAAAACGTTAGAAGCATCGGCTGCGTTTGGCGCAAAAGTGGGTGATGGCGGATTTGTCACCATTGCCTTGCAAGCGCGCAAACAAGGCGCAACCAGCCGGGGTGTGCAAGACGGCCAAACCTTGACAGGTGCATTAGAAGGCGCAGCAGCATTGGGCGCAGCAGGATTTCCAGTTGCAAACCCAGTCGTAGTTTGGGGCCAGCCAAAGGTTAAGAACGATTACAAGGCACTGATAAACGCAGCGATCCCAATTGGAGAAGCAGAAGGATACTTCTTTGGCGCCTTAGCCACACGCGATGTGGACGGCAGTTTTTTCTATCGTAACCCAGCGCGCCGGTCAGGCGTTTTTGTTAACGGAGGAAACGTTTTATTCGGCAATACAACTGGCGTTGGAACTTGCCCAACTGGGCCTTTGCCAACAGCAAGCTATGCCGCGGCACAGGCATTTATTAACGCTGCGCCTGCAAATTGTTTTGCATTCTTCAAAAAGTTTCCTGGCGGATTTACTCCGCGTTTTGGCGGTAAAGTTGTAGATACGTCGGGTACCTTTGGGATCCGCGGTACACTTGGTAACGGTATGAAATATGATTTGAGTGCAGGCGCGGGTAAAAATGATGTGGCGTATCGTATTTCAAATACAGTCAACGCATCATTAGGCGCAGCATCGCCAACCGAGTTCAATCTGGGTTCGCAAATCCAGCAAGAAATCGTGGCCAATGCGGATTTCAGCTATCCTGTAGTGGTAGGGCCAGATGCGGAATTAAACATCGCATTTGGCGGTCAATATCTCGACGAGAAGTTCACGATCACGCAAGGCGAGCCTGATTCATACCGCGCGGGTCCATTTGCTTCGCAAGGTTTTTCCGTGGGTGCCAACGGTTTCCAAGGGTTTAGTGACCGGGTCGCAGGAAAGTTTAAGCGCAACAGTTTTGGCCTTTATGTTGAAGCCGAAGCCAATGTTACCGACAAGTTCGTATTTTCAACCGCCGCACGTTTTGAAAAATACTCCGACTTTGGCACAACATTGGTCGGTAAAGCAGCATTGTTGTACCATTTGACGGACGGCATCGCCATTCGCGGATCGGCAAGCACGGGTTTCCGGGCCCCAACACTTGGACAGTCCAATCTGCAGCGTGCCTCAACGTCGTTTGCGGGCGGGCAGTTGATTGAATCATTAGTGATTGCGAGCACTAGCCCGATTGCTAAGTTTTTTGGCGGCGGACAATTAGATGCAGAAAATGCGCGTAATCTTAGCCTTGGCGTAACCGCAAAACTTGGACGTTTGACCCTGACGGCGGATTACTTCAATATTCAGGTGAAGGACCGCGTATCGTTGATCCAAAAAGCAATCTCTCCTGCGCAGCGGACGCAATTGCTAAACTT
>JAYWFI010000228.1:0-4930 GCA_043778865.1 Sphingomonadales bacterium
TGTCAGCTCGGTGATCGCCTTATCTTTTTCGGCATGCATTTGCGGCAGGTTCAGCGACACGCCCGTAAAATCTATCCCGAATTTCGTCAGCGCGCCCGACTGTGCCTCATGGTAAAACTCCGACGCATTTAGCATGGCTTTGGAAGGGATGCAGCCAACATTCAGGCAGGTTCCGCCCAGCGTTTCCCGCGCCTCTACGCAAGCGGTTTTCAGGCCCAGTTGTGCAGCACGAATAGCCGCCACATACCCGCCTGGGCCAGCGCCGATAACGATAAGATCGTAGGGTGTGTCAGTCATTTTTATGCTCCGCTTGGGAAAGGTGTTGATCGAATGCCATCATTTTTGATGACATGAATTTGGTGTGTTACTATGCAAGATTCAAGGATTTGGCAGATGCGATCGGCAATATATCTTGGTTCGGCTCGGCCTAAACGGCTGTACAATACTCCAAAATCCCTATCATAGGTAATCAGAATGAATTCTCCGATATCTTTGCGGTTTAGTATCTGCACATCCGAAAGTCCCGGCGCTGTTTCTGCAATCCATTCCACATCATATCCTGTTGCGCGCAAACGCCTTACAGTAACAGAGTGATCATTCTCATCCGCTAATAACCGCAAGGATCAGGCCGCACGTTTTTGCGCGAGAGTTTTTTCTTCTGCAATCATGTCGTGCGCAAAAGCCATTGCTCCTCTTATGCCTGCCTCAGATATATGTGGGTATGCAGCAATAATATCTGCAATGCTGGCACCATCAGAAAAATACTCAAGAACCAGCTCCACTGATATCCGTGTGCCTTTTATAACGGGCTTACCCCCCAATATCTCGGGGTCGGAATGGATATGGTCACGCCAGTTCATATTTTCCTCACAAATCAATTATAAGTTAAATTGGCACAATAGCATCTAGTAACCTACTAAGAAAGGACACTACCTTGAGGCCATTAATAAAGCGTAGTTCGTAAAGCCTACCAGTCATTTTTAGTCCTTAATTTTATTGCGGAAAAGCGGTCATTCGGTCTGCTTTTTCTCCGATGACGATCATTTTACCGATGATGTTGTCCATTTCGAGTATCGGCAGAATACGCGGTGCAATATTTTCTACATCCTGTGGTTCAAATTGCACATAAATTACGGCTGGCGGCGCGGTGTGCCCTTTTAAGAAAATCAGTTCGCCAAAATCAGAGTCGCATGTGATTAGGATACAATCTGTTGTTACGGCGGTTGCCAATACATCTCTATCTGGCGCATTCTGAGGTAATAGATGGATTGATCGTGTCACATCATGACCGCCGCGCTTTAATGCATTGGCCAATCTACTACCGATATTCGCGTCACACATCAGTTTCAAGCGGCCCGCGCCTTGTGGATAGCGACATAATCGTCATCATGGATAAGTTCGGCTGCAAATCCTGATGTGGCCCGAATATGTTGCGGCTCAATACCAGGATATTCTAGGCCAATTTCTGAATCTGACCAGCCCGCGCTCACTAACTTTAGCACGCGCTCAACAGAATAGCGTGTGCCTTTTATAACGGGCTTACCGCCCAGTATCTCGGGGTCGGAATGGATATGGTCGCGCCAGTTCATGTTTGCCTCATAAATCTATCAACAATCGAGTCGGATCTTCAATAGCATCCTTTATGCATTTCAGGAACGTTACGGCTTCGCGGCCATCGATTAGCCGGTGGTCATAGCTAAGCGCGAGGTACATCATCGGCCGCACGACAATCTGGCCGTTCACAACCACCGCGCGGTCTTCAATTCTGTGCAAGCCAAGCACAGCCGACTGCGGCGGGTTGATTATCGGCGTTGACATTAGCGATCCGAACACGCCGCCGTTGCTGATCGTAAACGTGCCGCCTTCCATATCGGCCATGGTCAGTGTGCCTGCCTTTGCCTTTGCGCCGAAATTGCCAATGGCTTTTTCTATCTCGGCAAACGACATGGCCTGCGCATTGCGGATGACGGGAACGACGAGGCCGTTCGGCGCGCTGACCGCAACTGATACATCGAGATAGTTGAAATAGACGATTTCATCGCCGTCAATCTGCGCGTTTACGGCGGGCACATCGCGCGCAGCAAGCGCTGCGGCTTTGGTAAAGAAACCCATGAAGCCCAAACGGACACCGTGTTTCTTTTCGAACAAGTCTTTGTATTTTGCGCGCGCTGCAATCACTTCGGTCATATCCACATCGTTGAATGTGGTAAGAAGCGCTGCTGTTTCTTGCGCTGATTTCAGGCGCTTGGCAACGGTTTGGCGCAGGCGCGTCATGCGCACACGCTCTTCGCCGCGTGCGTCATGGACAACAGCGGGTACGGGTACGGAAGCTGCCGGCGGCGCTGCAGCTGCAATTTCGGGCACTCCCTTGGCCGCAGCGAGAACGTCTTCTTTGCTCAATCGGCCATCTTTGCCCGTGCCCTTAATTTTGGATGGATCAATGCCCAGTTCCAACACAAGACGGCGCACAGATGGGGATAATGGCATGTCGTTGTCGGCATGTATAGGCGCAGGCGCAGAGACTTCAGCGGTTTTTACAGGTGCAGGTGCCGCAGCAGGAATAGCCGCTGGAGCCGCGACCGGGGCCGCTGCGCCTGAACCTGCTTCAATCATGCCAATCACTGCGCCAACATTGACGGTATCGCCCTCATTTACCCCGTAAGCGCCCATTATGCCGGCGACAGGCGACGGCACCTCAATGGCAACCTTGTCGGTTTCAAGGCTGGCAATCGGTTCGTCCAATGCCACGGCTTCCCCTGGTTTTTTTAGCCATTGGCCAAGCGTTGCTTCGGAAATAGATTCGCCCAAAACGGGAACTTTAACTTCGGTGCTCATAAACATACCTCATTATGTGCCCCGGCCAAGGCCGGGGTCCAGACGCGATCGGGAGTCTGAAGGTTGGAATGGACCCCGGCCTCCGCCGAGGTATGCAGGAAGGCACCACTAATCATCCTTTGCGTTTCCTTCTAATTTCTTCGCGGACATTATGGCCAAGTGCATCTGCAACCAATGCCGCTTGTTCGGACAGGTGGCGTTTGGCAAGTCCGGTAGCCGTTGATGCACTTGCGGCGCGTCCGGCATAACGGGCGCGTTTGGGTTTGCACTTGGCACCGTTCAAGCATTCTTCGATCAATGGCTCGGCAAAGCTCCACGCGCCGTTATTCTTTGGCTCTTCTTGCGCCCAGACAACCTCTTCCAAATTGGTCATCTGTTGTAATCGCTTGATTAGCGGCTCGCCGGGGAATGGATATAGTTGTTCCAAACGTACAATCGCAGTGTTTGTGTCGTTCGCTGCGTTGCGCGCTTCCATCAAGTCATAGCTGACCTTGCCCGAACATAGCACGAGCCGCTTGACGTCATTCACGGCAGGTGCCCACGGATCGGATAATATCCGCATAAAGTGGCTGCCATCAAGGAAATCCGACGTTTTTGAAACTGCCATCTTGTGCCGCAATAACGATTTTGGCGTCATGATGATAAGCGGCTTGCGGAAACTGCGCTGCATTTGACGGCGCAGAAGGTGGAAGTAATTGGCGGGCGTTGTGCAGTTGGCGACCTGAATATTATCCTCTGCGCACAATTGCAGGAACCGCTCCAGACGCGCGCTGCTATGCTCGGGGCCTTGCCCTTCATAGCCATGGGGCAGCAACATAACCAGGCCATTTGCGCGCAGCCACTTGCTTTCGCCCGAAGCAATAAACTGGTCGATTATGGTTTGCGCACCGTTGACGAAATCACCAAACTGAGCCTCCCATAAAACCAACGATTTGGGTTCAGCCCCGGCATAGCCATATTCGTAACCAAGGACGCCAAATTCAGACAGCGGGCTGTCATGCACTTCAAATTTTCCGTGTGGCAACGTGGATAGCGGAATATACTTGCTTTCTGTTGCCTGATCCACCCAAACGGCATGCCGCTGGCTGAATGTACCGCGCCCAGAATCTTGCCCTGACAACCGTACGCCGAAACCTTCGGATAGCAACGATCCAAATGCCAGCGCCTCGCCTGTTGCCCAATCATAGTTTTCACCTGTATCAAACATAGCTTTTTTGGCATCAAGCACGCGGGCCAGTGTAGGGTGAATGTTGCATTCGTTAGGTACAGTAGTGAGCGTACGGCCCAGGCCTTCGAGCATTTTTTTGGAGATGCCGGTTTCCACATTGCGGCTTGCGGTTTCGGGATCCGCAGGTTTGGATAGCCCGGTCCACCGCCCGCCAAACCAATCGGCATGGCTGGCTTTATATTCCTGACCAGCCGTAAATTCTTCCTCCAGCTTGGCAACAAAGCCCGCAATATGCGTATCGGCCCATGCAGCATCAATCACGTTTTCTTGCACCAATCGCTGCGCATAAAGAGTGCCAACGCCGGGATGTGTTTTGATGACTTTATACATTAATGGCTGCGTGAAGCTTGGTTCGTCACCTTCGTTATGGCCAAACCGGCGGTAGCACCACATGTCGATCACAATATCGCGGTGGAATTTCTGGCGGAATTCTATCGCCATTTTGCAGGCAAAGGTAACCGCTTCGGGGTCATCACCGTTGACGTGGAATATCGGCGCTTGCACGCCTTTGGCCACATCCGATGGATAAGGCGAGCTGCGGGCAAATTGCGGTGACGTCGTGAAGCCAACTTGGTTGTTGACAATAAAGTGGATGCAGCCGCCCGTATTATATCCCTTAACGCCTGAAAAACCGAGGCATTCCCACACAATACCTTGGCCTGCAAAAGCCGCATCACCGTGTAGCAATACGGGCAATACCTGGTCATGATGGTCCAGATCATCACGCGCGCTTTGAATTGCGCGGACTTTTCCGAGCACAACAGGATTGACCGCTTCCAAATGTGATGGGTTGGGAGCCAGGCTCATGTGCACTGTAATACCGTCAAATTCGCGGTCGGTGCTGGCGCCTAGATGGTATTTCACGTC
>JAYWFI010000229.1:0-1712 GCA_043778865.1 Sphingomonadales bacterium
GAGAAAGCCGGGCTTGCCGTGGACGAAGTTGCGGTACGTGCGCGCGCAAATGGCAAAGGCCCGCGCCATGTGATCTGGTTTGCAAAGAAGATGTAAAACGCCTGCATTGCAGCGGAGATAATTCGCTTTATAGCAGAGGTGTGAATACCCCGCTTCCCCCGATTATAGCAGACTGGTTCGCATCGCGCGGGTGGAGCGTTCGGCGGCATCAGTTGGAGATGTGCGACGCGGCGGGTGCGGGGCAGCATGCGTTGTTGGTCGCGGCAACCGGAGCGGGTAAAACGCTTGCGGGGTTTTTGCCAACATTGGCCGAGTTAATTGAGCCAGCAAGAATGCAGCGTGCCCCGGCGCAGGCCGGGGTCCATTCCGGCGCTGGTGCAATTGGACCCCGGCCTACGCCGGGGCGCACACCTGCTCAATATGATACGCTCCACACGATCTATATCTCTCCGCTCAAAGCACTTGCCGTCGATGTGCAACGCAATTTGCTAACTCCAATTGAGGACATGGGCCTGCCGATCCGTGTTGAGGCGCGCACAGGCGACACGCCGTCCGACCGTAAGGCACGGCAACGCGCCCGCCCGCCGCATATCTTGCTAACTACGCCAGAGTCGCTGTCGTTATTGCTCAGTCATGAAGACAGCTTGCTGATGTTTGCGGGTTTGCGCCGTGTTATCATCGATGAGGTTCATGCGTTTGCCAATGGAAAACGCGGTGATTTGCTGTCGCTAAGCATGGCGCGGTTGCAAACAATTGCGCCTGATATGCAGCGGGTGGCATTGTCGGCGACGGTGGCGGATCCAGATGCGTACCGCGCATGGCTTGCGCCCTACGGCGATATCGACACGGTGCAGCTGGTCGAAGGCGAAGCCGCCGCGCCGCCCAATTTGCAGATCATGCTACCTGAAGGCCGCGTACCGTGGGCAGGGCATAGCGGATTGTATGCCCTGCCGCAGATATTGGAGGAAATCGGGCGTAATACAACGACTTTGATATTCTGTAACACGCGCTTTTTGGCAGAGTTTATATTTCAGAAACTGTGGGAACTAAACGAAGCTAACTTGCCCATCGGTGTGCACCACGGCAGCCTGTCCGTAGAGGCACGGCGCAAGGTGGAAAGCGCGATGGCGCGGGGCGATTTGAAGGCGCTGGTATGCACGTCATCACTCGACCTTGGCGTGGATTGGGGCGATGTGGATTGCGTGATCCAGATGGGCGCGCCCAAGGGATCGTCTCGGTTGCTGCAACGTATTGGCCGGTCCAATCACCGCATGGATGAGCCCTCCAAAGCGATATTGGTGCCTGGCAGCCGCTTTGAATTCCTAGAAGCGCAGGCGGCATTTGATGCGGTTACCGAAGGCGTACGCGACGGCGAAGATTTTCGCAGCGGCAGCTTGGATGTCTTGGCGCAGCATATCATGGCCTGCGCATGTGCCGCACCGTTTGATGAGGCACGGATGCTGGACGAGGTTCGGTCCGCATTGCCTTACAGCGGCATTGATGGAGATGCATTTGGCCGCGTACTGGAATTTATATCGACGGGTGGATACGCGCTGAAAGCATATGATAGATTCAAGAAATTGGTCCGTGATGATACAGGTACATGGCGCATTGCCCATCCCAAATTCATAACGCAGCACCGAATGAACGCCGGGATTATTGTCGATACATCGATGCTGAATGTCCGGTTCCGCAATGGCCGCAATCTGGGC
>JAYWFI010000230.1:0-2244 GCA_043778865.1 Sphingomonadales bacterium
ACACTTGTTACATCTATTTTACCATTATTATCGGCAAGGAAACAACTTTGGCCTTTTCCAGCGGTTGCACTGGTGGCACGTATTGTTCCGCCAGTTGCCCAATACTCCACTCCCCCGGTATTGGTTCCGTAAGACGTAGAAAAATCTGCAACAATAATTCCTCTGCTTCCTGACCAATAATTTACGGCATTGCCAGATGCACGGCATGACCCGCAAATAACGGAGCCAAAATCATTGGCCGCAAAGCCGTAAGATGTATTTCCTGTTGCGGTAGACCGCACCGCCTGAATATCGCCTCCCTGAATGGCATAAAAGCCATGCTGGCCAGAACCAGAGACGGCTGCACCATCAATCAATGCCTGCGCATTGTTATATACAAAAACACCATGTTGCGTAAAGTCGGCAACACCTATGCCGCCGTGTATGCCGCTACCCGTATCTGTCTCAAAATGAGAACCATATAGTGCCTGAATACCAGTTGTATTGGCCGTTACATCATCGCCTATAAGACCTATTCCGCCAATAGCTCCAAGATTAAAACCAGCCGATATTTCCAGCATTGGCCATACAGTACCCACAAACACTGGCGACACAGCTTTTAGCTGCACCAGTTTCTTGTCTATGAGCAAAGTATTGCCTGCAATATTAAGAGTCATGGCCGTAAGCTGGCTTACGGCCATGCGGTTCTTTATCCGCAATGTCACCACGTTCCCGGTAATATCAGTGATCTTGTGATAACCAAGTATGGCCTGCCAGTCCCCAGTGCCGCAAGAGGTCATAAAGCACATAACTTTCAGATAGTCATTTACAGCAAGACCAGTCACACTCGCCAAAGTAAAGGAAATACGGTAGTCACCTGAAGTTGCCGTGATTATGTTTACTGTACCACTGCCTCCAACAGCATAAGTTACAGTCGGGGTTGACGACCGGATGGCAATACGCATCCCGTCAGGATGCGCAACAGTGATTGTGTTTGCAATATTATATGTGCCCGGTGCAACGGAAATTACAACCAGTGACCCGAGCGGCGGAGTGCCTGCCGTTATGGTGCCCTGCGGGATAACCCATCGGGCAATGGCCAGCAGTGCGGCCTGTATGCTGGCCTCCTGACCCGGTACAGATACTGTTATTGTTGAGCCGGGGGGAACATGAAATATTTTACCATGGGCAGCGTCAGCCGCAAGCTGCGGGGTGGCGTATTGTGCGGCACTGACTATACTGTCACCACACGTTATTGGGGACGTGTCATTACCTGATACCAGTCCAAGGCAATCTTTGAATTTTGGAAAACGCAGTATCGGAGACGGGTAAACCTGCGCATATGCCAGCCCTGTATATGCAGTAAACAGCGCGGCAAAGATTGCGGCATATAACTTTTTCATAGCCCTAACTTTCCTTTTGCTTCATGCCTGCGGAATGGTTCGGCAGGGGAGAAGGTGTTACTGGACCATTATGCTGCTTGGCAACTTCACTTCGCTGTCTGCAAGTCTCAAACATGGCAAGTATGTTATGTGCCTCTTGGCCACGTCCTTGGGCGCACGGCAGTTCCTGCGGTGTGGCCTCAAGTATGCCCATGGCAACACTTCCCGCATAGAGCCTTAACTCGGCAACAAAGCGAAGCCATGCCTCCGGGCTTTCACGCGACAGGGCATCGGCTGTTGTATATATCTCGTCTCTTACTTTCCGCATATGGTAACTCCCCCTGTAATTTTTTCAGGTCACCTCGTTGTACAGGTTAAGCGGGTACGACCCTGCATTGGCATTGGCACCCACGCCAGTCAAGTCAACAGGCGACTTTTTGCTGTAGTCATTGATGGTCCTTCGAAGCGGATCACCACCCGTGAGGGTATTCATGGCATGCCGGTTTGGCAGCACTTCGGTTGCCGCCCCCTTGTTGAGCAGCATACCGGGGTACTTTGTGCTTTTCATATTGCATACTCCCTGTTTGGGGTTACTCTAAAAGTAATGTTTATTTGCTCTGTTTATTTGCCCCGTTTGCCGCCGCCAGAGGCTGGCCCGCGTGGTGCATGGCTGGCAGCTTCAGACACGCCGGGCTTGACCGTGCCAGACCCCATAAACCCAACCATGTGCCCCTTGCCACCTTTGGCAGGCGTGAACCCCCGCTTGCCGGGAGTATCTGACTCAGCCAGACCCGGCTTTGCTGTGCCAGCGCCGCTGAATTTGGCCATGTGCTTGCTCCCGCCCTTTACAAACGGGGCCGTATTTTCTGAAATGACTTTACTC
>JAYWFI010000231.1:0-2252 GCA_043778865.1 Sphingomonadales bacterium
GACGTCTTATGCCGTTATTAATCCGTTCTAGGCGGTAATAAAGATCTTCGCTGGCACGGATAATATTTTGCGCGTCCTCTGGAAAATGCAAAGCCATTACGTCATCGCTAGCCGGTGCATATCCCAGATCGCGAGAGTTGGAGCTTGCATCATATTCGCTCAGTTCGCCTGCACGCAGTGCTTTTTGGTTTAGTAACCATGCAATAGAGTGCATCAGTCGTGTCGTTACTTTTAAGGACTCACACGAAAACGAAACCGAGATTAGCGGCGATACCATTCCGCTCATGGTATCACGATCAAAGTAGGAGCGTGCCTCGTCGGCTAGCACCATTGCCTCTGTGTATAACGCGTCGAGCAATTTTGAGGTAAGTTCGTAATACGGATTATTCATGCAACTCATATGGCATATTCTTTACGATAGCGTTAGCGCGTTTACCCTATTTTACCGAAAATTTTTGGTTGTAATAATAAGGAACAGATATCAGCACTGCCTACTTGCTTACCGGTAAATCGAAAATCCTTATTTATGCGATTATGTCTGGAATCAGCTGATCTTCCAATCGGCGGATTTGATCTTTTAAGATTAACTTTTTCTTTTTTAGTCTAGCAATTTGTAATTGATCAACAGCGCCGCGTAACCGCAATGCGTCGACAGCATCGTCGAGATCGCGGTGCTCAATCTTAAGCATTTGAAGTTGGTGCACATAGCCTTCGTCGTTCATTGGATATTGTTCATTTCATAATAGCGCTGCATAATTCCATAGCCTTGTTTCCACTGGCAAGTCATCGCCTAAAAACATCGGCTGAAACCATATTGCCCAAATAAAGGAAGACACAGTTATTATTTCATGATGTACTTTGACCAGACATTGAGTCTCAAAAAAGGAGAATGAGGTGAATAATAGTCACATGTCCGCACTACGTATCAAGCATCAAGAATTAGAAGCACAGCTTGATCGCGAAGAAAACAGGCCGCTTCCCGACAGTAGACTGATCCTCAATCTAAAAAAGCAAAAACTCCAGTTAAAAGACGTTATGGCTCGGGATATTGCGGCCACTTAATTGGACCGTTACCCCACGTCTTTACCATAGTATCGTTGAATATAAGTTCCTGAGTTAAGGCGATATGCCCTCGCGCTTATCATACCGTTCTGTTAAGCAGATCAAATGATAAGCGCGACACAATCTGCACGTAATATATTAACCGGCCTGCATGAAATTATGGCTGCTAAAAATAATGCGCAAGGTAAACTTAATCAGGTTGTTAAAATTATCGGTGGAGCGCTCAGCAGCGAGGTATGTTCGGTATACTTGCTGCGCGAAGGGCAGCTTGAGCTGTTTGCAACATTGGGCCTTAATGAGGCGGCTGTACATGTTACGCGGCTTGGCCTTGGCGAGGGATTGGTGGGCACAATCGCCGAGAATGTTGAAACGCTAAACCTTGATGAAGCGGCGGCGCACCCAAATTTCCGTTATATGCCCGAGACCGGCGAAGAGCGATTTCACAGCTTTGCAGGAGTACCCATCGTGCGCGCTGAACGTGCCGTCGGCGTATTGTGCGTGCAACATGCCGAACAACGCAAATACGAAGAGGTGGAAATTGAGGCATTGCAGACGGTTGCCATGGTGCTGTCTGAATTGATTGCCAATGCTGATCTGGTCGATAACACGGCGCAATATGAATTTAGCCAAGGCACGATTATCCTGAACGGATTACCGCTGGCCAAAGGAATGGCAGCGGGCACAGCGATATTTCATCAGCCCAATATCCGCATTGAGCACACCGTTGCCGAAGACATTGAGGCGGAACGGCACCGTGTATATTCCGCATTCGATAAAATGCGCGATCAGATTGACCGCATGGCCAGCCAAGCAGATTTTGCCAATGGCGGCGAACATGCAGAGGTTCTGCAAACTTATAAAATGTTTGCTTATGACGAAGGATGGTCGCGGCGCATCAACGAAGCAATCGATAGCGGTTTGACCGCAGAGGCAGCGATCGAACGTGTGCAGCAGCGCACACGGATGCGCATGCGGCAGATCGATGATCCGTTACTGGCCGACCGGATGCACGATCTTGAGGATTTGGCCAACCGGTTGCTGCGAATTGTGTCGGGGCAAATGAGCACAGCGGCGCAATTAGGTCTCAAGCAGGACTCGATCCTTATCGCTCGCAATCTGGGGCCTGCAGAACTGTTGGAATATGACAAACGGCGGCTGCGCGGTGTGATATTAGAAGAAGGGTCGCTGAC
>JAYWFI010000232.1:0-3798 GCA_043778865.1 Sphingomonadales bacterium
ATTGGATGTGCGGGCAACAGGTATCAACGAAGAGATGAAGATCGCCGCGGCCAATGCGATTGCGCAGCTTGCGCGCGAAACGGTGCCGGATGAAGTAGCAGCGGCGTATGGCGGGGTTACCCACAAATTTGGGCGAGAGTATATTATTCCTTCGCCGTTTGATCCTCGCTTGATGGAGATTGTGGCATCTGCCGTGGCAAAGGCAGCGATGGATTCGGGTGTAGCGCGCAAGCCGATTGACGATATGAATGAATACCGTGCGGCGCTGCGTGCGCGGCAAAACCCCACGACATCCGTTCTTACGCAGGTTTATGAGGCGGCACGGGCCAAGCCAAAACGCGTGATATTTGCCGAAGCCGAAGAAGACGTTGTGCTGCGCGCCGCCATTCAGTTCAAACAAGATGGGTACGGCATCCCTGTGCTTGTTGGACGCGATGCGCCCGTGAAGGCTAAGCTGCATGAAATGGGCGTTGATCCCGAGAGCTTTGAAATCCACAACAGCGTATCGAGCCCGCTGGTCGAAAAAATGGTCGAGCGGCTGTACACCCGTTTGCAACGCCGCGGGTATATGCGGCGCGATGTGCAGCGTATGGTCAACCGCGATCGCAATATTTTTGGCGCGTGTTTGCTCGCCATGGGTCAAGCCGACGCGATGATTACCGGCACAACGCGGCCGTTTGCGCAAACGATGCGCGAACTACGCCGCGTGCTCGATCCCAAAAAAGACCAGACGCCGTTTGGCATTCACTTAATGGTTGGCAAAACGCATACTGTATTTATCGCTGATACAACGGTCAATGAGCGGCCGACAGCAGAAGAGCTGGCCCATATTGCTGAGCGCACGGCGCAGGTTGCCCGGCGGATGGGGCACGAACCACGCGTTGCGTTTCTGTCTTTCTCGACCTTTGGCAACCCGCAAGGATCGTGGCTGGATAATATCCGCGGCGCCGTTGCCATACTGGATGAACGCAAGCCAAAATTTGAATATGAAGGTGACATGCCGCCGGATGTTGCCCTGAACTCTGCATTGATGGCACGTTATCCGTTTTGCCGTTTGTCCGGGCCTGCAAATATCCTAATAATGCCGGGGCTGCAGTCCGCTAATTTGAGCGCGAAATTACTACGCGAGCTTGGCGGAGATCAAATTATCGGACCAATGTTGCTGGGTATTGAGCATCAGGTGCAGATCGCCACAATGGCATCTACGTCATCTGAGCTGGTTACCCTGGCTGTGCTTGCCGCCGCGGGGGTTGCGACATAAAACATTAGGACATAAGGTAAATTACTGCCCCGAACCGCCCGCGCTGCCGCCTGCACCCGGCGCGCCGACAGTGCCGATGCCGCCGAACAGATCTTCAAAAAAGCTGCGGTTACGGCCAAGAGTAGGCGTTTTGTCACCGTCTGGATTGATGCGTGCGATTTTTTCAATCCCTGTTTTATTGACAGCGGTAACATTACCAGCCGGATCAAATTGAATATGAATAACCGATTGGCTTTGTGCCTTTGGGTCTGAGAACGCGAGCTGCCGCGAATCCCGCGCGAAATAATACCAATCGTTGCTTTCAAATTGCCCAGTAAACGTGGGCCGCCCCAATGATGCCTCGACAGATTGCTTATTATCCACTCCGGCTTTTACGGCGTCTGTTAGTGCTGCATCGCCAATATACCCCTGATGTGTACGAAGCTGCGTACATCCAGATGCGCCAATCACCAATGCGGCAACAGCCGTTAATGCAATAAAGCGGTTGCGAATGTTCACATGAACTGTCGATGGCATATTGGTCTCCGGCAAAAACTAACTATAAGCGCATTAACGTGCTTGGCAAATTAGTGCTACTGCTGCCAATGCAACCTTTAATCGCCAATATCAATACGCATGATTTATAAGCAGCGCAAAATGAACGCGCGATGAGCCAACAGGAGTTCTTACGGTAATGTCTTTTCTGCAACGATTGTTCGGTAATAATGCTCCTGATCCGCGTGAGAATTTGCGGCCATTATACCTGCGCATAATCGCAAAAGCGCGTGAGGTACATTGGTATGATGCAGGCGGCGTACCCGATACGCTCGACGGCCGGTTTGATATGGTATCAACGACGCTGGCACTGGTGTTGCTGCGGCTTGAAGAGTTACCAGATACAGACCAAGACGCAGTGTATCTGACAGAACTGTTTGTTTACGATATGGACGCGCAGATGCGTGAGGCAGGCATAGGCGATGTTGTGGTTGCCAAGGATATGGGCAAAGTGATGAGCGCACTTGGAGGACGGTTAGGCGCATTTCGCGGCGCATTGCAGGACGAAGCGAAAATGAAACAGGCGGTTGACCGTAACATATATGAAGGCGGCACAGAAAATGCTGCGGCGCATGCGCATGTGACGGCGCAGATCGGCACATATATGCAGGCGCTCTCATCCTATGATAAAGCATCACTGATACAGGCAGATTTTGCGTGAACACGGCAAACGAGTTCAGCGTCGTTGTCCGGCTTGATGATATTGGCGCAGGTGCATCACAGCACACTATCGTTGCCAATGAAATCCAGCGTGCGGCATTGGCAAAGCGATTTGATTTGGTGCGCATAGATGAATTGACCGCCGATATTTCGGTTGCCAAAACTGCGGCTGGCATCGCCGCCAATGGGCACTTGCACGCAAAGCTTGTGCAAACATGCACAGCCACTGCAGCGGATGTACCCGCCGCCATCAATGAGCCAATCGACTTGTTGTTCATCCCCGAGCCAACAGAAGGCAGCGAAGTTGATCTGGCTAGCGAAGAATGTGACACCATGTTTCATGACGGGCGCGGCGTTGATATTGGCGAGGTTGCTGCGCAAAGTATGGGGCTTGCACTTAATCCTTACCCGCGCAGCAAAGGTGCCGAAAAAGCATTGCGCGCAGCAGGCGTAAGAAACGAAGAAGAAGAAAAAATTGCTAGCGGACCCTTTGCAATGTTGGCGGGACTAAAAAGTAAGAGTTAGGTTATGCGCCATCAGTCATGCGTAGTTTGGAGAGTATTTTTATGAAATTCCTAAACATTGTTACGGCTGCATTGCTCATCGGCTATCCTGCCACTTGCTATGCCATGGATGCCAATACTTTTTATATCAAAGCAGCCGCACTCAACAAAAAGGGTATGGCGGCGATGCTTTCCAGCGATTTGAGACCCATAATGGCAGAGGTGGAAACGGCATCAAAAGCAACAAAAGCCGAGAATGAAAAAGCAAAGGTGGCTGGCAAACCATTATATTGCCCGCCGCCCAAAGGTAAATTTTCATCGGATCAGATGCTTGCCGAATTTGCCCGCATACCTGCTGAACGCCGTAAAATAATGACGACCCGGCAAGCATGGCGGGAAATACTTATCCGGCGATTTCCCTGCTGAAATAAAAAGGGCTGAAATAATAAAGGCCAAAATAATAAGAGAGGAGCGCACGCCAGATGCCCATATATCGCGATGAAAGCGGCGGCGTTGGCCGCGGGGTTATGCTGCTTGGGCAAAGCCATGTGCTGCGGAGCCCGCAAATCACCGGCGTTATCGCCAATACGTTCTTTAACTGCGCGCAGGTTTCACAAAGGCAGGCACAGATGGCGGCGATTGTTCAACAGGTGCTGGGTAATGGCACGATCCACTTGCATCTGTTACCCGGCAATGCCGAGGGCGACTATAAATAATCCGAATAAGCAAAGCGCGGTGACCGCGAAGAATATCAAAATACACATGCGCCAAAATGCACCGAACCGGGATGTTTCATACGCTTGATGTAACTGACGATACATGTGCACCGGAGGGACAAAG
>JAYWFI010000233.1:0-5319 GCA_043778865.1 Sphingomonadales bacterium
TCCCGGCGGATTGTCCGATCACCTACGTGAACAACTTGGCAGCCGCGCGTGCGCCACCAGTGATTTCTTTTCAGGAACTCAGGATTTTCCTGCTAATGAAAGTGGCCAAATCCAAGGCCGCGTTGAATGGGCAATATCATGGCCGCTATATTCCGATGGCAGTTACAGTTGGTACTGCAACACTATTCCAACCCCCGATGGCGGCACACATGAGGCTGGTGTTCGCGCTGCTTTGACAAAGGGGCTGCGGGCTTTTGGCGAGCTAGTTGGTAATAAAAAGGCTTCGCAGATATCTGCCGAAGATATCTTTAACGAAGCGGAACTGATGCTGTCAGTATTTATCCGCGAACCGCAATTTCAAAGCCAGACCAAAGACCGGCTGACGTCGCCTGAGGCCGCACGCCTTGTTGAAAACGCAGTGCGGGACCATTTTGACCACTTTCTGTCCGGCAACATGGAACGCGGCAAAGCCTTAATGGGCTTTATCTTGGAAAAGGTCGAAGACCGCCTGCGCCGCAAAGCAGAGCGCGAAGTGAAGCGCAAAACTGCAACGTCTGCCCGCAAGCTGAGGCTGCCTGGCAAGCTGACCGATTGTACGAGCAATGCGGGTAATACCGAGCTGTTTATTGTTGAAGGCGACAGTGCGGGCGGCAGTGCAAAGCAAGCGCGCGACCGAAAAACACAGGCGATACTGCCGATCCGAGGTAAGATCCTAAATGTTGCTTCTGCCACACGCGATAAAATCCGCGCCAACAGCGAAATTGCTGATCTGCTACTCGCGCTTGGTTGCGGCAGCGGCAAGGAGTGTAATCCAGAGGCGCTACGTTATGACCGCGTGATCATCATGACGGACGCTGATGTTGATGGCGCGCATATCGCAACGCTGCTTATGACATTCTTTTTTCAAGAGATGCCCGATATCGTCAAGGAGGGGCATCTGTATCTCGCTCGCCCGCCGCTATACCGCCTAACTGTTGGCGCAAAAAGCGTATATGCCCAAGATGACGCCCACCGCGCCGAATTGGAGGCAACGATATTCAAGGGTAAGTCCGTTGATGTGGGCCGGTTCAAAGGGCTTGGCGAAATGAACCCAGGGCAACTGCGTGAAACGACAATGGACCCTGCATCACGATCACTAATCCGCATCACTCTGCCCCGCGAATATGAAGAGCGTGCGAGTGTTAATGATCTGGTCGACAGATTAATGGGCAAAAATCCAGAGCACCGGTTTAATTTTATCCAAGATAATGCCGCAATGTTGGATGAAGAGGCTATCGACGCTTAACATAAGGACGCTGCACGCCATGAGCGCAAGACAAGACCGCATCGCAAAAATGAGAAAAATATGGGCGAGCGTTAGCTGGGAAGACATTGCCGCTTTTATTGGTCCGGGTGCAGACGTCTATAAACCGACATGGGAAAAGAATAATGCCGATATCATCAAACAAGGCTATGCCGGATTTTCATTTTCATGGCATTGGCCCGCGTTAATTCCATTATTAGGCATACCGTGGGCAGCGGCACGCAGGCAATGGGTGTTTGTGGCCATGATGGTGGGTGCAATCATACTCATATCCGTAATCGCTGCATTCTTTGAACATGTAAATTTTGGGTATATGATGTTTTTGGTGCCGATAATGGCAAAGGGATTTTATGTACAAACCGCTGTAGGAAAAATATCCAAAATCAAAGAAACTGTATCTAATGTTGCCGAACAAACTGCTGCTATTAAAATGGCCGGCGGGTTAAACATGACCTATGGCTATATTGCCGCAGCAATCTCTTTTGCTATACTAGGTCTAAGTATATTCTCACTGTTTTTAGAGAGTTGAGCGCAGTCCAAATATTAAAACTAAGCCCTAAAGGACGTAGCACATGAAGATGATCTGGCTTGCTCTGCTAACTGTAATGCTTGCGGCATGTTCTACGTTGAATAGGGGGCCACAGGCCGTATTACCCCCTGTATTATTAGCGCCAATGTTACCGCCTGTAGACATGCCAATTGAGCGGCGCGCGGCGCAATTTATCTCGGTATTCAATGGTACGACAAAGCTCGATACTTATGTTGAAGATAGCTTTTTGGTTGCAGTTCCGCCGGCAGAGTTTGCAAGGTTCACCGCAAGTATTGCGGCGCAGCAGGGCAAAGCGCTTAATATTGTATCTACCGAAAAAAAATCACCCACCAGCGCATTGGTCTTTGTTCAGTTTGAGCGCGCGATTGGAGTTATAGATCTGCATATAAGTGAAGCCAGCCCCAATAAAGTTGACGGATTACGGCTGGTAAAAACTATCGTCAGCGGCGACGGCTTTGAGAAAATTTCAGCTGAATTTACTGCTCTGCCCGGCCGCGCTGGATATGTGGTTGAAAAATTGAATGACAATGGACGCAATGAATTGGTCGCGGCACATAATGCAGGTGAACAGTTTGCAATTGGATCAACCTTTAAGCTGTATATACTAGCAGAATTGGCGGCGCAGATTAACGCAGGCCAGCGCAAATGGAGTGATGTCGTGCCGCTATCGCAGCGGTCTTTTTCCTCTACTGCGACAGGTAAATGGCCCAAGGATAGTCCTGCAACGCTGCAAACGCTGGCGCTGCAGATGATATCAGTCAGCGATAATAGCGCCGCAGACACATTATTATATACGCTGGGCCGAGCAAATGTGGAGCGTAAGCTTGCGCTTATCGGTCACAGCGCGCCAGATAAAATGCTGCCATTTTTGTCTACGGTTGAGGCATTTGCTCTGAAAAGCCCCGCCAATGCTGAACTTCGTGATCGTTACCTGAAATCTACCGAAGCACAGCAGCGGGTGATTATCGAACAAGAGAGAGGCCGCCTTGGTTTTGACAATGTCGATGACCGCACATTTGCCAAAGGCCCAGCATATATTGACAGCTTGGAATGGTTTGCCTCGCCTTATGATATATCAAAGTTACTCGACCATATCCGCAGGGCCCGTAACGAACAGATGCTGCAAATCCTAGCCGTAAATCCCGGTATCGGCCAAGAAGCCAGCAATTGGAACTATGCCGGCTACAAAGGCGGATCAGAGCCCGGGGTAATGTCTATGAGCTTGCTGTTGCAATCAAAATCTGGCCAATGGTATTCCGTGAGTAGTAGCTGGAATAACACAACCAGCACTGTAGATGAAGCAAAGTTTGTAAGTCTTATGACCAGATTGGTAGAGGCAATAAAATAGCTGGCAATTATCTATTGGTCATCAACGCATCGACGAGCGCCTTGACTTTCTTTTGGCGCCATTGCGGCAAGGGCGCGATAATCCAATAAGCAAGGTCGCTTTCGTTGGCATTATCTATCACGCGCACACGTCCTGCACCTATATCGTTTTGCGCCAACAACACAGGAACGCATGCTTGGCCCAGTCCAATCGCAGCGGCATCAATCGCAAGTCCCGCATCGCCCAAGCGCAATGGTGGTGCCCCGTCCAATACAGGGGAACCGGGCCATCCAATAAGCGTATCTGCGCCGCCACTGGGGGCTGCCACAGTAACAAATGCGCCAGCATCAATGCGCACACCTTCATGCTCGCCGGGGCTACTGGCCAACCGGATTGCCAAATCTAAGTTAGCTTCTGTAAAATCGATATCGTAATCGGCAGGAACAAGATTAAACCGAGTCTGTGGATTATCCTTGCCAAAATCAGCAAGCCGCTGTGCCAGCCACTTGGCAGTAAAATCCCTTGGCGCTGCAATAGTAAGTGAGTGGGATGATTGCCCCGCCTGCATCGCGCGCACCGCGTCTTCGAATTGCAGAAACCCTCCGCGCAAAGCGTCCAGCCCAGCAGCACCCTCATCCGTAAGCTCAAGACCCTTGGGCGCACGGCGAAATAATACAACGCCAAGCATATCTTCTAAAGCGCGAATTTGCTGGCCCACTGCGGCAGGGGTTACCGCAAGTTCATCGGCTGCTTTAGTGAAACTTAAATGCCGCGCGGCTGCATCCAAAACGCGAAGGCCATTGAGAGGAAGATGAGTGCGCTTCACGGTTTGAAGCTACCGCGCGGTTGCCGGGGCGAACAACTCAAACAGCGGTATCTCGGCCAAAAAAGTGCTGCCGTTTGCGCGAATGAAACGGAAATGTCCCTCCATGCTGCCGCTCGATGTGGGCAAAGGGCAACCCGATACATAATCGTGCGCCTCGCCTGGATTGATAACGGGCTGTTCGCCCACCACGCCGTCACCATCAACATAGCTTATAGCGCCTGCACCATCGGTTATTTTCCAGTGACGCGTTAACAACTGTACAGGTTCATCGGCGTTATTTTCGATACGAATATGATATGACCAAAACCAGCGTCCAGCATTTACCTGAGACTGACCTTCTAGAAAATTTGGAGCAGCGCGAATAGTAATCCCATCGGTCGCCGCTGTTGCACGAAAGAATGCATCTAGGATCACAGGCCAACCGCCATTAATGCCCGGTCTAGATCCTCGATCAAGTCTTGCGGGTCTTCGAGGCCAATATTGATGCGGATCATCCCTTCACTTATGCCCATTGCATCGCGGGCCTCTGCGCCCATACCGTGATGCGTAGTGGATGCCGGATGTGTCATAAGACTACGACTATCACCGAGGTTATTTGATATATCAATCAGTTCAAGCGCATTCAGCAATCCGTGTGCCTTTGGCCGTCCGCCCTCAAGCACAAAAGAGAATATCGGCCCGCACGCCTTCATCTGTTTCATCGCCAAATTATGCGCAGGGTGCGACGGTAGACCAGGATGCAGCATGATCGGCACTCGGTCCTCAAGGAATTTGCCCACTAATACCGCATTTTGCGATTGCCGCATCGCTCGCAGCTCAAGCGTTTCTAAGCCTTTCAGCACGACCCACGCATTAAATGGAGCAAGATTAGGACCCGTATTACGTTGAAACGGCAATAGCTTTTCATTGAAGAAATCATGCGATCCGCAGACTGCCCCTGCCATCACGCGGCCCTGCCCATCCATCATCTTAGTTGCGCTATACGCCACCACATCTGCACCAAAATCCATCGGCCGCTGAAGGACATTCGTGGCAAAGGCATTGTCGACAACTGTGGTAATACCATGCGCTTTGGCAAGGCCGCAGACATATTCCATATCGACAATATCCATCGTTGGATTGGCCGGTGTTTCGAAAAAGAAAACCTTGGTATTGGGCCGTATTGCCGCTTCCCATTCATCATTATTTCGGCTGTCGATTATAGTTGTGGTGATCCCCCATTTGGGTAGCAAATTATCGGTAAGCCAGCGGCATGATCCAAACGCCGCGCGCGCCGCGACAACATGATCGCCCTGCTGTAACTGGCACAATAA
>JAYWFI010000234.1:0-1817 GCA_043778865.1 Sphingomonadales bacterium
AAGCGTTTTGGGCGCTATGATTTTAGCGGTCCAGCTGCCACCGATGGGTGTGTAGCTTTCGACTTTACCTACGCCGTCAACATGGCCAGTTACGATATGTCCTCCAAGCTCGTCACCCACTTTAAGCGCGCGTTCAAGATTTAGCTTTGCGCCTGTTTGCCACATACAGGCGGCGGACCTTGTGATGCTTTCTTTCGAGATATCTACAGCAAACCAGTTCGAACCGCCATCGCGATTGCTCTTGTCCGTGACCGTCAAGCATACGCCTGAACACGCAATTGACGCGCCAATTGCGACGGTTGTCATGTCATAGTTGCTTGCGATAACTATGTGCATGTCACCGCGTTGTTCGGTGCTTTCGACAGTGCCAATATCGGTAATAATTCCTGTAAACATTTGGGTCTATCCGTGGTCAGAGGTACGTTTATAAATTTCCATGCTGTCCATGCCAAGCGCGCGCCAGTCTTGCAACTGCCACTTGCCATGTGCGCTTGATAAGTCCGTTAATCCAATGTCTGCAAGGCAGAGTTTGCCGCCACCAATGAATATTGGCGCACGGTATAAGATCAAGCGGTCTACAAGCCCCGCGCGTATGAACGAGGACGCCGTATGCGCCCCACCTTCGATTAATAGGTTGTTGCATTCCAACCCCGCAATATCGGCGGGCGCATGAATAAGCTCCCATCCCTTTGGACAATTGGATGGTGCATTATTCCGGCTCAGCATGATACGGCGCGGGCTGCGTTCTTCAAGGCCGGGCAGGCGGACATCAAGTGCCGGATTATCGGCCCGCACCGTTCCTGCGCCCACTAATATTGCGTCACAACGCGCGCGTTCGATATGCGCATGCGCGCGCGCGGCATCTCCCGTGATCCAGCGGCTCGTTCCATCGGCCATCGCAATTGCCCCGTCCAACGAGGTGGCAAGCTTAAGTGTAACGAAAGGACGTTTTTTAACAATGCGGCTTAGGAAACCTTGTAATGCTTGCTTGGCCTGATCTGGCAATATGCCTGTAACAATATCAATGCCTGCGGCGGATAGCTTAGCAAAGCCCTTGCCCGATGTACGCGGATCAGGATCAGTGATCGCGGCAACAATGCGCGCGGGCCGAGCCGCTATAAGCAAATCAGTGCATGCTGCGCCGCGATAGCTTTCGTGCGCGCAAGGCTCCAGCGAAACATAAACAGTGGCTCCAGCGGCTGCATCGCCTGCCTGTGCCAATGCCATTGCCTCTGCATGCGGCCGTCCGCCCGGCTGTGTCCACCCGCGGCCAATAATGTGGCCATGCTTTACGATGATGCAACCAACATTTGGGTTAAGACCCGTGCGGCCCGCGCCACGTTGTGACAAACCGATTGCTGCCGCCATATATCGTTTATCATTGGCCAGATATGCTATCTCGCTGCTCCTGCAGATTTTTTGGACATAGACTTATCAGCGCTTGCGCTAGATTTGAGATTTGCCTCATTTTTGGAACTTGCGCTCTTGGCATCAACATCGGCTTTTTCGCCAGCTTGCTTAGCGGCTTTGTTCGCATCCAATTTAATTTGCGCGGCTTCTTTCTCTATCTGTTCGACATCCATACCCATGGCGCGCCCAAGGGACTTGTATCCCTGCCGCTGCTTTTCTAAAAAGGCATCTTTTTCCGCTTGGCGCTTAGTGATTGCTGCCATGGATTCTTCGATCGAGCGGTTTGCTGGCCAGCTTTCAAAATAGGTAACGGTTGGCGGCATTGGCTGTGCAAAATCAACACCGTCAAAATATACCATAGTGCACAAAAGTGCAGGTGGCGCAAAAGATGCTACCCATAAAAAGCC
>JAYWFI010000235.1:0-26531 GCA_043778865.1 Sphingomonadales bacterium
ATCAAGCGCAATGCCCCGTACGCTATTTGTTTTCTCTGAACCGAACAGCATAGGCTGCCCGTTCTCTAGCCATAATTGCCTGTCCTCTGCGCCCTTTGGAGTAGCAAACTCCTCGAATACGTCTTTATTATATACAATACAGTTCTGAAATATTTCAATAAAAGCTGCGCCTTTATGTTTATGCGCTGCCTTCAGCACGTCAGTAAGCTTTTTCGATATATCAAACCCGCGCGCCACAAACCGTGCGCCTGAACCGAGCGCAAATGCGCACGGCGTTGCCGGGCGATCAACCGAACCATAAGGCGTCGACGGACTATTGGTGCCTATCCGCGACGTTGGCGAATACTGACCCTTCGTTAAACCGTATATTTCATTGTTAAATAACATTATTTGGCAATTCAAATTACGGCGCAATAAATGCATCGTATGGTTGCCGCCAATCGACAGCGCGTCGCCGTCGCCTGTGATAATCCACACATCCAGATCAGGATTGGCAAGCTTTACCCCCGTCGCCACCGCAGGCGCACGGCCATGAATAGTATGAAAACCGTATGTCTCCATATAATAGGGAAAGCGCGATGAGCACCCAATACCGCTGATAAACACAGTATTTTCGGGTGTCCCGCCAATTTCGGGCATCACGCGGTGCATCGCCTTAAGGATCGCATAGTCCCCACAACCGGGGCACCAACGAACCTCTTGATCCGTTTCCCAATCTTTGGGTGTGGTTTTGATGGGGGTCATGTCGTTCATTTTAGAATTACCTTGTTTACTTTGAAGCCAGCATTGCACTTATTATGTTTGGTGCTACCAATTTCGAGCAATAGTTCCCGCACTAAGTCCATGTCTCGTTTCATAAGAAGTGCCTTAACTTAGATGAGACAAAAATGCGTCACCCTGAACTTGTTTCAGGGTCCATTTCGCTTCAGCAGCCTTCGGCTTTAGTAGCAAGATGGATGCTGAAACGAGTTCAGCATGACGGCGGTTGAAGTGGCTAGCGCAGTAATTCACCCCAAAGCTCCCTTAATCGCCGCTTCCATTTCGGCAATCGTAAATGGCTGACCGCTTACTTTGTTCACGGGCTTTGCATCTACCAAAAACTGGTCGCGCAAGATTGTCTTCAGCTGCCCCGTGTTCATCTCTGGCACGATCACGCGGTCAAAACTTTTCAGCAGATCACCCATATTCTTTGGCATCGGCCAGATATGGCGGATGTGGATGTGCGCGACGTCCATGCCCTTAGCTATGCTGCGTTTTACCGCTTGGTGGATGGGGCCGTATGTGCTGCCCCAGCCCACGACGCACAGCTTCGCGCCCGCATTGCCCAAATCAACCACTTGATCCGGAATGCTGCCTGCTACGCCGTTCACCTTGGCGCTACGAATATCTGTCATTGCTTGGTGGTTGCCGGGCGCATAGTTGATGTGGCCTGTATCCACTTCTTTTTCGATGCCGCCAATCCGGTGCATCAATTTGGGCGTGCCGGGCTTAACCCAAGGCCGTTTCAGCTTTGCATCGCGGCCATAAGGTTTGAACCCACCTTCTTGTGCCTCATTCATAAACTCGGCTTTGAACTCTTTGTATTCATTCAAATCTGGAACCTTCCATGGCTCCGCAGCATTTGCAATATAACCATCGGTGAGCAGCATAACAGGCGTCATATACTCGGTCGCAATACGTACTGCCTCAATCGCGCAATCGAAACAATCAACTGGCGAACGCGCGGCAATAACGGGCATTGGCGCGTCACCATTGCGGCCATATACCGCTTGATACAAATCCGATTGTTCCGTTTTAGTCGGAAGCCCAGTTGACGGCCCGCCGCGCTGGCTGTTGACAATAACAAGCGGCAGCTCGGTCATAATCGCAAGGCCCATAGCCTCGCCCTTTAGCGCGATACCCGGGCCAGACGATGACGTCACACCCAATTGTCCGGCATAAGACGCGCCAATTGCCGAGCATATCGCGGCAATCTCGTCCTCGGCCTGAAACGTGGTGATGCCGTATTCTTTAAGGCGCGATAGATGGTGCAGTATGGCAGAGGCAGGCGTAATCGGATATCCGCCAAAAAACATCTTAAGCCCAGCAAGCTGCGCACCTGCCACCAGCCCAAACGAAAGCGATTCAGCGCCGGTTACGGTACGATAAAGGCCAGGCGATACAGAGGCAGCGCCGACATTATATTGCTTTAATGGGCCTGCAAGCTCGGCGGTTTCACCATACGCATGGCCCGCATTCAGCGCCGCAATATTGGACCCTGCAAGCTCTGGCTTTTTGGCAAACTTGGCATTCAACCAATCGATAACAGGTTGCCGGTCGCGGTCAAACATCCATAGCGATAGCCCCAGCGTCCACATATTTTTAGAACGAAGCGCCTCTTTGTTACCAAGTCCGAAGGGTTTGACCGCTTCCAATGTAAGCGCACTAATATCGAATGCCAGCAGCTGCCACCGCGCAAGGCTGCCGTCTTCTAATGGATTGCTATCGTACTTTGCTTTGGCAAGGTTGCGTGCGTTAAATTCGCCGCTATCTGCAATAATCAAACCGCCAGCGCGCAACGCATCGACGTTGGTTTTTAATGCCGCTGGGTTCATAGCCACTAAGACATCAGGCTGATCGCCCGCAGTATCAATCGCCTCGCTACCAAAGTTAATCTGGAACGCGGACACGCCGAACAACGTGCCCACAGGTGCACGGATTTCAGCCGGAAAATCGGGAAAAGTTGCAAAATCATTGCCTGCCAGCGCCGACGACAAAGTAAACTGTCCGCCTGTTAGCTGCATGCCATCGCCGCTATCGCCCGCAAAACGAACAACGACTGTTTCCATCGTGTTCGGTACAGACTTACTTGCTTGGTGATCTTTTAATGAAGTGGCCATAGTCTTAAATCGTTCCTGTTTGCAACATCTCTTGCACGGCACCTAAGCCGTTTCATGCAACACCGCAATTTAGAAAAACTGTTAAGGGCGTGCAATACGCTATATCGTTGTTTACAGTATCGCTGGACGGATACCGCTGCACGCCATATCATTAGTGGTAAATCAATAGGAGAGATTGTATGACAGGTACGCAAACACCGCCTAACCCCTTACCCGCAGCGCAGCTCGCCGCCCAATCGGACGCGCAGCCAACTGCGCGTCCAGATGTCGCAGCGATGCTAATGATGCTTGGCCAAATGCAAGTAAAACAGATGCATGAGGGGTCGGTTGAAGAAGGCCGTGTAGCATTTACCGCCATGACGCCATTGATGGATGCTGAACCCGAAAAATTGCCAGTTATCCGCGATCTTAGTTTTCCTGGTCCTGCAGCAAATATCGCTCTGCGATTATACGATGCGCGCGAAGCCCGCGACGCCGGACCTGTAATGGTGTTTTTCCATGGCGGCGGATTTGTAATTGGTGACCTTGAATCGCACCATTCGATTTGCACATATTTTGCCAAGCATTTAGATATTCCGGTGATAGCTGTCGATTATCGCTTAGCTCCGGAACATCCCTTTCCGGCGGCACCCGATGATTGCGAAGCGGCCGCACGCTGGGTAGCAAGCAATGGCGCGGCACTAGGTTTGAGTATTACCGGCCTCGTGCTTTGCGGCGATAGCGCTGGCGGAAATTTGACGATTTCTACGATGCATGCGTTACATGCGAAAGCAGCCGCAGTTCCTGTTGTGGCGCAATTTCCGCTATATCCTGTGACAGATAGTAAAGCGAACACAGGGTCTATGGTGGATTTCGCCGATGGTTTTTTGCTTACGTCTGCTGGAATGGCTTGGTTTATGGATCATTATCAGCCCGTCGCGGGCGATCCGCGAAACGACGTGATTTTAGGGAGCCACGCAAGCACTCCGCCGACATTGGTGTTTACAGCTGGGCTGGATCCACTTCGCGATCAAGGCCGTGCATACGCAGAGACACTGAAAGAGGCAGGTGTCAGCGTTATTTATGATGAGGCCGAGGGTAATATTCATGGATTTATTTGTATCCGCAAAGGCATTCCGTCCTCTGCAAAAGATGTGGAGCGAATGGTCGGCCACATGCGCAGTTTGTTAAATTCATGAACAGCTCACTTGAATCGCTACCGTACCGGCCATGCGCGGGTATTATGCTAGCAAATATGGACGGCAAAATTTTTGTGGGCCAACGCATCGACAATTTAGGTATCGAAGCATGGCAAATGCCGCAGGGTGGCATTGAAGACGGCGAAGAGCCGCGCGCCGCCGCACTTCGCGAACTAACCGAAGAAACAGGAATACCGGCTGAGCTTGTCGAAATAATCGGGCAGAGCGCGCAGGAACATTATTATGATTTGCCTGAAGAATTAATTGGCAGATTATGGCAAGGAAAATGGCGCGGTCAACGGCAATGGTGGTTTTTAATGCGTTTTAACGGAAGCGATACAGATATTAATATTGCAACGCAGCATGCGGAGTTTTCGCGATGGAAATGGACCGAAGTAGCGCACCTACCTGATATCATTGTGCCGTTTAAAAAGCACTTATATGAAAAGGTTATCGCGGAGTTCTCTGAATTAATTTAAAGGTCAGTTTGACTTTAGCTCGGTTTCGCCAACGATAGGCTTAATGGTAACAGCGCTGGCTTGAATCACAGGTTTTTTGCCGGCTTCATTAATTGCTAAGTTTAGCTTATCGGCATTTGCACAATTTGACCGGCACAGCATTTTTAACCGCGCCAAACTATTTTTGGCTTGGTCGATTGCACCCTTGGCAATCATCGCATCAGCTTGTTCGGCAATCGCTGTTTGATCGTTAGGATCAAGTTCCAAAGCTTCTTTGTAAAACCGTATCGCTTTGCCATTCAGCCCTTTCGATTTTACGACACGGGCCATAGATATATATGCAGCACGGTTGCGCGGATCAACGGCCAAAGCGGTTTCATACCAACCAACGGCATCCTCGATATTACTTGCTTTTACCGCGGCGTCGCCCTTTTGCATTAGTGAAATCGAAAGCGGATTAATCTGATCATCAGATTTCTTACTGAGCCCTGCGCTAGATAGCATAGCAAAGGTGAGTGAAAGAGCGATGGCAGCAGGCGAGAAACGCATAATCTTTTCCAATAAGGAATTAAGGTTGGGGTTAGCTATCACAGCTTTTGTAACCTTGCCATGAAAAATCCATCCGATCCGTCATGTTTTGGCGATAATAATATGCCGCTGCCTTGCTTTCGTCCTACAGGGATTGCAGTATCTACCGCCCGCCATCCTTGATGTGACTGTAAAAAAAGTTCTACCTGCGCTTTGCCCTCAATATCCAACAATGAGCATACGGCATAAACCAAATACCCGCCTGCTGCCACGATATCAGCGGCAATGCCCAGCAACTTGCGCTGTTCCCCGCACACGCGCTGTAAACGCGCCTCATTCAAGCGCCACCGCGTTTCAGGATTTCGCCGCCATGTGCCACTGCCCGAACACGGCGCATCAACCAGAACAATGTCGCACTTTGCGGACCAGTCGGACAGCATCGCACTTTCCCGGCCAGGATTAAGAAGCATAGTTTGGATATTACGCGCGCCTGCCCGCTGCGCACGCGGGATAAGCTGGCCCAGCCTAGCACGGTTGGTATCGCTAGCGATTAGCGTACCTTGGCCTTGCATCGCCGCCGCCAAGCCCAGCGTTTTGCCGCCTGCACCTGCGCATAAATCAAGCACTGTCATGTCCGGATTTGCGTGACAAGCATCAACGATTAACTGACTACCCAAATCCTGTACCTCGGCCCGGCCCTCAATAATGGCAGGATGCTGCGCAGCAGCAAAGCCTGTTGGCAGGCGCAATGCCGCGGATGATTGTGGCAAGCTCAATGCCTCGGGTAACTCCGCCATAACATCGGCTACTGAGGCTTTTAGTGTGTTTACGCGCAGATCAAGCGGCGCGCGCTGCAACAATGCTTGCCGTTCGGCATCATCAATTAATTTGGAAAAATAGGGCAAAATCCATTGCGGCAAAACATCCCCGGCGGCGCGCAGTTCTCTGTCTGAAATGAACGATGGACCATAATCGCTACCATCAAACAATGCCGCCAATTCGGCATCATGATCTGCCATCGCAGCAAACACAGATCGTGCATTTTGAGGTAGCTCACCGTACAAGCGGATAGCTTGCCAAGTCAAATCGCGCACAGCACGGCGGTCTTTTGATCCTGCATAACGGCGGCCCGCAAAAAACTTTGTCGCCGTTGTATCCGCAGATGCACCGTTATTGGCGGCCGCAACTATGATCTCGTCCAACAAATCAATTGCGGCTTTCAATCGTGCCGATGGCCGCATTACATATTACCTTGTGGGATAGTTGGGGGCTTCACGCGTTATGGTAACATCATGCACATGGCTTTCACGAAGGCCTGCGCCTGTGATCCTGACAAAACGCGCGCGTTCCTGTAAATCAGCGATGGTTTTTGATCCCGTGTAACCCATCGCGGCTTTCACGCCGCCAACAAGCTGGTGCACCACATCGCTTGCTGGGCCCTTGAACGGAACCTGACCCTCGATGCCTTCTGGAACAAGTTTCAGTTGGTCTTTAATATCCTGCTGAAAATACCGGTCTGCCGATCCGCGTGCCATCGCGCCCACAGATCCCATGCCACGATAGCTTTTATATGCGCGCCCCTGATACAGGAATGTTTCGCCCGGCGCTTCTTCGGTCCCGGCCAGTAACCCGCCAACCATGACGCTGGATGCACCTGCGGCCAATGCTTTTGCAACGTCGCCTGATGTCCGCAAACCGCCGTCTGCGATAATCGGTATGCCTGATTTCTTGGCTTCTGCCGCTGCTTCCATAATTGCGGTTAATTGCGGCACGCCAACGCCGGCCACTACGCGCGTTGTGCATATGGATCCCGGGCCAATCCCAACTTTTACGCCATCTGCGCCTGCGTCAATTAATGCGCGCGTTGCCTCTGCTGTGGCAACATTTCCTGCGACAACTTGGACGTTAGCATCCATTTTTTTGATCTCGCGCACAATGTCCGATACCATGGCGCTATGGCCGTGAGCGGTATCAACGATGATGACGTCACAGTCCGCATCAATCAAAGCGCGCGTGCGCTCCAACCCCTTTTCGCCAACTGTCGTAGCCGCCGCAACGCGTAACCGCCCTGAAGTATCCTTGGTAGCGTTTGGATAATTTACAGCTTTTTCGATATCTTTTACAGTGATCAACCCAATGCAACGATAATCCGCATCCACAACAAGCAACTTTTCGATGCGGCGGCCATGTAACAATCGCCGCGCGTCCTCTTGCGTAACGCCAAGGCCGATTGTCGCCAAATTGTTTTTAGTCATCAATTCATGCACGGGCTGATCGGGGTTTTCCGCAAACCGCACATCACGGTTGGTCAGTATTCCTGCTAGTTTTCCGTTTGCTTCTACAACAGGAATACCAGAGATAGAATTTGCTGCCATTAATGCATTGGCCTGCGCCAAGGTTGCGTTTGGATCAATTGTTATGGGATCAACTACCATGCCGGACTCAAACCGCTTAACTTGGCGCACAGCGGCGCATTGCTCTTCGATTGACAGATTTCTGTGTAGCACGCCGATGCCGCCCAGCTGAGCCATGACAATCGCCATTCGCGCTTCTGTGACAGTGTCCATGGCAGAAGATAGTATCGGTATATTCAGAGCGATGGACGGCGTTATAAATGTACGTGTGTCGGCTTGGCTTGGAACAATATTAGAGGCTGCGGGCTGCAACAACACATCATCAAAGGTCAAGCCTAAAGGAATTTCTATCATCATACCGCCATAGTCAATTATCATTACGATTCGCGGCACTCCGCGACTGGTGTTCGCATAACCAGTTAGCTACTTAACTGCCAGCCTTGTTTCCCCTGAATGATTTGATGTTCGCAAAATACTTGCCCAGCGCTATGTGCAAGTCCGCATCCTCTGCGGCACCCGATAAAACCGTGGCTGCGGTCAATTCATCCTTTGGGCCGTGATAGTCGCTCGCCAAAAATTTTTCGAGCAAAGATAAATCGGCAAAAGCCCCTCCAACCATCAATGCAGGTACGCCCTTTTCGGATAGCGCCCAGCCATCTTGCCGCCGGACAAAAGAATTGGAGTCTAAAGATGTTTCCACTTTACGTTTCATTTTGCGCGTCACGCTATCAACGTCGCTATCTAGTTTCGTATTGCCGCGGCCGATAATCACCACCTTTGCGCCCGTAGCGGCAACAGCAATAGTATCAATATTTAGCGCCACTACAATTTGATCCAGCGGAACAACAGGGTGTGCGGCAAAATGCTTGGCCCCAAGCAATCCTTTTTCTTCGGCGGTTGTGGCAAGGAAATAAATATCGCGGTCGTATCGCGCCTTTGATAACGCGCGAGCAACCTCGGTAACAACGGCAATTCCGCTGGCGTTATCGACTGCGCCGTTGCAAATGCGGTCTTCTTTGCTTTCGGGCCGGCAGATACCAAGATGATCCCAATGCGCCATGAACAAAACACTGCCGCTGCCCGGATTTTTACCGGGTATTTTCCCAATCACATTCTGGCTATCAAATCGCTTTATAGGGGTCGTGATATCAAACGCAGCATTGATACCCAGCGGCACCGTGTCAAAATTTGCAGCCTTTGCCTCACCGCGTAACTTATCCCAGTCCCGAAATGCCGCCGTAACCATGCCAACGGCAAATTCTGAACTAATCGCACCTTCAACAGGAGCCCGCGTTAAATCACTCTCGATTGTAACAGGCCCTGATAAAAACTGGCGGCGCGTTGCAGCCCAGTTGCCAGGCTCACCGCCAGCGACCATTATTACGCCTTCTGCACCAGCCAAAATCAACGCATCTTTGGCTGCATTTGTGGAACGCGCCGGATTGGCGGCCGATGCTGCGCGATCGGCAAGCAGAAGTATAATCTTGCCGCTAACATTGCTGATAACGGTGCCGTCAGCTCTAAACCCGTATCCGCCAAAAACAACGGGTATGGCTTTTTTTTGATAGATACTATCTCGGCCGGTCAATATCACTTCATCGGCGTTGAATTTTAGTGTTCGCCCTTCTGATGAGAACACCATTTTGGCGATGCTTTGTCCATATTGCGCCAAAGGAACCGGCTGATACCAACTGCCGTCTGGGCCTGCCGGCACTAAGCCAGCAGATTTCCAAGCATTTGCGATGTAGTTGATAGTTTTCTTTTCACCCTCGGTGCCAGGTTCGCGGCCTTCATATTCGTCGCTAGCCAGTATTTTGATGTGTGTGCGCAGGCTGTTTTCACTCACTTTTGCCGCGCAAACAGGTGCCACAAAAATATATCCAAAGCATGATACTAGGACGACAGCGATTTTTTTCATAATTACCAATTCCCAGACAGCTATATCATAATTACATCATATATGTGGCACGCACTATCAATCCTATTACAGCGCGGGTGCACAGCTTGCGATACAAAAACGCGCATGCCGTATTAATCATAATGCGGTGTGACTGTGTTATTACTTAGGTATTTCTAACGCATCATTTTGCTGGCAATGCCTAGTATATCATCGAGTGGGTTACCATCACCGTTCATATCCAGTAAGCTTCCAATACCGCCTAGGCCGCCTGAAGGTGCCGCAGCAGCCTGCTGTCCGCCGCCCAATATGCTTCCCAACATTCCGCCCAGCCCGCCGCTCTGTTCATTATTCTGTTCTGAACCGCCTGCTTGCTTGGCCATATGTCCCGCGACCAGCATTGCGAGCATCGGCAACATTTGTTTTAGCAGTGATGGATCAATACCCGTCTGCGTTGATGCATGATCGGCCACAGTTCGGCTCACATCTTTTGATCCAAATATCTGGCCTAATATCCCGTTACCTTGATCAATCGGCGTTGGTTCAGGAGCAACAACCGAGTCAAATAAACCGCCTCCGCCCAACTGGCCAAGTATTCCGGTTAGTCCTTCAAGCCCGGACGGCTGTGCCTGAGCCGTTTTCTTAAACCCGCCAAGAATAGACGGCAGCAGAGCATTCGCGCCCATTTGTGCGACCTGCTCATTCACACCAAGCTGCGCTGCGATAGAACTAATGGCTCCTGATTGTTGCAACATGCTACCGATATCCATGCGTATTCTCCCTTTAATTTACCTTATTATGCTGGATAGCATTCAGCGATATATTCTGCACTAAATTAAAAAAGCACGTTATGCTTTACGCCGAAGGCTTTGCCGATTCTGGTGGCCGTTATATAGGAGGTAGTATGGGTATTTTTAGTTCGATCAAGGACGCAATTTTTGGAAAAAAAGCAGTTGCTGCAACTGTAGCTGCTACTACACCTGCCATTCCAATGCCCGCAGAAACAACTGATACTTCGCCTGTTGCAGTTAGCGAAATTGATGTGATCGCGCATCTTGAAGAGATGTCGTCTGCCAATGGCCACAATCTGAACTGGCGCAGCTCGATCGTTGACCTGATGAAGCTTGTTGGTATGGAGAGTTCTTTGCAAGAACGCAAAGATTTGGCGATGGAGCTAGGCTATACAGGCGAATTGGCAGGCAGTGCAGAAATGAATATTTGGCTGCATAAAGCCGTTATGCGTGAGCTGGCTGCAAACGGCGGCGTTGTTCCTGCTGAATTAACTGACTAATTTGTGGAATAAAAGCGAAGTTAAAAAAACCCAGTTAATTTAGCCGGGTTTTTTAATGTAGCACACAGTTAGTTTTATTTTTTTCCAAACAATCCTTTGGCCATTCCAGTGATGTCATTCAACGGATTACCGTCGCCATCACGGTCCAAAAATCCAGCGGCTTTACCAAGTATGCTTGTGTCGTCTTTCAGCATTGCGGAAAACTTGCCTAGCGATCCGTCGCCGCCAATATGTTCAACGATTTGTGTTAATTTATCCTGCCCAATGCCTGTTTCGGCAGCAGCAGTTGCCACTGTATCACCTGGTGCTGTATGCGATTTAGCCAAGGATGTGACTGCTTTTTCAACTTGAGATGGGTCCATGCCAATCTTTGCCGCTAAACTGCTGATGTCAACATGCTCTTTAACTTGGCCTAGCAAACTATCCAATATGCTCATGATCATAATCTTTCAATTAGGAGTTATTTCCGATTCGAAACATAGCACGTACGCCGCCATGCGTGTCAGAAAATACAAATTATGCAGCAATGCAGACTAGCGATTGAATGAACACGGCGCTGCATCTATAAGTTTTGTATGGAACCTACGATCGCGCTAGTGGATGATGACCGAAATATACTAACCTCGGTTTCTATTGCTATGCAAGCAGAGGGTTATAAAACGCGTATTTATTCCGACGCAGAAACAGCGCTGAAAGCGTTATTGGAAAATCCCGCAGACCTTGGCGTATTCGACATAAAGATGCCGCGGATGGACGGGCTCGAACTGTTACGGCGGCTACGTGAAAAATCATCAATGCCTGTCATATTCTTAACCTCTAAAGATGAAGAATTAGACGAAGCATTGGGCCTTGCCATGGGTGCCGATGATTACATCACAAAACCATTTTCGCAGCGATTGCTGGTGGCAAGAGTAAAAGCAATATTACGGCGCGCTGCCTATGAAAAATCTGCGGCAGAAGATGCAAGCGCAGACAAAACAGAACCTATGATCCGCGGCAAGCTGACCATGGATCCTGCACGTCATCAAGTGCGATGGAATGACAAGGCTGTAACACTGACGGTTACCGAATTCCTCATCCTTGAAGCACTTGCAAACAGGCCTGGTGTAGTTAGGACGCGCGATCAATTAATGGATGTTGCATACCAAGATGATATCTATGTCGATGACCGCACAATCGATAGCCACATTAAACGCTTGCGCCGAAAATTCCGAGAAGTTGACAGTGAGTTTTCCGCTATAGATACGCTGTACGGAGCGGGATATAAATTTGCCGAAACCTGAAACGGATGAATTACCGCTTGTTTGGAGCAAAAGCCTGTCATTGACCGCGCGGATTTTGGCGGTCAATTTGTTTGCACTTGTTCTTTTTGCTGCAGGATTGTTTTTTTTGGATACCTACCGCGGACGTCTTGTCAGCGAGCGAGAGACCCAAGCTGCCCGGCAAGCTCAGCTGATTGCAGAGAATTTCGCTTATGTTACTCCAACTAATCAGCCGAAATTCCTTGTTCGGTTTGCACAAACTAATAATTCGCGTATTCGCATTTACGATGCCTCTGGAAAAAAGGTCTTGGATACATTCGCGCTTGCGCCTGCAACGTATGTAATGCGCAATCCTGCTAAAGAGCCTTGGGCGAAAAAAGCGGCGCAGGTAATCGATAATGTTTTTGATTTTTTGGTCAGCGCGCCGCACCTAGAGCTATACGTGGAGCCGCAAAAGGACATTCGTTCGGCCTGGCCTGAATTTGAAAACACTAACTCTGCTAAGGTTTATGCAAAGACGCGGCTTGCGCCTGATCTTACGCATTTTATCAGCGGTGCGGCGATTGCATCAGATGGCAAGTTTTCCGTGCTAAGCACTACAAGCGCAAGAGATATTCGCAATTTTGTGCGTGCCGAACGGTTTAGTGTCGGGATGTTTTTTTTCTTAGTTCTTGGCATTTCGGTGCTGCTCTCGCTGTTTTTGGCGCGCACTATAGTGCGTCCACTTCGTCATCTGGCTCATGCCGCTATCAAAGTGCGTCTTGGCCGGGCGCAAGAAGTTACAGTGCCTCGCCTGCCCACACGCCGTGACGAAATTGGCATGCTGGCCCGCGCATTGTCGGATATGAGCAATGCATTGCGGCAACGGATTGACGCAACTGAGACCTTTGCCGCTGACGTTGCCCATGAAATTAAAAACCCGCTGGCATCATTGCGTTCGGCATTAGACGGAATAGATAATGTTGTGGATCCCGCCTTAAAGTCACGGCTAATGGAAGTAGCGAAAGCAGACGTTTACCGCATGGACCGCTTAATAAGCGATATTTCCGAGGCAAGCCGTGTGGATTCTCAACTTGCAAAGGCCAAATTTGAACTCATCGATGTTGGCGATATGGTTGAACAATTATTACAATCACGCGAACATCCCGGAAACAACAGAGATGTCCGCATCGCATTTGCTCGCCCGCGCAAAGGGGTTGCTGTTGTTCTTGGCGAGGATATCCGGTTGGAGCGCGTGCTAAATAACCTTATTGATAATGCAGTATCCTTTTCGCCTCCCGGTGGTCTTGTTGAAATATCCGCTACCCGCGCAGATGATCATGTACTGATCCGCGTTATTGACGAAGGCCCCGGTGTGCCCGCGCAGGAACGCGAGGATATTTTTCGCCGTTTCCACACCCAGCGCTCCGATGATGAAAGCTTTGGCAAGCACAGCGGTCTTGGTCTTGCCATCGCCAGGACTATAGTTGAAGGCCACGAAGGCCGTATAAACGTTCACGACCGTGAAGACGGGCAAAGAGGCGCGTGCTTTGAAATATCGCTGCCTGCGCCTACGCAAAAGCTAAAACAATGACGCACGGGGCACAACCCGTCCACGCTACTGCAGTGAGTATTAAAGGCAATGGCGTATTGTTGATCGGGCCTTCTGGCGCAGGTAAATCGGATCTTGCCCTGCGCTTAATTGACAGAGGCGCTGTGCTCATTTGTGATGACAGAGTGATAGTGGATACATCCACATTGCCGCCTCTTCTGCGGCCAGCGCACAATATATCTGGTAAAATTGAAGTTCGCGGCATTGGAATTATCGATATGCCAGCAGTTGGCGAGATCCCCTTGATATTGTGCGTGATGCTCAATGAAACCGTGCCGCGAATACCAGAAGCGCAAGCTACTCATATTATAAACGGCGTTGCAGTGCCAAAATTATCACTAGATCCATTTGCCGCAAGCGCGCCGATTAAGATCGAACTAGCGCTAAAGCTGGTGATAAGCTAACTCTTGCGCGTGAGCGAAGATACAATTGCACAGATTAAGAAAATACTGCTGGTAACAGGGCTATCGGGCGCTGGTAAAACCACAGTACTCCGCACGTTGGAGGATTTGGGCTGGGAGGCTGTTGATAATTTTCCCACACGTTTGATAGGCCCGCTGCTTGAACTGCCCTCTGCAGAAGGCAGTAATGCACACATAACAAAGCTAGCGCTCGGGTTTGACAGCCGCACTCGCGGGTACAAACCCGACACGCTTGTTACGCAGATTAAACGGCTGGAAAAGCGTGATGATCTGAATATCACCACATTATTTCTTGATTGCGCAGGCACAGAGATTGAGCGCCGATATTCCGAAACGCGCCGGCGTCACCCAATGGCAAAGGATCGCCCGGCAATCGACGGCATCGCGCTGGAACGGACGTTAATGGAGCCCATGCGCAGGTGGGCCGACACCGTAATTGACACTTCAAAAATGTCCGCAAGCGATTTGCAGAGTGTGATTAGGGAGCAGTTCCGCGTTGATGCCGCACCAATGAATGTGACCATCAGCAGCTTTGGGTTTTCACGCGGCGTGCCGCATAACGCCGATATGATTTTTGATATGCGCTTTCTTCGCAATCCGCACTGGGACACGCAGCTAAGACCTATGACGGGCTTGGATCAATTGGTTAAGGATTATGTATCTGCAGATCCTGATTTCACAACCTCAACCCGCAAAATTTATGATCTTTTGGTATACTTACTTCCGCTATATGATGCGCAGGGCAAGGCGTATGTGAACATTGCATTTGGATGTACCGGCGGGCGGCACCGTTCGGTTCATGTCGCAGAACTATTCGGCAAATGGTTGCGCGACGCGGGTTTTTCCCCCACGGTATTGCACCGCAACCTTACATCGCGTCCAATCGATGCGTTGGAAGGCCCAGCGGAGCAAGTTTAATATATTAAAATAACGGGGTAGCATGATCGGACTCATTTTGGTTACGCATGGCAAGCTGGCTGAGGAATTTCTCGTCGCTTTGGAACATGTCGTGGGACCACAAAATCATATCGCAACAGTCTGCATCGGTCCGCGCGATAATATGGAAGAGCGTAGGCGCGAAATTGCGACTGCGATTAAGACCGTCGAGCAAGGTCAAGGCGTAATTATTCTGTCTGACCTGTTTGGCGGAACGCCTTCTAATCTGGCGATATCACTGCTCGAAATTGGGCGCGTAGAGGTGATCGCCGGCGTTAACCTACCCATGCTGATCCGGCTAGATAGTGCGCGTAAAAATATGGATGTCCGCAGCGCAGTTGCCGCTGCACGCGATGCAGGACGCAAATATATTAGCGTTGCGTCCGAAGTATTGGAGGCATCAAAATGACGAAGCTAAGCCGTAATGTTATCATCGTAAACGACCGCGGTCTTCACGCGCGGGCCAGCGCAAAGTTTGTTACCTTCGTCAATCGCCTGCCTGATGGCGTACATGTCGAAGTAGAGAAAGACGGCCATGTAGTAACGGGCACCTCGATCATGGGCCTGATGATGCTGGGCGCGGCCAAGGGATCGCAAATCACCATATATACCGAGGGACCGGACGCAGAAAAAGCGCTGGAAAAACTCGTTGGGCTTGTCGTCGACGGCTTTGGCGAAGATTGATTGAACGGACATACCGCCGATGCGCCGTGAAATCACTGGGTTTTCCAATCCCTTGCTAAAAGAAGTACGCGGCCTGCGTGAAAAGAAACTACGCAAGCGAGCCGGACAATTCTTGGCCGAGGGCCTGCGTATTATGACAGAAGCGCGCGACGCAGGCTTTTTGCCCGAAATGCTATTCCGTGTGGGCGCGCGCGAACCGCATGCTTTAGAAGTAGCGCTTGAAGCCGAAGTCTTGGCGTCGGGCGGCGACGTGATTGAAACCAGCGCCGATATAATGGCTAAGCTATCGGGCAAAGACAACGCGCAAGCAATTGTAGGGGTCTACCGTGATCATGGTACGCCGCTTGCGGATGTTGATCGTACCTCTGCGCCGATTTGGCTCGTGGCACAAGCAATGCGCGATCCTGGCAATCTGGGCACGATGCTGCGTACTGGCGACGCAGTGGGCGCAGGCGGATTAATCCTAATCGGCGACTGTACCGATCCGTTTAGCGTCGAGGCGGTACGCGCCAGCATGGGAGCGATATTCACGCAGAAAATCGTACAATGCCGATGGACAGAATTTGTACCTTGGTTACGCAGCGGCGACGGGCAGCTGGTTGGCACCAGCTTGCAAACCGAGACAGACTACAGATCCAGCGCCTATTGCGCGCCATGCTTCATCTTGACCGGAAACGAAGCACAAGGATTACCCAGTGTATATGAGACCGAATGCGACGCGCTCGTCAAAATGCCAATGTACGGCAAAGCGGATAGTTTGAATGCCGCAATAGCCACAGCAGTAATGGCCTATGAAGTACGCGGGCAGATGGAAAGTACACATGGCTCTAATGCAAAATCATAAATCCAATTACGGTATCGATGCTCCAGGGCTTTTGCGTATGTTTATATTTGGCGCGGTTGTGTGTGTTAGCATAACCGGCGCAATTTATTTGTGGAATGATACTCACTCGGCAGTTGCCTTAACCGTAACGACAATTTTTGGTTTATTGGCATGCTATTTAACGGGTATGGCCTGCCTTATGATTTATGAAAGTAAAGTGACCAAGGTTAAGGGGCGCGACGCAATTTTGGATTTGGTCAATTGGCGGGGTGATGAAAAGGTATTGGATATAGGATGCGGCCGCGGCCTGCTGCTTATCGGTGCCGCAAAGCGCTTAACATCCGGCAAAGCGACTGGGATAGATATTTGGCAGGCCAAAGACCAATCACAAAATAGCCCGCAAGGCGCCATAGATAACGCATTCATTGAGAGCGTTACGGACAAAATTGAAATTCAGACGGCGGATATGCGGGCACTGCCATTTATGGATGGCACTTTTGATGTGGTAATGTCGCATTGGACTTTGCATAATCTGGAACTTGAGACAGATAGAGTTATTGCGCTGAATGAAATGAACCGTGTTTTAAGACCAGGCGGTAGATTAATCCTAACCGATATAGAGCACCGTAATAACTATATTGAACATATTAGCGCTCTCGGTTTGTATGACATCAGCGTATTGGTAAAGCCGATCAAAGATGTGATCTTAAAAATCGTAAGTTTTGGCAGCTTTCGGCCTGCAACAATTACCGCTATTAAACCTGCATAATTTGAACTTAATCTCTATGTTTCAATAACTTTTTATTTCAAACATTTCCAATCAACGACTTTTCACCCTCACTGGCTTCTTCATCACCATAACGCGGTAACGCTTCAATCGCTGGCACATCCTCCAGTTCCCGTTTGCCGGTTTCGATGTTGAGTTCGGCAAATTTGCGGCCTGTTGACATTACATTGCGTTCAAAGCTTCCAACAAATTTGTTGTAATTATTAACGGCGCTGTTCAATCCGCTACCAACCGATTTAAGATGCTGTGCAGCAACAGCGATACGGTCATACATTTCTTTGCCAAGCTGGCCAATTTGCTTGGCTTCACGCGCAAGGCTCTCTTGCCGCCATACACCTGCCACGGTGCGCGCAATCGCAACTAAATTAGTAGGTGTCGCCAGCAACACACGCTTTTCAAATGCAAAATCCCAGAGCTGCGGATCATGCTCCAATGCCGCGGACAGGAAATGTTCACCCGGCACAAACATAATCACATAATCGGGCGCCTCGTCAAACTGGTCCCAATATGCCTTGCGCGATAACCCGTCGATATGATTTTTCATTGATGCACAATGGCGCGACATGTGTGCAGCGCGCAGGTCATCATCATTGGAGGCGAACGCATCTTGATAGTCATTCAGCGATACTTTGGCGTCAATCACTAGGCTGCTGCCGCCCGGAACGCGCAATATTGCATCCGGACGCATGCGGCCTTCGCTGGTATTAACGCTCACCTCGGTTACAAAATCTACATGCTCAGATAACCCGCAGCTTTCGAGCACATTTTTCAGTTGCTGTTCGCCCCACCGCCCACGCGCCTTTGGCGCATTGCGCAACGAATTGACAAGCTTAGCGGCTTCGTTTGAAACGCGCTCCTGCCCTGCCCGCATCTGATCAATTAACCCTGTAAGCTGTCCGTAGGCTTCATTGCGGTCCTTCTCAACTTTACCCACTTGTTCATGGTATGCCCGCAGTCGTTCCCCCACAGGCGATAGTAATTGCTTCAGCCGCTCTTCATTTTTCTCGCCTGCTTGATGAAATCGTTCATCAGCTCGCTGCAAAAACTGCGCCTGCGCTTCGCCAAGTAACTTCTGGCCGATTTCACCAAACTGCGCAGATAACGATTCTTTGGCAGAGGTAAGCGCATTTTTTTGTTCGTCAAAAGACCGTTCGCGTTCGCCGAGGGATGTTTCAAGCCGAGCAAATCTATCTTTAATGCCGTCCCGTTCGGCCACCACAGCATCCAGCATGGAACGCAGTTGCAACGCGGTCTCTGCGCCCGCTTGTCCAATGCGGCTTCCGACGTACCAACCAATCCCGCCGCCCATAAACAGCGCGAGTACAACGAATATGATGACGGTACCAGGATCCATGACAGCTTTCGTGATTAGAACGAATAGCGAACATAGCAACAATATGTGCTGCGTCAAGTAACTTTGCTGCTCGCCTGCCTTGCACGTTTTACCTTGGCATATCCCGTGATGCTGAATGGAATAAGTCCAAGATATATCATGGTAACTATTATCAAGCCAACCCACGGCGCGGCGATAAATATGGCTGCGATTAAGCCCAGAGCGGCCAAGGCCATGAAACGGAAACTGCGGCGTATTCGAATGGAAGACCAGCTATATGTTGCCACGTTAGATATCATGAGCACCGCCGACACCAGCAGCCACGGGCCAACAATCATATAATTATGTGCCAAGTCCCCTGCCGCACCAAACAGCGCCGTACCGTCCGCCTGCGTTTCCAGCCATATTATCAGCGGCAATAATGCCATGCCTGCCCCCGCAGGAGACGGCACACCTGTGTTATAACCGGCAGACTTGTGCGGTTGATCTTCGCTATCGATCCTTGCATTAAACCGTGCAAGCCGCAATGCTGCACACAACACAAAGAATAGCGATATTGTCCAGCCAAAACGCGGCATATGCTGCAATGCCCATGTATACAGTATAATTGCAGGGGTAACCCCGAACGCGATCACATCGGATAACGAATCAAGCTCTGCGCCAAACCGGCTTTCACCCTTCAGCAACCTTGCAATACGGCCATCCAACGCATCAAGCACGCCGGCCACAACGACCGCAATTACCGCGGCATCCCACCTTTGTTGTAACGCAAACCAAATACCCGAAACGCCTGTACACAGGGCCATTGCCGTTACAGCATTAGGCGCCAGAGCGCGAAGAGATATTCCAGAAGGAGTCTGCATTATGCAGACCGGTTATTGGTGAATAGCAACAAGGTCTTGGTCCACACCAATCTCGGCGATAATTGTTTCACCGGCAACACAGCGCTGTCCTTTAATTACGCGCGGCGCGGTTCCCACAGGAAGGTATACATCAATCCGGCTGCCAAAACGAATTAAGCCCACGCGCTGCCCATTGCCAACTTCGTCGCCAACCTTAACAAATGCGATAATTCGCCTGGCAACCAATCCTGCAATTTGCGTAAACCCGACGCGTACTCCATCTGACCGCTCAATCATGAAATGCTGACGTTCATTTTCGTCACTAGCTTTGTCCAAATCAGCGTTTAGGAATTTGCCCGCAATATATGCCACGCGCTTTACTGTGCCGCGGATAGGCGTGCGATTTATATGCACATCAAATACGCTCATAAAAACAGATACGCGCATCATCGGTTCATCACCCAAACCATCTGCGCCTGCAAGTTCGGGCGGCGGCGGTACCATTTCGATAAGCGTTACAAGGCCGTCAGCTGGTGATACAATGAAACGGTCGTCTAAAGGCGTGGTCCGCGCAGGGTCACGAAAAAATGTCAGCGTCCATGCGGTTATTCCGGCCATCGGCCAAGCCAGTGTTTCCCATGCCATAAAAGCAAAAACCATCGTAATTGCCGCGGCGATTAAACCAAATTTACGGCCTTCGGGATGTATAGGCGGGAAAGACCATTTTGCTACGCCGCCACCTTTGTTTGTCAGTTGATTATTACTCATCCATATTCTCTAATCCGTACGCGGCAATGTTACAACCGCTGAATAGTGTGTTTGTGTCGGTAAAATGCTGTGTCAAACATATCGGCTTGCTTGCTACGCAACAGTTGAACAAACTGCAATTTTTGCTATGGCCCCGCCAGACAAACAAAAAATCACAAATATAAGGCATCAGCACCATGGCAAAAATCAAGGTAAAAAACCCAGTCGTAGAGCTCGATGGCGACGAAATGACACGCATTATCTGGCAATGGATCCGTGAAAAGCTAATCCTGCCTTATCTTGATATTGATCTGAAATATTATGACTTAAGTGTTGAAAAACGCGATGAAACTGATGACAAAATTACGGTAGATTCGGCCAATGCAATCCGCGAATTTGGCGTTGGCGTTAAATGCGCTACGATTACCCCTGATGAAGAACGCGTTAAAGAATTCAATCTTAAAAAGATGTGGAAGTCGCCCAATGGTACCATCCGCAACATTCTGGGCGGTGTTGTATTTCGCGAACCGATAGTTATCGACAATGTTCCGCGTCTTATTCCCGGATGGACCGATCCGATTGTGGTAGGCCGCCATGCATTTGGCGATCAATATAAGGCAACAGATTTCCTAGTGCCGGGTCCTGGCAAACTGCGTTTGGTCTGGAACGGCGATGACGGCAGCGTGATCGATGAAGAGGTATTTAACTATCCCTCACCCGGCGTGGCGCTTGCAATGTATAACCTTGACGATTCCATCCGCGACTTTGCCCGTGCGTCGCTTAACTACGGGGTTAACCGCCAATGGCCAGTATATCTGTCCACCAAAAATACGATTCTAAAAGCGTATGACGGCCGCTTTAAGGACCTATTTCAAGAAGTGTACGAAGCGGAATTCAAAGAAAAGTTTGCGGAAATTGGTATCGTATATGAGCACCGTCTAATCGATGATATGGTTGCAAGTGCCCTCAAATGGTCGGGTAAGTTCATCTGGGCATGCAAAAATTATGACGGTGACGTGCAGTCGGATCAAGTTGCACAGGGTTTTGGCTCATTGGGCTTGATGACTTCTATCTTGATGACACCTGACGGCAAAACCGTTGAAGCCGAGGCCGCACATGGCACCGTAACCCGTCATTACCGCCAGCATCAACAGGGCAAGGCAACCTCGACCAATCCGATAGCGTCGATATTTGCATGGACGGGCGGACTAAAATTCCGCGGCCAATTCGATGAAACGCCTGATGTGACACGCTTTGCAGAAACGTTAGAGCAAGTATGCATAGAAACCGTTGAAAGCGGCGCGATGACCAAGGACTTAGCAGTACTCATTGGGCCAAGCCAAGCATGGATGACGACTGAACAGTTTTTCGAAGCCGTCCGGGCCAATTTGGAAATCAAAATGGGAAGCTGGCAATAATAGCCCTCCCCCTAGTTCGAAAACAAAAAGGTCAGACCCGTTCTGGCCTTTTTTTGTTTACGCTTCAAGGTTTAGCCCATTTGTATACGCCGATCATGCCAAATGGTTTTTTACGCTGTTTTAATTTCGATCGCATCCATGCGCCATTTAGACCTTCAATCCACACACCATCTTTTTCTTTAGTGACCTTAAAATCAATGGCGTGATCATCAGGATAGCGAGAGCTTTTCCACGAAAAAACAAATCCGTTAGGCACATGGCGTATGGGATAGCGTCCCTCGCCATTACATTCGGCTTCGCACACTACAGCTTCGACATATTCATACTTTACACCTGAATAAAGGCGCAGCTCTACTCCGCCGCGGTCGCCTGTTTCCTTGCTTTCAGTCACATTGCTGTAGATTCCTGATGGAATAGAAAGGGGTATGGCCCCTAGTTGTGCGTTTGCACTTTGAACCGGAAACGCAAAAGCAAGGCCAAGCACTATCAACGCTTTATACATCATCCTTCCAATATCGTGCGAATTGCCGCAATGGCTGCATCCGCTTGAATAAGTCCAGCAGGGCCTCCGCCTTGCGCCATTTCTGGTCGTCCTCCTCCGCCTTGCCCGCCCATCGCCGTGGTGGCGGCACGAACAAAATCAGCCGCATTGAATTTATCCAGCAAATCAGAGGTAATACCAACGACGATTGTATTGGCGTTTTCATTGGCCGCGATAATGGCAACAACGCCTGAATCCACCACTTTCAATTGTTCATCGGCAAAACCGCGTAATATCTTTGGCTCAATGCCTTCAATGACTTGCCCTAAGAAATTGATACCATTTACAGCTTCCGCCGTCGCTTGCTTTGCGCCGCTGCTACCTCCCATTGCGAGCTTATTTTTGGCTTCTGATAGCTCTTTTTCCAAACGCTTACGCTCGGACACCAATGTTTCAACGCGCACCGCAACGTCATCAATCCCAGTTTTCAAAATTGACGCGACTTCCTTCAACTGCGCCTCACGCCCGGAAAGATGCAATCGCGCAGCTTCTCCGGTGAGCGCCTCAACCCGCCGGATACCGCTTGCCACTGCGCCTTCAGAAACAATAGTGAACAGCGCAATATCGCCAAGCGCAGTGACATGCGTGCCGCCACATAACTCAACCGAATAGCTGCTAACATCAGCGCTTCCCATCGAAAGCACCCGCACTTCTTCGCCGTATTTTTCACCGAATAAAGCAAGTGCGCCTGCAGCAACCGCATCATCTGGCGTCATCAACCGCGTTGTCACAGAGTGATTCCCGCGAATTTGCGCATTCACTTCGGCTTCAATTGCCGCAATATCGTCAGGCTCAACGGCTTTGTTATGTGAGAAATCAAACCGTAATCTGCTCGCCGAAACCATGCTGCCTTTTTGGCTTACATGCCCGCCCAAACGGTTACGCAAAGCAGCATGCAGCAAATGCGTCGCGCTGTGGTTGGCGCGGATGGCATCGCGGCGCGGCACGTCAACGGCCAAATGCACAACGTCGCCCACGGCAATTTCACCAGCATTCAGCTTTGCGTGATGGGCATGCAGCCGGCCAAGAGGCTTTGTGGTATCGGACACCTCAGCACTTAGTCCTTTGGTGCTGCTAATGATGCCAGCGTCGCCGTTCTGCCCGCCTGACTCGCCATAAAAAGGAGTTTGATTTGTGATGATTGTTACGTCATCTCCGGCCTTCGCGGTTTGCACTTCGGCTCCTTCTTTTAGGATCGCCAGTACCTGACCTTCGCCTTGCGTGGTGGAATACCCAGTGAATTCGGTTGAACCCGCACGCTCGGCAATATCATACCAGATATCATCAGAAGCCTTTGCGCCCGACCCTTTCCATGCCGCACGTGCCATACTTTTCTGATTGGCCATCGCCGCGTCAAAGCCTGCCAAATCAATGCCAAACCCGTGTGCTCGCAGCGCGTCTTCGGTTAAATCATAGGGGAAACCGTATGTATCATAAAGTTTGAACGCAACAGCGCCGGGCAAAGTATCGCCTTTGCTCATGCCCGCTGTGGCTTCATCAAGCAATTTTATGCCTTTATCCAAAGTCTGCCGAAACCGAGTTTCTTCTTGCCTCAAGGTCTCTTCTATCAAAGGCTTGGCGCGGATCAATTCAGGATAGGCCGCACCCATCTCGGCTACAAGGCTACCCACCAAACGGTGCATCAACGGATCCTTTGCGCCCAATATATGCGCATGGCGCATGGCACGGCGCATAATTCGGCGGAGCACATACCCGCGCCCTTCGTTAGATGGCAGTACGCCGTCTGCAATCAGGAAACTGGTGGAGCGCAGATGATCTGCAATAACGCGGTGGCTAGCCATCTGATCACCTTGCGCGCGGGTTCCGGTTATCTCTTCTGACGCCGCAATAAGCGCGCGGAATGTATCTGTGTCATAATTATCATGCACACCCTGCAATACTGCGGCAATACGCTCAAGACCCATGCCGGTATCAATGCTGGGTTTGGGCAATGGTATTTGGCTGCCATCTTCGCGGCGTTCAAATTGCATGAACACAAGGTTCCAAATTTCGACAAACCGGTCGCCGTCTTCGTCGGGCGAACCAGGCGGCCCACCTGCGATATGGCCGCCGTGATCGTAGAATATCTCGCTACACGGTCCGCATGGGCCAATATCGCCCATCGACCAAAAGTTATCATTGGTAGCAATCCTGATAATACGTTCTTCGGGTACATTTGCGATGCTTCGCCACAAATCAAATGCCTCATCATCGGTGTGATAAACCGTTACAGTCAAGCGGCCGGGATCAATACCCCAGACTTTCGTGAGCAGCGTCCACGCATGGGTGATCGCCTGTTCTTTGAAATAATCGCCGAAGGAAAAATTACCCAGCATTTCAAAAAACGTATGATGCCGCGCAGTATAGCCTACATTATCAAGGTCATTATGTTTGCCGCCTGCACGAACACATTTTTGGCTTGAGGTAGCGCGCGGAAAAGCGCTTGTTTCAAGACCAGTAAATATATTTTTGAACGGTACCATGCCAGCATTAACGAACATCAACGTTGGATCATTATACGGAACCAACGGCGCAGATTGTACCTGTTGGTGGCCTACGCTTGCAAAATATTCAAGGAAGGCGCGGCGAATTTCGTTGGTAGACATCATGCTCGTGGCTTAGACCGCGACAAAGCGCGCTGCAAGCCAGATATGCCGATTACAGCAATCGGTCATGCATACGCATACGGGCCGCCTTTAATCAAAGCAGCCTGATATGCGGGCATGGCGTGAACCATTTTAACAAATGCCGCCAATTTAGGCATTCGGGCCGCATAACCCTGCGCCACCGCAATTTCCGCTGGGAAAATCAACATAATATCGGCAGCAGTAAGCGCGTTACCGACAAAATATCCCGATGGCTCAATGCCGTCCTCCATAAATTGGAAATGGCTTTCGAGTTGTTGCTCGATACGCGGTGTGAGCGGCGCTGCGGCATCACCCAAACGCGACGTATAAAGCCGAAGCAAAACAGGTGTCATCACCGACCCTTCGGCAAAGTGCAGCCATTCAAGATACCGAATATGATTTGCTGTACCGCGCGCGGGCACAAGACGTTCGCCGCCGTGACGTTCGCACAGATACTCTGCAATCGCCCCTGACTCGTAAACTATTTCTTCGCCATCCTGAATAAGCGGTGATTTACCAAGCGGGTGCAATGCAATTAAGCTGGGCGGCGCAAGGCTGGTTACGGAATCGCGGGTATGGTGCTGAATTTCATAAGGCACACCAAGTTCTTCAAGCAGCCAAAGGATACGCTGTGAACGGCTATTGTTGAGGTGGTGGACGATCAAAGCCATATATTTTCTTTCTTTTATTACGCCAATAAATCACCTGAACGGGGCTATATCAAAAGTCAATCAGAGTTCCAAAACGGCTGAAATCTAAGCAAGTTGATACATCAGTGCAAATTTTATCAGATCATTACCTTAGAGCGTGATGCGATTAAGTGGGTACCGGTTAATCGTATAAAATCACGCGACCACAAAGAGATATAGAGCATGACGTGATTCATCTTAATCGCATCGCGCTCTAAAGCCAGATCCCAAAAAATTTGGCCCGCCTCTGGGTGGGTAGAGGCGGGCCAAGACATGACCGCTCAGGCGAACGGCCACTTTCTTGACTCCTTAAGTAACGAGGAGTCGGAAGATTATAATATTTAATAATAGCGCTTAAAAACATAATGCGACCAAGCCGCAGCGCATTATGTCCTAATTCAAACGGCTATCGCTTTATTACATCGCAGTGTTCCATGCGAATAACCGGTGCCAACTTAAACGCCGCACGCTTACATATCGCCGCCATCATCTTTGCTATCGCCCGACTCCGATTCTGGTCCCACCAGCATTTCTTCGGCAACTTCGTCTGTTTTACCGCGAATTTCTGCCTCAAGCTTTGCGGCCATTTCCGGATGCTCAAGCAAAAAGGTTTTGGAATTTTCTCGGCCCTGTCCGATGCGAACAGAGTCATAGCTAAACCAACTTCCTGATTTTTCCACAAGGCCCGCTTTCACGCCCAAATCGAGCAGCTCGCCTGTTTTTGAAATTCCCAGGCCATACATAATGTCAAATTCAACTTGCTTAAATGGCGGCGCAACTTTGTTTTTTACAACTTTTACGCGCGTTGCATTACCGACAATATCTTCGCGGTCCTTAACTTGGCCAATACGGCGAATATCAAGCCGAACAGACGCGTAGAATTTTAGCGCGTTGCCGCCCGTTGTTGTTTCTGGCGACCCATACATCACACCAATTTTCATACGGATTTGGTTGATGAAAATCACCATGCAATTTGAACGGCTGATCGAGCCTGTAATTTTACGCAAAGCTTGAGACATCAAACGCGCTTGCAAACCAACATGCGTGTCGCCCATTTCGCCTTCGATTTCGGCGCGCGGCACAAGTGCGGCAACCGAATCGATTACCAGAATATCTACGGCATTTGATCGCACCAGCGTGTCCGCAATTTCGAGCGCTTGTTCGCCTGTATCGGGCTGTGACACGATCAAATTGTCAATATCAACGCCCAATTTTTTGGCATAACCAGGATCAAGCGCATGTTC
>JAYWFI010000236.1:0-12981 GCA_043778865.1 Sphingomonadales bacterium
AGTAAATCGGTCAGATCGTCAATCTCGCTTTTGTGGAAATTGCCCAACACATATCCGGTTACGCGGTCTTTGTGGCCGGGATGGCCGATGCCCAAACGCACGCGGCGGAAATCTTCACCGATATGGGCGATTGTGCTGCGGATACCGTTATGTCCCGCCGCACCTCCGCCTTGCTTTACCTTTACTTTGAAGAGCGCAAGATCGAGTTCATCATAGAACACGGTTACGTCGGATGAAGTGAGTTTGTAGAAATCCATCGCGGCGCGAATGCTTTGGCCGCTTTCATTCATGAAAGTTGCCGGCTTCAGCAATAATATCTTTTCACCGCCAATTCGCGCTTCTACCGCCCAGCCTTTATGCTTTTTTGCTGGAAGAGCCAGGTTCTCAATTTCAACCAGCGCATCAATAATCATAAACCCAACATTATGCCGGTTCATCGCATATTGTGGTCCCGAATTGCCAAGGCCAGCCCAGATTTGCATTGGCAGCAGTCCCTAATTCAAGAACCGTAGCCCCGAGCCTGTCGAAGGGCGCTCTTTGCAGAGAGCAGGACTTCGGCAAGCTCAGTTCTAACGGTTTGGTTTATTCTGCTTCGCCTTCGCCATCGGTGGCGGACGTATCACCGCCGCTAGACTTCAACGATGATGGCGCAACAATAGTAGCAATGGTGAAATCGCGGTCCGTAATTGCGCTTGCCGAACCAGCGGGCAGCGTAACGTTGCTGATATGGATCGAATCGCCAACTTCAAATCCTGTAACGTCAACTTGGATGTCATCTGGGATTTTGGTGGCATCACAAATCAATTCAAGCTCGTGACGAACAACGTTCAATACGCCGCCGCGTTTCAGACCAGGCGATTTTTCTTCATTTATAAATAATACAGGCACAGAGACTTCAATGTTGGCACCCTTAGCGATACGTAGAAAGTCAACGTGCAATGGGCGATCAGTAACCGGATGAAATGCAACATCTTTTGGCAGAGTTACCGTTGATTTGCCGCTAACTTCCAAATTAATCACGCTGTTGGTAAAGTGGCCTGTCATCAACAATTTGACGAGTGCTTTTTCTTCAACATGGATCATTTGTGGTTCTTGGTTGTTGCCATATATTACGGCAGGTATCCGGTTTTGACGACGCAATTCACGGGAGGCTCCCTTGCCACCCTTATCGCGCGTCTCGGCCGACAATGTCAGCTGATCGCTCATAAATATTCTCCAATAAAGTTCGTGTTTGCCTTACGCCTCCAGGGATGACCATAAGTGCAAATGCCGCATATATCCCAAACCGCGTAAATGCAAGCGGCGCGGTATTATGCGTTTGAATTGGTTTTGGCTTCAATAATGATCTTAGTCAGCATTAAGTTCAAACAATGGTCCTACTAATCACTTTGTCAGCCAGGGCCTTATCCCCTTCGACATTACCAATAATACAGACGCTACCATCTGCTTCACGGCGAGCAACCAGTATGACAAATTCATCACCATTGCCGGAAAAGTCGGCTAAATCGCGGGCACGGGCATTTCGTAAACGATCGCGCGGATCGGCCGTGACAATAGGTACATGTCGGCCCTTGGACACTTTGCGTGCTTGGCGCTCTGCTTTTATTATGCCTTTTAAGCCTCCGTCATAACCGCCGATAACATCCGATAGCCCGCCTGCTGGTACAGCATTTCGGTGCGCGTATGTTAATACAGTAGCAAATTCGGTTAGACGAGTTTTATCATATCCTGCGCCAAATACTAATTTTGCTATGGGGGTCATTGGCGCGCGGTCTTGCGCTTTTAATCCTGAATCGCTCAATAATTCGGAATAATCATCGGCGCTTTTTTCTGCAACTAAGGAGAAATCATACGCACGGCCAATGGCTTTATACAAAGTTTCGCGGCTGCGCGCATCTTCGTCGCGGGCACTTTCGGCGATGCTGCGCGCAGAATCGAGCCAATCTGCAAGCGAGCTATGTTCATCAGGCTGCGTATCATCAAATATACAGCCGCCGACAAGTGATAATTCGCTGGTAAGTTCCAACGGTGCTTCGGCCAATGGCGCACTTGTCGGGCTATCGGCCCAAACAGGCACATGTTCTTTGCGGGCCAGCGTAATTTGTAGTCCATCATTGTGGATGGCTTCGCTTACTTCGGCTTCGATCGCTGCAACTTCTGATGGCGCGGCAGCTTCTTTCCAATTGATGACACCATAGATGAAATCGATCGTGTCATCATCAGATGAATAGGGCAGTAATATGCCGCGATACATGATGTTTAGGCCGCGGTTGTTTACAAACTCCGCTTCAAAACCAACAGGCGCACGGTTGCCAATGATTTGTAAATAATGATCGGTAATCCGGGACAGCAGGCTGCGTGGCGGCACTTGGTCGAGATATGTAATGTCTTCGCCAAGGCCGCATTCAATACGCAGTGTTTCGCCCAAATATTCAATGGACGGATTTTCCGTGCCTGACGTAAAATCAAGCAGCACGCTGTATTCCCGAAAATCTGCAACATCTTCGGGAACAAGCTCTTCAATGCTGGGATAGTTTTTGTCATGCAACTGCGCTGTCCAAAAATTATAAGCACGCACTTGCATCCGGCGTTCGTCCGTACCGACAGATGGCGGCGCTTCGATGCCTGCATCCGCATCGTTGCCGTCATCATATGTGACATAGCCGGGCTCAGCAGAAGCAAACGCATCCTGTGCATTGTCTATACCGAATGGGTCAAATCCCCGTAAATTGTCCATCATAAGGTCCCGTTATATTGCCCACACTGCTCTTCTAATCCGTAATATGGACCTCAGATGGTTAATTTTGGGTAAAAAGGGTTGGGGGAAGGATAGTTTTGCGCAATATTTAGGATACACGTACGACGATAAAATCTGGAAAGTCACACTAAGGTCTCACCAAAACCGTATGCAAAAGCGTGGATGCTGGCTGCGAGTGGTAAAATAGAGGGTCCGTTTTCCATCCGCCAGTATAAGCCACAAGAGGATGCCTGTAGGAAAGTGTTTTTGGAGGAAATTGGTTTCGGAATTCTATAAATTTAATCCAAATCAATTCGACTTCACAGTTTGGGCTTTAATCCCCCCTGGTTTACGCTATCGAGAGCTAAGTGGGGTAGAACATGGCTTTGATTGAAGACGAATTACAAGAAATCATAACTGAACTGGTCACACGTCCAGGTCACGAGAAGGTTCGAGGCCTTCTATACAAGCTTCTCACAGACGGTCTTGGCGCAACGTCTACTGACATTACGTTTGAGCAGCAAACATTTGAAATACGCGGCCGGATTGATGCGCTTCTTGGGCGGACAGTAATTGAAGTGAAGTCTGACCTTCGTAAGGAAGTGTTCGAAATGCAACTTGCTAATTATCTAAAAGATCAACGCAGCTTAACTGGCAGCGATTATGTTGGGATAATAACGGATGGAGCAACTTTTGCCGTTCATGAATTATCAGAAGACGATAGTGCGTTAATCGAACTCAGTACCTTCACACCTGATCCTGAAATGCCATTCAAGTTGTTAAGCTGGCTTGAAAGCGTGGTCGCTCTCCAAGACAAATTATTGCCCGATATCCCGCGCATCCGCATTGAGCTGGGCAGAGAGTCCGTATTATATCAACGCGCCATGCGTGAGCTGCGGGTGCTCTGGGAGCGGCTTGCCGATTATCCAGAAGTCGTATTGAAACGGCAACTTTGGGACCGACTCTTGCGCGTCGCCTATGGCTCAGAAATCGACGCGCCGGAATTATTTTTTCAGCACACCTACCTGGTCGTGCTGGCAAAGACTGTCGCAACGATGGCGTTGACCGGGGCGCTTCCGACTTCTGGCAAGGAGTTGCTTGATGGCCAGCCATTTCGTGATTTGGGAATACTGAACGCGGTAGAGGCCGATTTCTTCGACTGGCTTTTGTGCGACGAACAACATGGCGACGCGCTAGTGCTGCGTATTGCGCAGCAAGCCAAGCGTTTCAAACTCGATGCAATTGATGTGGACGTATTGAAGGGTCTGTATGAAAGCCTGATAGACCCGGCGCAGCGCCATGATCTTGGTGAGTATTACACACCGGATTGGTTGGCCGCGCGTATTTGCACTACCGCAATAGATAAGCCGCTTGAACAGCGCGTAATTGATCCTGCTTGTGGTTCGGGAACATTTCTTTTCCACGCGCTGCGGCGATTGGTGGATGCGGGCGAATCACAAAAGATGAAGCCTGCCGATATCGTTGCATTGGCGGGTGAAAAGGTTGCGGGGATCGATATCCATCCGGTTGCCGTTATTTTTGCGCGGGCAACATGGCTGCTTGCACTTGCCCCCACATTCGCCAAAGGACGACCATCGTCACTTTCGGTTCCCGTGTATTTGGGAGATGCGCTGCAATGGAACACCAAGGATTTGATGAACAAAAGCGAGCTCGAAATTCTTGTGCCGCCTGCAAACCCGACTGATAAACCCACTGTCCTTCGCTTCCCAGAAGACGTGATCGATAAGCCGCAATTGTTCGATCAAACATTGGAAGCGATGCTGAGCTTTGCGCAAAGTGGGCAACCGGCAACAGCTATCAAAGACTGGATGCGGCAGCATAATGTGCCGGGCGATGCCGCCATGCTTGTTGATACGTACGAAAAGCTGGTGAAACTAAACGAAGAGGGTCGCAACCATATTTGGGGCTATGTCGCGCGCAATCTTTCGCGGCCTATCTGGTTGGCAACCGAACGGCAAAAGGCCGATATTGTTATCGGTAACCCGCCATGGGTACGTTACTCGTCCTTGTCCAAAGTTAATCAGGAGCGATTAAAAACAGAGGCTGGATACGCTGCCGTATGGGTTGGCGGCAAAGCCGCGACCGCCAATGATCTATGCGCCTATTTCTTTGCACGCGCCGTGGCACTGTATATGCGTCGGGCCGGTAAAATTGCCTTTGTCTTGCCTTATGCGGCGATGAGCCGCGATCCTTATGCCAAATTCCGTAAAGGCGATTTTCAACACCGTGCCCTTCCGGCTAGCGTGCGCTTTACTGATGCGTGGACATTCCCGTCGGATGTTCAGCCGCTGTTTCCCGTGCCATCGTGCGTATTATTTGCCGAAGGTTCGGATTTGCCGCGCCCATTGCCAAAAAATGTCACGCGGCATTCGGGGTCTTTGCCAATGCGCGATGCGACGCCGGAAATGGCCGATGATTGTTTGAATGCAATGGTGGAAGACTGGCCCGCCGATACTGGTGTTTCGGCATCGCCGTACAGAGAGAAATTCCGCCAAGGGGCAACTTTGGTTCCCCGCCGTCTTGTCATCGTCGAGCGGCTGCCTGCGAGTGGCCGGCTGGGTGCCAATCCCGACGCGCCGCGTGTACGTGGCCGGACATCAAAGCAGGATAAAAAGCCGTGGAAAGATTTGGAACCACTCGAAGGGCCAGTCGAGGCAGAGTTTCTGCGGCCTGTATATCTGGGGGAATCGATTGCCCCTTACCGCGTGCTGTCTAACGTGACCGGCATCATTCCGTGGAATCCGAACACACGCAAAGTGATGGATAAGGACGGGGCCTATAGCGTCGGAAAAAGGCTGCTGGCCGAATGGTTGACCAAGGCGGAGGCGCTTTGGGACAAGCATGGCACTGGCGGAATGCCGCTTCGTGATCGCTGGGATTATGGTCACGCCATTGCCAACCAATTTCCTGTTGGTAAGCATCGGGTTTTCTTTGCCGCATCTGGAACGCAGCCCGCAGCGGTCAGACTATCTGCCGATATTCAAGGTATTGCGGAGCATAAATTATATTGGTCCTCGGTTAAGACAATTGCTGAGGGTGATTATCTCTGCGCCATCCTCAACAGCGAGACCGCCCGTGCAGCCGCCGAACATTGGCAATCCGAAGGGCAGTGGGGAAAGCGGGATTTTGACAAAGCGGTTTTCAATCTACCCATTCCCTTGTTCGATGCCGCCGATCCGCTCCACAATGTGCTCGCCAAGGCATCGGCAAAGGCAGAAAAACTGGCGGCGAAGGTTGAATTAAAAGAAGGCGAGCATTTCCCCCGCACCCGCAAACGTATCCGTCAGGCGTTGATCGCCAATGGCGTTGCGATTGAAATAGAAAAACTGGTTGCCCAGTTGATTGGCGTTGCTCTTGTGCCTATAACACCATTAGATGACGATGAACTGGAGGATGATGATGCGGACTGATATATTCGGCCTTGCCCCGCGCCAGCAAGATATGTTCGGCGAACCACAGGGCGTTTTGGACACGATGATGACGGAGAATGAAATCCGCGCCGAACTAAAGGAAGTAATCGATTTGTTGCTGTCATCTGATGTAATGCCTTGGGAAGCACGTCAGATGCTGCAAATATTCAACATGTTTCCCGAAATTGCCGCAAAGCTACCCAGCGCGGAGGCTGATAAATTTGTGGCGAGATTCAACACTGAAATGCAGCGACTGCGCAAAGCAGCCGCCTCAAACACTACTCCTCTCCCATCCGCAATGCTGCGATGAACGCTTCTTGCGGGATACTCACATTCCCGTATTCGCGCATTTTGGCTTTGCCCTTTTTCTGTTTATCGAGCAGTTTCTTCTTGCGGCTGATGTCGCCGCCATAGCATTTTGCGGTCACGTCTTTGCGCATGGCGGCGATGGTTTCGCGGGCGATGACTTTGCCGCCGATCGCAGCTTGGATGGGAATTTTGAACAGGTGGCGCGGGATCAAGTCTTTTAGGCGCTCGCACATGCCGCGCCCGCGCGCTTCGGCGGTGCCACGGTGGACGATCATGCTGAGCGCGTCGACGGGATCAGCATTTACTAATATGCTCATCTTGACCAAATCGCCTTCGCGGTGGCCAATTTGGTGATAGTCAAACGACGCATATCCTTTGGAGATGCTTTTCAAACGGTCATAGAAATCAAACACAACTTCATTCAAGGGTAACTCATAGACTAGCTGCGCTCGCCCGCCAACATAGGTCAACTGTTTCTGAATACCCCGGCGGTCTTGACACAGTTTCAGGATGCTGCCGAGATATTCATCAGGACAGTATATTGTGGCCTCAATCCACGGTTCCTGTATCTCTGATATGCGATTGATATCAGGCATATCGGCGGGATTGTGCAGATGCATTTCGCGTGCGTCTTCGGTTTTGGAACGGCTGAGTTGCAGTTTGTAGACCACCGACGGCGCAGTCGTAATCAGGTCAAGATCATATTCGCGGGTCAAGCGTTCTTGAATAATCTCCAAATGTAACAGGCCCAAAAACCCGCAGCGAAAGCCAAAGCCAAGCGCCGCGCTGGACTCTGTCTCAAAGCTGAACGAAGCATCATTTAGGCGCAGCTTACTTATGCTTTCACGCAGCTTATCAAAGTCTGCGGCGTCTGTGGGAAACAAGCCGCAGAATACAACGGGCTGTACTTCCTTAAAGCCAGGTAGCGGGGTTGCGGTGGGGCGTTTGGCATCGGTTATCGTGTCGCCAACGCGCGTTTGCGCGACCTCTTTAATTTGCGCAGTTATGAAGCCAACTTCGCCAGCGGCAAGCTCGGGCAGTATCTCGATCTTGGGCCGCATGCATCCTACCCGGTCGATTAAGTGCGTAGTTCCGGCCGCCATAAACTTGACCTGCTGGCCCTTTTTGATGACGCCGTCGATCACGCGAACAAGGATAACCACGCCCAAATAGGGATCATACCAGCTGTCGACCAGCATCGCTTTTAATGGCGCATCGCGGTCTCCTTTTGGCGGAGGGATACGCGTGACGATGGATTCCAGTACTTCGGAAATACCAATCCCGGATTTAGCAGAGGTAAGCACGGCCTCATCCGCGGGCAGACCGATGATATCCTCAATCTCTAATTTTACTTTGTCCACATCGGCGGCGGGCAGATCGATCTTGTTAATCACAGGCACAATCTCGTGGTCATGCTCAATTGATTGGTATACGTTGGCCAGTGTCTGTGCCTCAACCCCTTGCGCTGCATCCACAACCAAAAGCGCGCCTTCACATGCAGCCAGACTGCGCGACACTTCATAAGCGAAATCGACATGACCCGGCGTATCCATTAGATTTAGGTGATATGTCTCGCCGTCTTTGGCTTTATAATTAAGCCTTACGGTTTGCGCCTTAATGGTGATCCCGCGTTCTTTTTCGATATCCATATTATCGAGAACCTGCGCGCTCATTTCGCGTTCAGTCAATCCGCCTGTCTGTTGTATTAACCGGTCGGCAAGCGTAGATTTACCGTGATCGATATGCGCGATAATAGAGAAATTACGAATATGGGAGAGTGCATTAGTCATAGCCAACGCTCGATAGCAGGCAGCACGGCGATTGGGAAGCGTTTCACACTTGCGATTTTAGCCAGCCAGATGCAGTTAACGCGCGGGTGTAGGTTCGGCTTACGGGTGCGATTACGCTGCCTTTCAAATACAATGTTGCCCGGCCATCGCTGCGTTCGGTGCGTATTACCGCGCTGCGTGCAACCCACCATGACCTGTGTGTTTGTGCGCCGTCCAATCCCTTTGTCTCCGCGATTGCATCCGATAGCCGCATCAGAATAAGGTCAGATCCCAATTCGGTGTGAATGCGCAGATAATGATCCTCCGATTCTATGGCCCAGATATCCGCAGTTTGCAGGTGCAGTGCCATACGCAAACGCAGCCGTTCGGCGGGTATTGCCGCAGGTTCAAGAGCGGCATCTTTTGCGGGACTGCTAACAAATTCTGTGTCAGACAAATTACTCTTGCCAATCATTGTGTTGATGGCTGTCATAACTGCGCTCACAAATGCAACGACGCAGAATATGAAAAATAACGCGGTTATGCTGTTTTGAGCAATGCCAAAGAATAATGCGTTGGCACCCGCAACCAGCGAAGTAAGCGGCAGAGCGATAACAAGCGCGATGACAGCGCACTCTATCCACGGCTTGCTATTTAGTCTGCCCCAGCTGCGAATGCCCAATGTTACGCCTGTACCAATAAGATGCCCTGAAATCATAACGACACCCCAATAGATAAGCCGCAATGTAAGAGGGATAACATCGGTGCTCAGCGCGCTAATCACTGACATGAATACAGCGGCCACAACAGCGATTACAATGCCGTAGCCAAATGCAGATACGCGCCGCCCCGCCACTGGCGAAGCGTGAACGGTTATTTCTGCCTGCTCGCGCATCAAAACCCCCATTTCACGCAAAATACGTTGTTGCAGCCGCCTGAATTTGTCATCTCAGATTTCTTATTAGCAAACACACCAATAGGAGCAAACATTATGAACCGTGTTACAAAAATTATCACTGCGATTGCGATCAACCTTCCTGTAATTGCCGCTGCAGCCGCCGCGCAATCAGCCAATCCGCCTGCTAATTTAGAGCTCAATTTTAATGGTATAGAAACACCAAAGGGCAACATAATGATTGCACTGTTTGATAGTGAAGAAGCCTATAATTCAGACAAGGCCATTCGCACAATTGCTGCGCCCGCGGACAAAGCAGACGTCAAAACATTGGTAAATGGGCTGGTTCCAGGACGTTATGCGATCAAATCGTTTCATGACATTGACAGCAACAATCAAATGGGCACAAACCCTTACGGCATGCCAACAGAACCATTTGCATTTTCCAACAATGCACGCGGTCAAATGGGCCCGGCAAGCTGGAAAGATGCGGCGTTTGACATAAAAGCGGGATCGAACACTGCCGCAATCACTATTCAGTAAACTGGTAATTTGGCACCTGCCATTTAGAGCCTGCAACTAAAAGGATGTACCAATGATTACCGATTTTAACCGCCGCCAATTTATCGCCGCTAGTACGGCCTCTATCGCAGCAGCTGTTGTTATAACACCTGAAATGGCGCTAGCGGGATCTGCGCCTCCTGAATGGACGCTTGGGGTAGCGGATGTGGAGACAGATATTGCGCTGGAAACTCTGCAGCTTGTTCAAGGCAAGATGCCGGCGGGCCTTTCGGGGTCGTTGTTACGTAATGGTCCTGCCAAGTTTCGGCGCGGGGGTACAGCGTCCGGGCATTGGTTCGATGGTGATGGGCTGGCGCGGCGATATCATTTTGCAGATGACAAAGCGACATTGAACGCACGGTTTGTGGATACGCCCAAACGGCGTATGGAGGCAAAGCTAAATGCTATGGTTTTCCCGGGATTTGGCACTAAGATTGGCAAAGGCGCAGTGCTATCTGGCCCAGATGATGCAAATGCGGCCAACACAAGCGTGCTGATGTCTGGCGGTGAGCTGTTGGCGTTGCATGAAGCGGGTTCGCCGTCACGGCTTAATCCGGAAACGCTGGAAACATATGGCTTCAAAACTTATCGCAATGATTTGCGGCAAATGCCGTTTTCGGCGCATCCGCGTGTGGAGCCCGATGGCACCGTTTGGAATTTTGGCAGCGGCGGTAGGCAAGCGGCGATATGGCAAGTGAAACCAGACGGTAATTTGGGAAGTTTCCAAATGATCGATTTGCCGCGGCCTAGCTATTTCCACGATTTTACAGCAACAAGACGGCATATTATCATTGTATTGCAGCCGTGGTTGCAGGAAAAATTCGTACTGCCATTATCTACTGGAATGGTCTGGCGTCCGGAAATGGGCACACAGGTTCTGGTATTGGATAAGGATGACTTGTCGAAACGGCGCATTTTTGAATTGCCCAGTTTTGCGTTCTTTCACCTTGGTGATGCGTGGGAAGAAACCGATGGGACAATTCGGTTTGATGGAATGTTGGAGGCTGACCCGGTATTTGGTCAGACCTCTGCTGCCGCCTTAATACGCGGGGAGTATATCCGTTCGCCGCGTCCAGTACTCACTCAAATTGTGCTGCATGCTAATGGACGCGGCGAATTGCGGCCAACGAAAACAGAAGCGGAATTTCCTGCAAGTGACAAGCGTATGTCGGGCAGCGCGAGGCGCTACACTGCGCATGTTACGCATTACAGAGATACGCCGTTTCCGCATGCAGTGGGTATTTGGGACTGGAAGCGCGGACAAGATGCCGTTCACGATTTTGGTGATCAGCAACTTGTGGAAGAATTCCTGTTTGTGCCGCGCGGCGCAGGGGAGAATAACGGCTGGCTAATTGGAACGACGCTAAACCTGCATAAACGCGTGACTGAATTACACGTTATCGACGCAGCACATGTGGCATCGGGTCCTATTGCAAGTTGGCAGGCGAGTGTGCCTTTGCCGATATCTTTTCATGGAACTTTTCAGGCCAGCTAAGTTAGGCCGGCTAAGTAAAGCGAGTTAAGTCAGACAAGTAAAGCTGCATATTGCGCTTTCGTCAACCTCTCACGTCCCGAGTATTGCATATACCGCGCCCATAACGGCATAGAAGGTCAACCAATATCCCGCATCTATGGCAAATAATTTGCCAGATTTGCGGCCAAACAGGTAATTAGTTCCAATCGCTGGAATAATAAATCCAGCCGCAATACCTGTGGATATCATCATGATAATCTGCGGCCGAGTAACGCCGATGCGCGCAAACAAATGGCCTAGCATTACGGCGGAAATCACGCTGCACAAAAAGGTTAAACCAAATAACTTGATAGGGTTAGTCTTTCCTATCTCTTCTTCACTAATACCCACTTCTTTGCGCCAAGCCGCGCCAAATAGCGGCCCGTACCAAAGCCCGCCGACCAAAAAACCGCCTAACGCGGCCACCAAAACGGCCAATAGATTTACATTACCCATATGCATTGCACCTCAATATATTCGCGATTGTGATGCTCCGAAACAACCAGCATTACAAGCCCGTGACAAACAGCTCAGAAGCGGATAATAGCACGAAATATGGCTACTATTATTAAATCAGCTCCTAAAGTGGGCATGGTGTCCCTCGGTTGTCCCAAGGCATTGGTGGATAGCGAACGGATACTCACCAAATTGCGCGCTGATGGCTATGCGATGTCACCCGATTATGCGGGCGCAGATGTCGTGCTGGTCAACACGTGCGGGTTTCTAGATTCGGCCAAAGAAGAAAGCCTTGAGGCAATAGGCGAGGCGATTGCCGAAAATGGCCGCGTTATTGTAACTGGGTGCATGGGAAAAGAAGCCGAGATGATCCGTGCGCGTTTTCCCGCTGTGCTTGCGGTGACAGGCGCGCATCAATATGAGGATGTAGTGGCCGCTGTTCACGCCGCCGCGCCGCCCGCACGCGGGGCGTTTGTTGATCTGGTCCCCAATTTAGACACGGACGGCGGATTAAAGCTTACCCCGCGCCACTATAGTTATCTGAAGATATCCGAAGGCTGCAATCATAGCTGTTCGTTCTGCATCATCCCTGATTTACGGGGTAAGCTTGTCAGCCGCAGGATAGATGCGGTATTGCGCGAGGCCGAAAAACTGGTGGCGGCGGGCACCAAGGAACTGCTGGTGATATCACAAGATACGTCGGCGTACGGTGTCGATACGCGGCATGAGGAACGTGATTGGAAAGGTAATCCGGTCCGCGCTCACATGACTGATCTGGCCCGCGAACTGGGGGGGCTGCGTACACCAGAAGGGCACGCGCCGTGGGTTCGGTTGCATTATGTCTATCCATATCCCCATGTCGACGCCGTAATCCCGTTGATGGCTGAAGGGTTGTTGACCCCGTATCTCGATATCCCGTTCCAACATGCTGCGCCGTCCGTGCTGAAACGGATGAAGCGCCCTGCCAATGAAGCAAAGGTGCTGGAGCGAATACATAACTGGCGCGTGGTTGCGCCCGATATCGCCATCAGGTCGTCGTTCGTTGTTGGCTTTCCTGGAGAGACTGAAGCGGATTTCCAATATCTGCTCGATTGGCTTGATGAAGCGCAATTGGACCGTGTTGGTGCATTCCGGTTTGAACCTGTCGAAGGCGCGCAGGCCAATGCACTGCCCGATCATGTCCCTGAAGAGGTCAAGCAAGAACGTTTCCAGCGCATCATGGAAAAAACCGCAGCGATCAGCGCAGCGAAACTGGCGGCAAAGATAGGCCGCGTGCTGCCTGTGATTATTGACGAAGTGGGCGAGGCCGA
>JAYWFI010000237.1:0-5972 GCA_043778865.1 Sphingomonadales bacterium
TATACTGATATGCTGCGGAACAACGGTCTACGTGTGCGCTGTAACACATAGCAGATCATCACATCGTCCATCGCCGTCATGAAGTCTGTGCCTGTTAAAGATATTGTGTTACATGTTATTAAGAGTTATTCATTGTTAATGATGATGAATGAGTGAATGACTTCCAACTCTATTCTTCCATCCTTGCTTACTTTTACAACTTCTCCTCTTGCTCTCCTTCTCTCCTTGCCCTCCGCCTCCTACTATCTTATCATTTGCAGACCTCCCTCCATTTCTCTCCTCCTAATTTTTCACCTCTCTCCCTCCTTCTCACCCTCCTTTCCTCCCTTCCTCCCTCCCTCCCTCTTACCCTCCCCCTTACCCTCCCTACTCCTCCCCCCTCACCTACCTGGCGTTATCAAGCAGTTCTGCGGTGACGATATGCGCCTATTACGCTGCGTCTGAAGCTTCGCGAAAGGAGCTGGTCCATCAAAAGTCAGCACCAATGATTTAGTCGGCTCCACCATTTTTAGTAAACAATCCAATTCTAAAAATATCTGTTGATAATAGCAAAAGTGAGGAAGAAGAGGGAAAAAGATTGAGTGTTAAATGTGGAGGTATGAATAGTTTGAGGATGGCAATAATATGACAGCTTTAGAACAGACTTTTTTCTCCTCTCTCTTTTATTTCTGCTTACTCCTCCTCTCCACTCCTCTCCTCCCCTCTTACCTTGGCCATGCAGTGTGATGGGTCGGCAGATGAACGAAATGACGCATGCAATATCTGATTCATGTCTATGCACACGTGGTCGACTTGTACTGGCCGACTCTCGACCCGGGCGACACTCGTACCATTTCCTCCTCCTCCTCTATCTCTACCTTCTCTCTCTTTACCTGCTTGTATGATAATTGATCAAATTACAGCAATAATTTGTAACGTGTTTTTATATAATGTATCATATATGATGACAAGATATAGTGAAGTATAATACAATATAATACAACACAACACAACACAATGAAATGTAATGTGATGTTGTATGATATAACACTGTACAATAAATTAGACTATGGACTAATATGACTAATTCATAATACACTGTGCATTGTATAATATAATACAATATAGCATAACATAAAATACCACAATATAATGTAACATGTAATAGTGATAAAATACAAAACATAAATATCATAGTATAACATAGCACATCATCACGTCATAATATATCGTAATATTCTGTTATAATGCAATAATAGAAAACATAAACAAGCATCGATAACATCAAAAAGATACTCAGTTTTCAAAAGTAAGACAAAAGATCAATACATTGATAATTAATCTTCACCTTCTCTCTCACCACTGTCCCTGCTCTTATCTTTTCTTTCCTCTCCTCTTTCTTTAGTTTTTAATTGTTTTGCTTTGCTCGGCTGTGATGTGGCTGACGACCAACTCGGCCCATAATTCCCGACCGCTTTTCGTGATCGAAGAAATTTCGTTAAACCTAAAAACACGGAAATAAAAACACGAATTACAATTTACTGTAAAATTTTTTTTTTATTGCATAGAATATTGTGTTGTTGTCAGGTCAAATGTTTATCTTTTAAAGAGATTTTATCAATTTTTGAGTCCATGTTAAGTGAACTTTACTGTTATAAACTGCATGACATAACTTTACTTCTATTTTATACTTGCATGTAATACAGAATCACAATTTACAAGCATACTAACTGTATTAAATTTAAACTGAAATTTTGCTATGACTGATTATTTTATGAACCAGCACTTAAACGTATTTATTATTGATAATGTATTTAAGATTGAGACCATAGTATCATGTCATTTTTGTGTACATCATAATATATGTATAATATAAATTACATATTGCCCAATACAACTCAATCACAATGACAATTACAGTTACAATTACAATACTATAAAATAAAATACAACACAATTGCAATGATTGAAGTATTGACAACCATCATCATTGGCATAATAGTAGTATCATTGATAGAATACTATAAAATGACTGGACTTTGAATAGTAACACATGCATTTAGTACTGCTCGACAAGCAAAATGAAATTTATGTAGCATCATTTACAACAAAAAAACAAACAAACAAACAAACAAACAACAAACAAAAAATACTAGTGAGAGTATTTACAGCAAATGTAGATAGGAAATATAGCAGTAAAACAACACTTAATCAGAGAGTATGAAATAAGCTCAATTTGTGGGAAAGAATACACTGCTCTCATACTTCTATTACTTCTGTTTCAGCATTAAATGTGCAGTATCTTTTACAGCTATTTCTGTACTGTTACTTGACTATTTTTAAATCTTTCTATGCTATTTGTATGCTATTTCTATACTAATATTAAACTGTTTCTCATATATTACTATGCTATCTTTTACAGCTATTTCTATACTATTTCTACACTACCATTAAGTTATTTCTCAGCAATCGATTGGATGTTTTTCAACTGTTATCCAGTCATCACTCAGCTATTCATTAGGTATTACTATGCTATAATTTGACTGTTATTCAGGTATTACTAGACAATTACTCAGCTTTCCTATACTATTTTTATACAATAATAGTGCTATTTATCAGGTATTGTTATACTGTTTATTAGAAATGTTTTTAGATGTCTTTCAGCTATTATATATCTATTAATACGCTATTATTCAGCTATTTCTTAAGTTGATATTGCAGCAAATATGCAAGAGTATACAACAGTAACAACAAATCTTATGTCACTTAATAGTGATGCTAATGCTAAAATGCACAGAGAAGTTCTCTAGACAATATTATCTTACCTACTATGCCTGCGCCAGTTTGATGGACATTCTCTCCTATCAGCAATAGCAGTATAATGCAGCACGAGAAGTATCGAAAAGATCCATTGCTCCTGAGCATAATAATCTGTGTAACCGACACAATAAGATGTGTGTCGTTGACAGTATTGCTATGCTGTGCAGCTGTTTCAAGATCTCTCTTGTTGTCTTTATATGCTGTGCCTCACGATGCTGTGAAAGCTGTTGTAAGCTGGTTCAGAATTCGGAATACAGAGCAGATTCAATGACTCCAGCTATCACCTCACACAGTAGCCTGTATTGGAGATAAACGTATAGCTATCAAAGATCTCTATTCTACACAGCCTTTAAGTCCACGACCACCATTCGTTCTCAAGAATGATACTGTAATTTGACAAGCGTTGGACGCTTAATTTGCAAGTCTTCGTTGTATGGAGTGACTGAGTCGTTGTTCGCTTCTGATAGAGGAAAAGAACCTATAATAGGGAACCAATCAAAACCAGCAGAAATCAGTGAGAAGAAATGATGAAAGCGAAGGAGTTGAGGTGATGGAAGCCCTTAAATAGAGAGCAGTAGGATATAATAAGGAGTAAAGGTAGGCAAGGATGGATGGCATAGATATGCTATCAGTGCCATAGATGGGAAGGATGGCAGAGAAGAGAACAGAGGCATAGGCATAGGCATAGGCATAGGCGGCGGATCAGGCGGGTAGCTGTGTGGGCGCTAATTCGGCTAATTTAATTCAGCTTGCGCTTTGTTTTAATTGGCCCGCGCGGATTGCCTAAATCAGCCATCGCGGCACCCACCAATTGGGGTAACGTATCGGCAAAACTTTCTTTGCAGTGATATTCACCTGCTGACGAACGATACACTTCGCGCCCGCCTGCGATTTCGGTTAGCGCCAAGGTTATACGATATTCGTTCCAGTCACATTTTTTTGATGCGCCTAATTTGGTATCTGCCTGCGCTAGTATGCCGCCAGGCTTTGTTAGTGCCAAAGCCGCAGGACGAATTGATGCGCCCACTTGTAAGTATAGCACACCATTTGGCGCAGCGGAAAATCCCTTTGCCGCAAGGCGATTTGCAACCAAATTTTGCGTCAAACTTAATTCAGGCGAAGATACGTTTTCTGGCGAAACCAGCAAATATTGCGCAGGAATAATCGGCGAAATCCCCGCGCTGTCTGTTCGCGTTTCAACATATCGGATGCATCCTGTTGTCACCACAGCGCTGATTAGCAGCGTACATAGCGTCAGGATTGCGGGTGCCTTCATGCTGCCTGTTTGGCCCGCTCGGTCAGCTCTTGGTTAAGCATTTCAGCAAGCAAAAATGCCATTTCAAGTGATTGCGCTGCATTCAACCGCGGGTCACAATGGGTGTGATACCGGTCCGCCAATCCTTCGTCGGTAACCGCCACTGCGCCGCCTGTGCACTCGGTTACATTCTGCCCTGTCATCTCGATATGGATACCGCCTGCGAAGGTGCCTTCAGCGCGGTGGACCGCAAAAAAGCCTCTGACTTCGGCCAAAATACGTTCGAATGGCCGTGTTTTATACCCGCTTGCTGATTTGATGACGTTGCCGTGCATCGGATCGCATGACCAGATAACCGGATGCCCAGATTTCTTTACGGCACGCACAAGCGCCGGCAGACTAGCCTCAATTTTATCGTGACCGTACCTCGTGATCAGCGTCACGCGGCCTGCTTCGTGATGCGGATTGAGCGTATCGAGCATTTTTAACAACGCTTCTGGCTCTAAGCTGGGCCCGCATTTGATGCCGATGGGATTGCCAATACCGCGTAAAAATTCAACATGCGCGGATCCTTCAAACCGGGTACGATCCCCAATCCACAAGAAATGCGCCGACGTATCATACCATCCGCCGGTCAACGAATCCTGCCGCGTTAAGGCTTGCTCATATGGCAGCAACAACGCCTCGTGACTGGTGTAGAATTTTGTACCCTTTATCTGCGGCACGGTTTCCGGAGTAACGCCGCATGCCTCCATAAACTCAAGCGCTTCGCCAATGCGGTCGGCGGTTTCTTTATATTTTTTGGCCCAAGCACTGCGCCCCATATAATCATGCGTCCATGCATGCACTTGCTTAAGGTTAGCATACCCGCCGCCGCTAAAGGCACGCAGCAGATTCAATGTGGATGCAGATTGATTATACGCCTTTATCATGCGCTGCGGATCGGGTTCTCGCGCATCTTTTTCAAATGCAATATCATTGATAATATCACCGCGATAACTTGGCAATTCTAGTCCGCCGATTATTTCGGTATCTGTAGAGCGCGGTTTGGCAAACTGCCCCGCCATCCGGCCAAGCTTAACTACAGGCACTTTGCCTGCAAACGTAAGCACAACTGCCATTTGCAAGATTACGCGGAACGTATCACGGATATTATTTGGATGAAACTCCGCAAAGCTTTCAGCGCAATCGCCGCCTTGCAACAAGAACCCTTTGCCTTGCGATACTTGCGCAAGGTCTTTGATAAGATCGCGTGCCTCTCCTGCAAAAACCAGAGGCGGATAATTGCGCAGAGTTTCCTCCGCCGCATTAAGCGCGGCGGTATCACGGTATGTGGGCATTTGAACGCCGTTTTGTGTTCTCCAACTATCCGGCGTCCATTTCGTCGCCATAACTTTGCTCCAATAGATTCGTAATTTATACGCCTAGTAACGATAGCACGGCGCAGCACGCAAGCAAAAGCAGGACAGCCGCAAGGCCGCACAACTTTATTACGTACTGATATTTTACAGTAAGCGTTGGCGGGCTTATTTGCAGGCTGGATATGTCAGCGCGTTGTTATCACTATTATGCGGCTATTAACGTGTGCATCGCGCTCTGTTGCCTATGTTAACTATCTTTATTATAGTATTTTTCCCGTGAAATTAACGGAAAGTGAACGCCGCGTCCCATGCTGGCACAGGCCAAAAATCGCCCACTCACCGGCTCCTTTTTCCACTATGCGAATTACAGCAAGGTGCGATCCGATGTTTTTATAAAGATTCTTAATGAACAAAAATATAGCCCCAGACGTCATTAAGTTATCCGCAAGTGATACTGCGGGCAAACCACGTCGCCGTTTAATTGGTGGGCGTGAGATATTACTGGTATTGATTGCTTTCAGTTTACTTGCATTGGCACCCGCCATTGCGCAAGTTAT
>JAYWFI010000238.1:0-1861 GCA_043778865.1 Sphingomonadales bacterium
CGAATATGGTCTGTGGCATGTTCCACAGGGCAAGAGCCCTATTCAATAGCGATGATGATACTGGAAAATATCGAAAAATGGCGCGGCTGGGATATACAGCTGATCGGTACCGATGTGTCGATATCTGCATTGGAGCAGGCACGATCAGGCCGGTATTCGCAGTTTGAAATACAGCGCGGTTTGCCCGTAAAATTGATGATGAAATATTTTGGCCAGCAAGGAGATCAATGGGCGGCCAATGAAGAGCTGCGCCGCATGGTAAGATTTGCGGATCACAACTTGCTCAGCACTATACCGTATACTTCGCAATGCGACATAATATTATGCCGTAACATGCTGATGTATCTTGGAGAAGATAAGCGAAGGTTGGCATTAGACCGGTTGCATGATGCTTGCGCGCCCGATGGTATCATGATGCTGGGAGCAGCAGAAACGGTTATTGGCCAAACCGAACAGATCACATCAAGCCGTGAGTTCCGGGGCTTTTATGAACCTGTTATGCAGCTAAGCTCCGGCACATATGTCAATAAACCGATGGTGGCATAACGTCCGAAGTGTATCAGGCATTTGCATTACGGCATTGATTGATTATGACGTTCAATATGATCTGGACACCATCCCCAAACTTTGGCGAGCGTATGTTGCCCATCAACATGCTTGTGTTGCATTACACCGGCATGCAAAACGGTCCTGACGCGATCAATCGGCTGGCCAGTCCTGAATCAGGAGTGTCGGCTCATTATGTTGTTGCAGAGGATGGGCAGGTTATTCAAATGGTGCACGAGGAAAACCGCGCGCATCATGCGGGTAAATCCGAATGGCGCGGCATAACCGATGTCAATAGTGCCAGCATAGGTATTGAGATCGTCAATCCAGGTCATGAATGGGGATACCGCCCTTTTCCCGGTGAACAGATGGACGCTGTTGTCTTGCTGTCGGCGGAAATTATCCGAACGTATAATATTCATCCGCGCAATGTTGTGGGGCATAGTGATGTTGCCCCTGCGCGCAAACAAGACCCCGGCGAATTGTTTGACTGGGCGCGGCTTGCAAACCTAGGGCTGGCCGTAAAGCGCCCTATCACGCCGCATGTTGACCCTGAATGGCCCGATGCCGCATTTCTTATGGCGCTGTCACGTTATGGCTATGGCATTGAGGATGGCCCGTCTGCGGTGGTTGCATTTCAGCGCCGTTTTCGCCCGGAAAATATTGACGGCATCATCGACGGCGAATGCCGCGCAATATTATTCCGCCTATTACTGGACTATGAAATCGGCGCTGCTATATAGCAAGTTGCCAGAGGGTCGGGCGGCCGCCGCTACGCGAGTAATTGCGTGGGGGAGGAAAGTCCGGGCTCCAGCGAGGAACGGTGCCGGGTAACGCCCGGCGGGGGTAACCCTAGGGATAGTGCCACAGAAATCATACCGCTATACTTCGGTGTAGTAAGGTCGAAACGGTGCGGTAAAAGCGCACCGCGCGTATGGCAACATAGGCGGCACGGCAAACCCCACCGGGAGCAAAACCGAATAGGGACAGCATATGGCATCCTCCTGCCAGTTGTCCGGGTTGGTTGCTTGAGCGTCGCAGCAATGCGCCGCCTAGAGGAATGGTCGCACAGCTGCCGAAAGGCGGCGGACAGAACCCGGCTTACAGACCCTCTGGCATTTACAATACATATTAAATCAGGCTATGCGGTGCATGGAGTAGGAGTATTAGGGGAGTACATATGTCCATTGTAGATCGCGTGAAAAATATTTTGATCAGTCCAGTCACAGAATGGGAGGTCATTGCCAAAGAGCCTGCAACGCCATCCGCGTTGCTAACTAGCTATGCTGCGCCGCTGGCAACGATAGCTGCTGTT
>JAYWFI010000239.1:0-9718 GCA_043778865.1 Sphingomonadales bacterium
GCACTTGAAATCCGCGCGCACCAAAGCGGCGCTCGATGTCATCCAGCAGGCTGAGCGCACCCCCGCATAAGTGAGTAGCTCCAGTCACATCGAGCAGGATAGCATCATTGCCGTCCATCATGCTCCACGGACCCCAACGCTGCGACCATAGCGTCAAGCGCTCTAGAGTTTTGCGGTCGCCGTCTGTATCGGCGGCAAAATTGACGATGTCCGGTGACAGCGCACGCGCATCGACCAGCCTTTGCCCGGTTACGGCACCCGCCCTGACCGCTGCATCATTGACGGCGGTTATCCGAGGACCATGCGCGCCATCAGTGGTGAGAACTGTAGCCAGCGCATCGGCATTAGCCCCGGCCTGACGCTGCCAGCGGTTGATCGCTAGCCGGGGCAGCCAGATCGACACGATTTGCCGAGGCGGTAGCCATTTCGGCGGTGGAGAGCTTGCCATGGTCATGCGTGACCCACCAGCGACCGGGACGGTACAGCCGCGAGCGAAACAGTTCGGCCTGACACTGCCCTGACCCCGGTGCCTTGCTGTTCCAGCGGTGCGGTAATGACGGCTCCGCTGTCACCTCCCAGCGCATCCGTGCCGCGCTTAACTGGCGCGATGCATCGCCGCGCAGCAGATAGAGCGGAACGCCGTGGGCTTCGCTTGCAACCGCCAGACGCCGTGATGCGGTAAATCCGAGCGCTTTGGGATCGCCCGATAGCTCGCCAATGACAAATGATAGCGCAGCGCATTTCAAACCTTCTTCCATCGCAAACAGCGCGTCTTCAGGGGTTTGAACTGCGATATAATGCAAATTGTGGCGTATGTTTTCGGGAAGGCCGTGGATATAAGGCATACCACTGCGTTTGCGGCTTTGCTTGTCCTGCACCCACAGCCACGGCTTATCGGTGCCGCTTTGTGCAGCAAGCGCCAACGCAAATCCGGCACCAGCGGCATCATCAAGGCGGCAGAAAATCTCATTCTTGGTAGGCGCTTCTTTCAAATCGGGTGACCAATGATCTTGGCATGACCCGGCAGACCTGAGCATCTGGGCAGCGGAAAATGTCTGTTCGCGCTGTTCCATAATATCTCTTTCACCGAATCATTGTTCTATATATGTTCTACTTTACAAACTCGTTTGGCAAGAGCAGAAATACATCATGTGCAATCTCAAGAAACTGGCAGCACCAACAAAGGAAGTAGCAGACCTTTTTGGCGCGTTCGATAATTCGGGCAATGCTGGGCCTGGCGAGGTTTATCCCGGCCAAATCGGATTGGTGGTGACGCAGCAGGGCGGGGCCAGAACACTGGAGCCTATGACATGGGGGTTCCCGCTAGTTACCGCAGACATGCGCGTGCGGGCAGCAGCCAAGGGCACCAACCCTCGGCCAAAACCCGTAAATAACGCGCGGATGGACAATATGGGATCGTCGTTTTGGAAGCGGTGGTTTGATAATCCAGTGCAACGGTGCCTTATTCCCATCACCGAATTTGCCGAAGCAGCAGGCGAGAAGGGGCGCAAAACTAGGACATGGTTTAGCGTTAGAGACCAGCCGATTTTTGCTTGGGCGGGTTTATGGCGCGATAGCGCCGAATGGGGCAAAGTTTACACAGGTTGCATGACCAATGCTAACGAGGCCATCCAGCCTTATCATGAACGCATGCCGGTGTTGCTTGAAACGGAGGATTGGCAACAATGGCTAACAGTGGACGCAGACTATGCGTTGCGATGTGCATCTCCTATGTCAGCCGTGCGTATCAAGGTTACACCAACTGAAGAATTATGGGTAAAATAGGTGAGAAAATAGGCTTACACTAATGGTATTGCGCACTGGATTCACTCATCTAACCAGCAATCGTATGTGGTAATATTAAGGGCATCGCTATAAGCTCAGCGGCTCAAGTCGAAGTAATTCAGGTAAATCCATGGCTCGCAAACATTCAAAACAAGATCCAGATAGGGAGGTCTACCGCGAGGAGGAGACTCCGGCGGCAGTGGTGGTCTGCTGGCTCTGTGGCCGGGTAACAGGCAAAACCATTGTCTGGCATCATCCAGTGCCAAAAAGCCGGGGCGGGCGAGACGTTGTGCCCATGCATCCAATTTGTCAGAAGATGCTGATGGCCAGTTTTACCAATTCTGAACTGCAGCGTTATGGAATGGATCTGGAGGCTCTGCTAACGACCCCCACTGTTCGCAAGTTTGTTGATTGGGTTGCGAATAAGGATCCTGATTTCACTGCAACAATGACAAAGAAACAACGTTGAATTAGTACACTATTTCCTCCGTCTCTCCAAGACATAGTTGGTGTCGTGAGTCGCTAAGATTGCGGTCGTTCGGCTCGTCGAAACGCCTTGCTTATAGCCGCCATAGGTTCACGCGTTGAGCTGGATCAAGCCGATGGTTAGGACTAGCAAAGGCTGATAGGGAGTTGAATTGTGGCTTTTGAAGGCCTGCTTTGCCGGATCTACCATTCATCTACACCTGCTAAGGAAACGATTGAAGGAATTTTGTTTCCACGCTAATGCACCACTCGGTAAATGATTGGAGTTGACAAGCAGAAGTGACCCTCGAGGTTTTCGGCTTAAGGAAATGAGACGAGGGTATGCTACTCAGTTTATATTGTGGGGCTGGAGGGCTAGATCTTGGCTTTGAACAAGCGGGCTTCCAGACTGGCTTAGCTTATGACATCCGACCACATTCGATAAATTCTTGGAATAGCAATCGATCGAAAAAAAAAGTCGGGCATGTCGCTGATATCCGTAAATTGACTCTTGATGAGCTCGACAATGATTTTGGCAGTCGTTTTTGTCCGACTGGCGTCATAGGCGGGCCGCCTTGCCAAAGCTTTACAAATGCAAATAGCCATAAGAAAGCGGATGATCCCAGGGAGAGCCTTCTGCCGCGTTTTTTTGAGTTTGCGCTTGAAATCCACCGACGAAGGCCGCTTGAATTCATTGTCATGGAGAATGTGCCAGAAGTTGCGAATAGCCGATACGGACATATTTTGGCGGCACAGATTGAAGAACTTGAACGCCATGGATTTGTATGTCGTTATGTGACCCTAAACGCTCAGGATTTTAGTGTCCCGCAGAGCCGAAAACGACTGATCTTAGTTGCATTGCAAGAACTGACATTCGGCGGCTCAGCTTGGGTTGCACCTCAAAAATCACGGAAAATTCGCAAAGTCAGCGATGCCATTTCCGATTTGCCCGAAGCCACACTTTTCCGGCGCGGGCTTTTGCCCGAACAGATAGCCCATCATCAAAACCATTGGTGCATGGTTCCTAAATCTAGGAAATTTACCGATGGTAGTCTTATACCCGGGAGAGGCTTCGGGAGAAGCTTTAAGATGTTGGACTGGAACAAGCCCAGTTTCACGGTGTCATACGGTAATCGCGAGGTACATATCCATCCGGAAGGCCACAGAAGGCTCAGCGTATTTGAAGCAATGCTTTTGCAAGGATTCCCCAAAAGCTATGTGCTTATTGGCAATCTGTCGGAGCAGATAACACAAATCAGCGAGGCCGTCCCTCCTCCGCTGGCAAAAGCTATCGCTCATAGCATCGCAGCTATGCGAGACTCTTCAGCGCCTCAGCAGAATAACCGATGCGTTCCAAATGGAGCTTCGTCTCAGCTAGAAGTTGTTGTCTGAGCGTATCGTCTTCTCCGAGACGGCCATCAAGGTTGTCTATTTCTGTAACCTTTTGCAAAACGCGAAATGAACTATCGGCATAATTTGGTTGTATAGCGACTGGCACCGCCACTACGCCAAACGGATCATTTAGCTGCATGGGCGGGGGTACAAACTCGAATGCCATGCACGGCATTGATGCCCTCTCGTCGCCTTCTGGTGTCGTAGAGTAGCAGTATGACGAATGCATTTTCATGCTCCAGTCCTGCTCGCGGGCAAGAGCTAGAAGCCACTTCCCGAACCCCAGAGCGAATGACTTCATAAAATTATCTTCGCCACCGTTCACAAAAAGCGGAAGCGCGGTATCGATATCTGAATCGGGACTTCCAAGAAACTGCAATGCCCGTTGCTTGAACTCGTCCGACTGCTGGGCGTTCGATTTTATGGCCTGATAAAGTGCATCGATAGTCTCCTGCGCAAACTGCTCCTTGCGAACATCAGTTGTGACAAATAGCAGCCAATGCCCGCTGTAGTTAGCAAACTGATACTCCAACAACGCATGAACCACTTTGATCATTTGGTTGTCGCTGTCCGCTCCGGGCAATGCGATGGAACCGCAAGTATCCAAATTAATCACATGGAAGGGACCTTTGTTTTTTAGCTCCCTATAAGCAGCACTTGATTTTGTCGTTATCTCCTGAATGCGGCGATTAAACGTGTGCGATCGATCTGAAATCGCGCCTGATTTTACAAGGCTTTCTTGTCTTAGCTCCGCTCTGGCTGAAGCGGCATTTCCAACTGAGTTTTCGAGGAACCCGATACTTGTCAGTACACAATTCCGATCTTTGGCTTGCTGCGCAACCATCTCCACGTCGAGATAATCGAGCCCTGGCAGGGTTAAATATTTGATCTCGTGCCGGCCATCGAGCTGGGTAGGCAGTGCTGGCGTTCCTCGTACCTTTTCGATCAGCCGATTCGATAATTTTACCCATTGCTCTCTCCTAACAAATTGCTTCCTAGGCCGGTGCCACGGAAACACCGTGTTCAGCTCCACAGGAACTGCAATCTGTTCAACCGTTGGCGGCAGGACGTCATCCGCAATTTCTTCATCGGTGTCTGACAAGTTATTTGATTTCAAAAAGTTTGATGATGTCATTGATCATCTTCGCGCGATCTTTCAGACTCAGCGTCGACAGAACTCCATAGGCCTCTAGAATGATGGCTAACGACCCGGCTACGTCGATGTTTTGTTTGGACTGGCCCTGCGGCCATTCGATTGAAGTTGTGCCGACTTCTGTGACTGGTATGCTCAGGTTTGATCGCTGAACCGGCGGATCAGCATCCTCGCCTTGTCGCACTGACCATATTTCAAATGCAGTTTGCGCTCTAGCGGAAGTAAGATTTTGCTGACCTTTTGCCTTTTCTTGATCCAAATCCTCTTTCGCTATGGCCTTTTGCCGGTTTACAAAAAGCCGTAATGCCTTGTGTAGCCAGCGCTGGATGTAAAGATAATGGGGATGGCTGTAATTGAAGCTTTCCCGGTCGATATTGATTGCACCGTCCAGACCCTCCCGGATAAAAATTTCGGCAGTAATTTGACTTAGGCGATTTTGTTCGGAGACTTGGTAGTCGAGAAAACTTGTGTCAAAAAGCGTGCCGCTGGCCTCGCGGATGCGAATAAGAACCCCAGCCGTATCCTTTGGAATTATCTTGCTGTTCCAGTAGAGATAAGCTTCGAATGCTAATTCACCGCCTGCGCGTGCAATCGTGTCCGGTTTAAATGGCGCCTTTTCCTTTGCGATCATCATCAAAGGCGATTTTACCCGAGATGCCTTTCTCAGCTCGTTAGGTAGCTCAATCGGACGCATAAGCTGGATATCATCAAGTATTACATTGAACAATGGGAGCTCGGATGTCGTCCCCGCTTCGAGACCGAAAATTAGCCGAGGTGAGCTGTTTTGCTCTATCTCTATGGGTTCGGAAGGCCCTTTGCCTGATGGCAATGACAGAAATTTGATCCCGCATGAGCCAGGTTTGTCGAATGGATGTCCATTCAAATACTCCAATGGAAGCGAAAGACTAAGCTTCCAGATTGATCTTAAATACTCGTCGAAATGTTCAAGATTGAGTGGCTTTCCAGCGCGGTCTGAAACGTTGCCAGCAGCATCAACTAGCTTCCGAAATTTCTCTTTCGGGCTGTCGCTCGGCAACCACGGCAAACTGGCACCAACGCCGCCTGGATGCTCTAAGATGGCATCGGGTAGGACACCAATATGATATTTTGGTTTTTCAACGATTGAATTGCCGTCGATGCCCGGCTCCATTGAAGCACTCCAGAGCCGCAGACTTTGCAGCGCTCTACGAATTTCAGTCCTTAAAGAATAGAGAACTATTGAAGTGCCGTGCGAATCCAACTGGTCGTCAGGCACCGTTTCTGAAATGATCTGAACATTGCCAGCTACGTATTCAGTGTCCAAATCAGTGCGGCTAAGCTCTTGCTCGTTATGCGTTTTCAACATGATGGTAGCAGAGTTTCTAATCCGCTCGCCTCGTGCCTTGGTTATAATCTGAAAGTGTTGAGTGAGCTGTGCTACTGCGAAAAGGCCAATACCGATTTTCCCGATCAACGGGCGGCCTGCCAGGCTAAGGTTGGGATCTGAGGGGCTTGCAGTGTGCAGCGCTGACCCGCTCTGCGTTCGCTTCGAACTGCCGCCAATATTCTGAAAAATGTAGGCGAGCGTATCGGGCGACATTCCATTGCCGTCATCACGAACGGTTATTTTGTCGAAGTGAGGTGCGCTGGTTTCAATGACAACCGTTTGAGCATCGGCATCATAAGCGTTTGCAATTAGCTCACGGAAAGCCGCCCAAGGCTCCCGGTATATGCCATCGGTGACGCGACCGATGATACGCTGGTTAGTTGAAAGCGAGGTCTCAACTGTTTCGCCTGTTTGGGCCTTTTCTCGGATTTCTTGAGCTAAGGCCGCATAGGTGTTTTTAGCTGTGGGCATATGTAGGCAGTTACACTTTCAAGTGAGTGGAAGCGGTATTGCACACACGCCTATTCTCGGCAAGTACAATGCGGCAGCGAAATGGAGCGAGAAATTCCGGACGCTGCGGATACCGCATCGAAAGTCCCTCAGACTCAAGGATATTCGTTTTCTGATACCAATTATCCGAAGTGAAAGGAAGGTTCAAGAAACGCAGTGAACGCCTTGAACGGCGACAATGAAGTGCCCAGCTTCCATTCGAGCGACGGGTTAACGAGCGACGGCTTACCCCCATCGCGTCCCTGATACCGGACTGTCGGCACAGTCCAACATTGCGGTCATTAGCGCGCCAAACAAATGTCGAGTGCGGCAGCAAGGCAAACTCATTGTCACCCACCCAAACGCCCGTTGTCGGCTAAAACCGACCGCGCTTGAGTGTTAGACAATGCTCAGTATATGATACCAATATGGATCATATATTAGCCATAGAATTGAAAGAAGCGCGGCGTTCTTGCGGGCTGTCTCAGGCAATGCTTGCGGCAAGGATTAATGTCGGACCACAGGTGGTAAAGCGCTTGGAGGTCGGCATTGGGTCTGTGACCACGCTTGTCGCCATCAAGACGGCGCTAGATTTCCAGCTCAATGGTATCGGACCGGGCCGCACGCTGGGTGATTAACTACGAGGTCGCCGACTAAGAAAGGGCTTGTCACTCGAAGCATTAGCGAGGCGGACTAAGCTGTCTCGTGCGACCATTGCCAGTCTTGAACAAGGCAACGGGTCGGTGCGCAGCTTGCTGCGCCTTTTGTCAGTTATTGCACCTAATGCGCGGAGGCGAGCAAAGGAGCGAGCTTTCTGGGGCGCAGGCGACAAGTTTGACCGCGATAGCCGGTTTACACCGCCAGACTTTATGGAACACATCTATGCTGCCTTTGGCGAGATCGACCTAGACCCTTGCGCCCATCTTTTAAGTCCGGTCATCGCACGCCGACGTATCATTCTCAGTGAAGGGAGCGACGGCCTGGTTGATGACTGGTCGGGGCGGCTGGCGTTCATGCACCCACCATTTTCCGCATTACTCATTTGGTTGAAGCGCGCGTTTGCGCAATAGCAAACAGACAATGTTCAGACAGTGGTCTGCCTAGTGCCGGTCCGCTCAGATTCAGCGTGGTTCCACGAAACGCTAAGCCCCGTTGCGGATATCTATCTGCTGCAGGCGCGCGTCCGATTTCTTGATAGTGAAGGGAAAGGGCAGCCGACACCATTCTCGTTCATGCTGCTGACATTGGGCGCACCGGCAGAACAAAGGATGCGCTTTGCATCGCTCGTGCCCGGATTTTGGATGACGCGGGTACCGGATATGGCCGGCCCGTCAATGACGACCTGATTGCCGCAAGTAGCCCAGGTGCATGATCCCATTGCATCCGTTTTGATACTGCGTTCGCAGCATCACCGCTGAACGTATTCGTGGAAAACGGCGCACAACACGCATGCACACGCCACAACCAGTGCAGAACACAAAAAACAAGAGAAGGCATTAGAAGAAATTTCCGGTTTGAGACCCGGAAGGAGTTGGAAAAATTGGCATGTCGCTGATGCTCCAGCCGGGTCTTGATAAGGAGACCATAATGCATTTCAGATCAACCTATGCAAAAGCGCCGAGCCGCGTTGCCTCGCTCGATATCGAGACGCTGGCACCGCCAGCACTAGATGATAAATTCCCGCAATGGCCACTGCACCGGCCCATCGTGGCAAGCATACTAACGGCCGATCAGGCGGCCTATGGCGAGTGGACGTTCACTATTGAGAGCATCACATTTGAAGACGAGCGAGTTGCTATCATGCGGATTAATGAACTGCTTGCTGGACGGCGCTGCGTAACATTTAATGGCAAAGGCTTTGATTTGCCTGTGCTGACCATGACAGCCATGCGCGCATCGGTGTTTGATTGCGACAACCTGACCAACGCATGGGCCGCAAACCGTAATAGCGGAGCGCACATCGATGTCGCCGATCTGATTACCAACTTTGGATCGGCACCTCGAACAAGCCTTGAGATGCTGTGCGAAAGTGCAGGTATCCCGGTGAAGGGCAACGGACATGGCGGCGATGTCGCTGACATGCTGCGCGACGAAGGCATAGAAGCGGTCAAGCGATATTGCGAAGAAGATGTCACCTCAACGCTCGCGCTGTTTGCGCTCGTTCAAGGCCTGCGCAGCAACGATCCTGCTTATGCCTCCAGCTTAATCGGCGACCTTGCCATTTGGATATATGATAGCGGATTTGAGCATTTGAACGCTTTTAGATGCCTGTCGTGGAATACCGAGCGGGCACGCATTCGCCTCCTGCACCGGGTGGATGAGGGCATTCGCGCACTGGAAGACCGCGCGACCAAGGCATATTTTGGTGAGAAGGCGCTCGCCTTCTAAACTCGTAAATTGAGCCGCCGCGTTCAGCCCAAACACAATTCACCCAACCATCACGACCTGCTTCCCGCCGCCAGTGACCAACACTGGTAAGCGCTTTTCTACCCTTACAAAAAGGATAATATCCATGTCTGAATACCCTGCCAAAATGGCAATAATTGCTCCCAATTTCGTCGTTGCCGTTGCTAACACTAACGCACCCGATACCCCGTATCTTGTCTATATCGACGCCTTTGCGGTGCTGAAGGTAGAACGCCAGGGCAGAGGTTTCCGGTTTAGCGAAGCCCGGCACGTCAGTGATTTTCAAGCTGGCACAGACAGTGTCGGGGTGCTAGAAGATATCACCAGCCATTTTGACCCTGACGACAGCTTAGTAGGTTACCGGATCGACCTCATCATTGCAGGGCTTATCCGGGTGCCGGATGGCGAACCCCGCGATAAAGATGCCCTGCCGTCTTTACAGCGGCTTCAGGCCGCTTTGGCAAATGATGTCAAAGACGCCGAATGGTATGACCGTGTTGGCGCTCACAGCTTGCAGCAATTGGCGAGCGACTATTCCCTTCCAGCAAATTGGCACGGCCCTGACCGTCAGTTAAATCCTTGCGTCTTGGAACGCGAGCTGTCGGCCAAGGCCCAAAGCATCTGGCTATTGATCGCCCATGAATGGCTGAGCGCAGAGGACC
>JAYWFI010000240.1:0-20671 GCA_043778865.1 Sphingomonadales bacterium
CGTTGTTTTTGGTTACATTCCTGCTTAACTTGTTCGCGCTGCGGGTAGTTAAAAAATACCGAGAGGCGTATGATTGACGACATGAACACAATACGCAAACCCACAGACTGGAACGATCCTGTAATGCGTAAGCGTATCGCAGGTCGGTACGCCGCCGAACGGCGATTTAAGTTTATGGGCCAGTTTGCTGTATTGCTATCGCTCGCATTCTTGGCTTTTCTGCTGTTTACTATGGTTGGCAAAGGCATCAATGGTTTCCGGCAAACACAGGTTGCAATGGATATCGACTTTCCTTCGATTACTTCGGGGGCAAGTGCGGCATCAATCAGCGGTCCGAATGCTGATGCTGCGCTGCGCTCTATGGATTTGGCGGGCATAACCGAATTGGCGGCAAGCCAGAATTTTGGCGCGGACAGCGCAAACATGCTGACCGCAGGTGCAGGCAACACGCTGCGCGGTATGCTGATTTCTGATCCATATTTGATTACAAAGAAAGCCAAGGTCTGGATACCTGCTGCATCGCCGCTTGATATTGCCTATAAAGGTAAGGGAGATCCTGCGTCTGAAAAAATTGTTCGCGGCCTGTCTGCCAAAGGACAGATAAGTTCAGCGTTCAACTTAAACTTCCTAACAGGATCTGATGCAACTGATCCAGCAGCAGTAGGAATATGGGGCGCAATGAAGGGTTCGCTATTCACATTGTTTATTACCTTGGCACTCGCGTTTCCGGTAGGCGTTTTGGCGGCATTATATCTAGAGGAATACGCGCCGAAAAACCGTTTTACCGACTTGATTGAAGTGTCGATTAACAACCTTGCCGCTGTGCCGTCGATAATCTTTGGCTTGCTAGGTCTTGTTGTATTCCTAACGTGGTTTGGGATGCCGCGCTCTTCGTCACTTGTGGGCGGATTAACCTTGGCGTTGATGACTATGCCTGTGATTGTGATCGCGGGCCGCAATGCAATAAAGTCAGTGCCGCCGTCCATTCGCACCGCTGCCCTTGGCATTGGCGCTTCTCCTATTCAGGTAGTATTTCATCATGTTCTGCCACTTGCGCTACCCGGCATATTGACAGGTACAATTATTGGTATGGCACGTGCGCTTGGGGAAACGGCACCATTACTAATGATTGGCATGGTCGCATTTATCTCTGCACCGCCTCAGGGCATAACCGATGCCGCAACCGCGCTGCCGGTACAAATATTTTTATGGTCAGATGAAGTAAACCTTGGGTTTGTTGAAAAAACCAGTGCTGCTATTATTGTATTGCTGATATTCCTTCTCGGAATGAATGCATGTGCCATTTATTTGCGCAACCGTTTCGAAACCCGCTGGTAAGTGCAAAGCATAAAGGATCATTTAGTGGCGAAAGTAAACATTGCGGCAGAGATTGTAGAAGAGGCTATCTTGGCCGATGCCGCCGTACGTATTCCAAAAATTTCGACGCGCAACGTCAACGTATTTTACGGCGAAACGCAGGCGATTAAGAACGTCTCAATCGATGTCGACATGGACAATGTAACTGCGTTTATCGGCCCGTCCGGCTGCGGCAAATCTACGTTCCTAAGGTGTCTAAACCGGATGAACGATACCATACCGGGCGCGCGCGTAGAAGGTGAGATCAAGCTGGATGGACAAGATATCTATGCCAGTAGCATGGACGTGGTACAGCTGCGTGCGCGGGTAGGCATGGTATTTCAAAAACCAAATCCCTTTCCAAAATCCATTTATGATAACGTAGCCTATGGCCCGCGCATCCACGGGCTTGCCAAGGCAAAGGCAGACCTTGATCAAATCGTTGAAAGCGCATTGGCACGGGCAGGCTTATGGGCCGAGGTAAAGGATCGCTTAACCGCAAGCGGCACAGCATTGTCGGGCGGGCAGCAGCAGCGATTGTGCATTGCGCGGGCGATTGCGGTGGACCCTGAAGTAATCCTAATGGATGAACCATGCTCTGCCCTTGATCCAATTGCAACGGCACGGATTGAGGAATTAATAGACGATTTGCGCGGCAAATATGCCATCATTATCGTCACGCACAATATGCAGCAAGCGGCCCGTGTATCGCAGCGCACAGCATTTTTTCATTTGGGCGAATTGGTTGAATTTGGGCAAACCGCCGATATCTTTACCAACCCAAAGGCAGAACGCACCAAGGATTATATCACCGGCCGGTACGGTTAAAAGGAAGCAAAAATGAGCACAGGATCACGCCACACTGCAAAAGCTTTCGACAAGGATATGGATCATATCCGCGGCCTAATCGCGGAAATGGGCGCGCGCGCCGAAACCGCCGTCAACAGTTCGATGAAAGCATTGATTGAAAATGACAACCAGCTGGCACAAACGACGCGTGCGGACGACAAAATCATCGACAGGCTGGAAACAGAGGTAGAAAAGCTGGTGGTGCAAACCATCGCCTTGCGCGCGCCGATGGCAGATGATCTGCGCGAGCTTGTAGCTGCGCTGAAAATCGCCGCAGTGATTGAACGTATCGGTGATTACGCCAAGAATATTTCAAAGCGCGTCGGCCAATTGGCATCCAATAATTTTCTATCGGATAACGATCAATTGCACCGGATGGGCGATATCGCAGGTGAAATGGTGCGCAGTGCGATGGAAGCCTATGCAAAGCGCGATATCGATTTGGCACGTGCCGTTACTATCCGTGATGACGCCGTGGATCAGTTATACAAAGATTTGTTTGTAGACTTCATTGCCTTTGTGGCCAAAAATCCTGAAAGTGCCAAAGAGATTGCGCATCTGTTGTTTATATCCAAAAACCTTGAACGTATTGGCGACCATGCAACCACATGCGCGCAAATGATTTACTTTACAGAAACGGGTGAGAATTTACCCGACGCTTAATTAGGAGCCAGAAATGCCAAAGGCCCAGTTGTTGTTGGTTGAAGATGATAGCGCGCTTGCCGAGCTTGTACGGTGGCATTTTGAGCGAGAGGAATTTCAAGTTCGCCAAACAGGTGATGGCGAAGAAGCATTGATACTGGCACGTGAACAAACGCCCGACATCGTGCTGCTTGATTGGATGTTAGAAAACTTATCAGGCATCGAAGTATGCCGGCAACTGCGCAAATCGGACACTACCGCTAACGTACCGATCATTATGCTTACTGCGCGCGGTGAGGAGGATGACCGGATACGCGGACTTGAAATTGGCGCGGATGATTATGTTACCAAACCGTTTTCTCCGCGTGAATTGGTTGCACGGGCAAAGGCTGTGCTGCGCCGTGTGCGTCCGGCGCTTGCTGGGGAAACATTACGTTTTTCGGATGTCGAGATGGATACCGTGGCGCACAAGGTAAAGCGCGGCGGCAAAACGGTTCCGCTGGGACCAACGGAATACCGGTTGCTAAAGCATTTCTTGGAATATCCCGGCCATGTATTTTCACGTGAACGGCTGCTCGATAGCGTCTGGGGCCACGATAGCGATATCGAAATCCGTACTGTCGATGTCCACATCCGCCGGCTCAGAAAGGCATTAAACGAGGTTGCAGATAGCATAAACAGCGCAGACATAATTCGCACCGTACGATCGGCGGGCTATTCGCTGGATCAAGACGCTGTATAGACCCGTAAGTCATGCCGCTTAATATCACCAAAATTGCTTATGGCGCAGAAAGCATCGCAATGCTTTGCGGATGGCTGGAACGCGGCGCGCGCGCGAATGGTGGCGCAGGATTTGCGATCATGACAACGCGGTATATGCCAAAACGTATCGATGAAATGACGGGCGGCTCGCTCTATTGGATACACAGCCATATCATTGTTGGCCGCACGCCGATTATTGGCTTCAAAGAAAATGGTCAGGGGCGGTACTCAATGCTGCTCGAACCGCATTTTGTGCCTGTTCGCAAAAAAGCAAAACGTTCGCATCAAGGATGGCGGTATCTCGAGCAAAAAGATGCTCCGCCTGATCTTGGCAAAGGCGAAAGTGACGGCCGTGATGACATGCCGTCAAAGCTGCTAAGTGAACTGAGCAAGATGGGACTGGTTTAATGCCGTTTTAGCATTTAGGCGATAACCACTATACGGAGTAGCATTCGGGGAACTCTAAATGACAATTGAAACAATCGCGGCAAAAGATGGTGCACAAACACTGCGTCCATTCCCATCGATATGGATAGGGTTATCATCGGTCATATTGTTTTTTGTAATTCAGTTAGTTGTTGTTGGTATTATCGGCATCATCAGCGTTGCGATTTCTGTTGCCGACGGATCGATAAAAACAGCGGTGCAAAATGCCAATATGGCAGCCACCCTAAAAACGATGGCGGTACCCTTTATGTGGAGCATATTCGCATCGGGCATCGCCACGTTGCTTGCGCTTGGCATATTTTTATCTTTTAAGGGCCGCGCTACAGCTATCGGACTTAACAACTGGAGCAAGCTGCCACTATCCAAGACCCTGATTATTGCCGCGCTCACGCTTGCTGCCGCATACGGATTTAATTATGCGTACGGCACATTTGTGGATCTTGAAAAGGCGCAGAGCGATGTCACAGATATGATTAAGGCAATCCCGCGTAATCCGGTTAATTTGACCATGCTATTTTTTGCGGTTTCCATACTACCAGGGATAACCGAGGAGCTGGTTTTTCGCGGGTTGCTGCAAAATAGCTTAAGCCATCTTATGCCAGCAGGCGCAGCTATCGCAGTTAGCGCGGCTATATTTGGCGCTGTGCATGGCCAACTGGCTGCTTTTCCCGCACTCATGTGTTTGGGCGCGGCATATGGTTATATTTACTACAAAACAGGATCGTTACGCATCAACATTGCACTGCATGTTATTAACAACGGTTTGGCGTTGGCGCTGAGCTAACCCGATAAAGGGTGGCCGCGAAACGATTTCGCAGCCACCTGTAATTTTTAGAACGCAACTGTTGCTTCAAATCCAAACGTGCGCGGTGCGTTAAAGTTTGCATAATCGCCAAGCACAAGACGGTTGGCATTTGACCGGCGATAGATATGCGATTCATTCAGCAGATTGCGCGCCCATGCCGAGATCACAAGCTTTTGTCCGTTATCTGACATCGGAATATCAGCCAATGATAACCGTCCATTGACGATGAAGCTTTTGTCATTCTTCACGTTTTCCGCATCAAACGTATAAGCCGAAGAAGAATAGTTGCCGTCCAAATGTAGCTTGATTTGCGTACCTGCGCCGCCCACGGGAAATGCATAATCAACCGATCCAGACAACGCATGTTTGGGGGTGTACACAATGAACACATCCTGGATCACAGGTGTAATAACGGCAGGCGTTAGCGATGCATTCAACTGTTCCTGAACCGTGTTACGCGCAGGCGGCACTTTGGTGTCGGTATACGCATAAGACAGCCCAAATGATAAACCGTCCACCGGGCGCACAGTTAGGTCCGCCTCGATGCCTTTGATTTTGGTTGTGCCGAGTGCGTTGACCGTTTCCAAAGTGTTGCGCACGGTGCCATTGGTTTGCGGAACGAAAAAGTTGAAATCAACCTGACTATTTTTGCGGTCCATGATGTAAGCCGCCAAATTCAAACGTACTTTACGATCAAAAAATTCACTCTTGGCACCGATCTCATAGGACTTCACGGACTCTGGCCCAAACGACCGGTATATTAATGACCGCGAACTGGCACCGCCCGCGCGGTAGCCTGTGGCGTATTTGGCATAGAAATTAAGATCATCCGATGCATCCCACGCCAGCGTTACAAGCGGATCAAAACGTTTGTTCCGCTGATTGAAAGTAAAGTTTGTGGGTGCGCCGTTTACCGTAAACAGGCGGCCATTTTTGTCATCGCGGGTCACGCGTCCACCCGCAGTTAAATGCAGTTTATCATACCAATCTGGCGTATACGTTCCTTGGCCATAAACCGCGTAGCTTTTGGCAAAGGCAATGCTGGCCCGCGCGGTAACCGCCAAAGGATACGTCGCAGGATCTACGATAGTAAAGCCCGTACCGTCGGCGTTAAAGCGGTTGGTATTGGGCGTGCGCGCCGCATCATTGGCACGTTCATTGAAATAGTACGCCCCAAATACATAATCGAGTTGTGGGAATTTACCTACGACTTGGATCTCTTGGCTAAACTGCCGCTGGTCCAGTTCGGCGATGCTGTAACGGCTGAATGTTGCATTCGGCAGGAACGCAGGCGTGCGGCTGGCGCCGCCTGAGTTATCAAATTGCCGGTCACTAACCGTGCGCCATGCGGTAATGAAACGGATTTCTGCGTCATCGGCAAACTCCCATTTAATATTACTGGTTACGCCAAAGCTTTTCCCGATGCTGGGTTCTTGCGGCACGCCGATGCTTTCGGTTTTGACGCGGTCCGGTTGCACCTTTAATATGGCGGGCAATGGCGCAATAAATCCGCGCGGCACGCGGTTACCATTGGCAACGATTTGCGCCAAAGTTGCAACGGGAAGGTTTGTGGGATTGTAATTGATAAGCTGGCTTAGAAACGCGGTGTTCTCATCCCGGCCTGCGTCAATCGAAAAATCTGCGACGATGCCGTCAACAGGTTTAACGCGCGCGGCGATACGGCCGCCGTAACGGTTGAACTGGTTCCATCCTGCCTGGCCGCTTAATGTATTTTTGGTTGTCGCGCTTTGATGTTGTATACCGCCATCAATCTTGAACGAGATACCAGCAAATTCGGGCAAATCGATATGCAGCCCGCCATTGTAAGAACCATAATTGCCCATTCCTGCAGTGGCGCGCCCGCCAAATTCGCCCGTTGGCGCACGGTTGACCATGTTGACTGCGCCGCCTTCAGTATTACGGCCAAACAATGTGCCTTGCGGTCCTTTTAGAACTTCGATCCGTTCAACATCAAAAAAGCCTGAGTTCAGGCCATGCTGGCGGCCAAGATAAACGCCGTCAATATATACGCCAACGCCTTGTTCGCGGGCGGGCTGGTTCGCATCGCCCGGAACAATACCACGCATACCTATGGTGAGCGCTGATTGGCGCGATTCAAATGTCGATACACGCAGGCTGGGGATGCCGCCGTCGGCCAAATCAAGCAAGCTTTGTACTTGACGTTTTTTAAGGTCATCTGCGCTCATGACGCTAATGGAAATGGGCGTATCTTGCACATTGGTGGCGCGTTTTGTTGCGGTTACCACAATGTCTACAAGACCATCTGTATTTTGAGGTTCGGCATCTGCTGCATCTGCGGCATTTAGCGCAACCGCTGCATCTGCTGCTGGCGCGTTCGTGCTTGGCGCTGGTGCGGCATGCACTGCGCCGGCGGTCTGCATATAAGCCAGCGCGGTAAGGGATATAGAGATGGGAGAAATAAAGCGTTTCATTTATGTAAATCCCTGAAGAAATTTGTAGGCCTGTATTGGCTGCCAGCTCTTAAGAAATTTACGATTCGTTGGTACTGGCAATGCCCTATTAGGGACGCGAGATTTCAGTAATACGAAGCTTTAGTGGCGCAATAATAACAAAATAGTGACAGATAAATTACAGATTATTTGGATATCTGCGCGTCACAATTTGGTAATCATTGCTTTGCATAGCGGTGTTCATGAAAAATCAAGATACTGTGATTTTGGCCGTTAACAATGGTACGCTACTTCGCGATATTGAAGCTATTCGGCCTGACCTTAACGCTGTAACTGTTGGTAAAACTATACCTGATATTACTACCAGAGGCCGCATATGGTGTTTTGTTGATTGGGTGCTGCAGGAATGCTCTGGATTGGAAATGTGCCATAAATTGCGCACAAGTACCGCAACTGCAGATTCGCATATTATGATGGTAATGGAAACGCGCAACAGCGACGCCCAGCGTAGAGCGATCAGGTCGGGTGCCGATAGCTATATCGTTGGGCCTATAACCGCTGAGTTACTGATCCGAAAAATCGATACATATATTATTCAGCGGCCATATTCTAAACCAGAGACAAAGCTTACGCATGGTGACTTGGTGGTCGATTTGAACGCATACCGTGTACAGTATATGGGCCGTAATATCGCATTGCCGCCCAACGAATTCCGCGTCCTAACCCATTTTATTGAAAATCCAGACAGGCTGTTGACGCGCAAAAACCTGATCGAAATGCTGGGCAAAAGCGAGATCGCAATTGACGAGCGCATCGTCAACGTATGGGTGCGCAGACTGCGTCAAACGTTATCACACCACCAAGTTCCCGATCCTGTACGCACGGTAAGGTCCCAAGGATACGTGCTGGATTCGATTGGGTAACGTGCATCAGGATTTCAAGGCAGTGTAATTTGAACAAAACAACACTGCCTTAAATATCCCGTCGTCCATCACATCGCAGGTTTTTTATCCAGCCACTCGGCCACGCCTGCTTTTGTGCGCGGCTGGCTTTTGATTCGGGCTTTGATTGCGGCTATCGATTGATCAACGGTTTTGCGGCTTTCTGCGGTTAGAAATTTCTTGGCATAGGCATCGAGTTTGCCGGGCATAGACGCATCATCCGAACCTGCGCCAAGTTGCGCAATGTATTCGGACCGTGATGCAACATCAACAAGCGCCAATACCGCGTCCTGATTGGCGAGTGCAAAATCAACTGCCATTTCGGGATGCTCACCTGCCACGCCGCTAATAATCGCGGCACTGGTGGTGGCGCCGGGTTCATCGGTTAGCGCAAGCTTCAAAGCGTCGGCTGCGAGCGCTTTGTCCTTAGTTTCGCCGAGCAAACGGTACATTGCCGATTTAACTGCGTTGTTTTCTGCAGATTGGCCTAGTTTACGGATTTTATCCCAAGTTGGCTTGTCAGCGCTATATGCAATCAGGCCAAGCCACGTCGTGCGCAGTGGGCCATCGAGCGCTGCTGGATCTTTATCCAATGCATCAAACAATCGCTTGGCTTCGGTTCGCACATCGGGATTATTCATGCTGCCTAACGTACCGATCAGCGCGCTGCGCAAATTAGAATCGACGGTTTCTTCGGTAGGTTTTTGGACAAGCCCTAATTTTTTGAGCGCCGGTGAAAAACGCGCGTTGCCAATGCTCGCTAGTTTCTTTTGGCGCGGTGCGTCGTCTTTCATCAGATCATAAAATCCAGGAAAGCTGCCTGCTGCTGCGCTCAGTATGCGCTGTGTAGCGCCTGCAGGTACTGCATCAAGCATAGCGAGCGATACATCCATACCCTGATATTCCCCCACCGATAGCGCCGAGGAGTCCGCTAGCAGCCCGGCCTGATCGATCGGAGCCAGCTTTGCAAAATCATTGCCAAGCGCTGTGATTTGTTCGGGCCCATAAGATACACGATAATATCCGCTTTGGCCCGCATTAACGATTAATGTGCCGCAACCAGGAACCTTCATTTCGCCTGCCCCGCCGGAAATAATGGCGTTAACAGGTGCATTACCGAGTGTTTGCGCAATCACTGGAACATTCCAGCGCAGCGGCTTCGCATCGGTTTGTGCTTTACGGTCGCGAGAGAACTCCCCTTGCGAAATGGCAACGACCGTGTTGCCGCCTACGCATTTGGCATTTGTGACTTTTATTAATGGAATGCCGGGTTGCTTGGTAAAATCATGTGCGATTTTGGTTAGGCCTTTGGCGCCTGCTGCCTCAACCTCGGCCCACAAATCGTCGGTCTTCGTATTACCATAAGCATATTTTTTTACATATGACCGAATGCCACTGCGCCATACATCTTCGCCTGCAAATCCCTCAAGCATAGTGATAACTGCTTCGCCTTTTTGATAGGTAATACCGTCAAATGCTTGGCTCGTTTGCTCAACGGTTTTAATGGTTTGAATAATAGGATGCGTGGTAACATAAGCATCCTGACGCATCGCGCCGTTATAGCCATAAACGCGGTCAATATCGGCTTGCCATTCGGGGTGGAAATGCGCGGTTGTTTTGCTTTCCATCCAACTGGCGAACCCTTCATTCAACCACAAATCATCCCACCATTGCATCGTGACCAAATTGCCAAACCATTGGTGCGCAATTTCGTGTGCGTCTGTTGAAAAAATATTCTGTTTGCCTGCAGCGCTCGTTATTTTTGGATCAACAAGTAATACACGTTCAAAGGTAAATATTGCACCCCAATTTTCCATTGCGCTGAAAAACTGGCTCTGCCCGGGCCCTGCGACATTGTCCAATTTTGGCAAAGGATAAGGAACGCCGAAATAGTCGCCGTAATAATCAACGATTTGCGCAGAAGCATCGAGCGCGTATTGTGCTTTATCGGCGTTGCCTTTGCCCATCACTACGCCAACTTCGGTTGATTTGGCTTTTTTAGAAATGCGGTCAAATTCGCCAACACCAAAAAATAACAGGTATGTCGACATTTTGGGCGATGTTTGGAAACGGTTTGCTTTCATGCCGCCTGCAGCATCGGTTGTTGCCGCGATTGGCATGTTACTGACGGCCATTTGATCGCCGGGAACAATAGCGGTTAGGTCAAAGGTAGCTTTATAGTTTGGCTCGTCCCAGCTGGGCACAAAACGGCGCGCATCGGGCGCTTCGAATTGCGTAAACAGCGCGCGCTTTTGCTCGCCCTTTGGATTTTTGTAATCAAGAGCGAAAAGCCCATTGGCTTGCTGATAAATCTTGCCCGCATAATCGATATCGAGGGTGTATTTGCCCGCTGGCATAAGCTTTGCAAAAGTGATCGTAGCGGTTTGCGCACTGGCATTAACGCTTACGGTTGCGGGCGCTGCAGCGGCTTTGCCCTGACGAATGCCTGCTTTGGCAAAGGTAAGTTCGGCGGCATTCAAAGTGACCGATTTGCTGGGCTGCAGCAGCATGATGTCAATCGAGGTTTGCGCGGTAAATGATAATTTGGCGGCATCAGGCGTGACGGTGATTGCATAATGCGTGGGAACGGCATTGCGCGGCAGCTGCGTTGTAATCAAAGGTTTTGCAGCAGCGGGTTTAGCAGGCGCAGCATATGCGGCGGGTAAAGCAAAAGCGGCAAGTGAGGTTGCTGCAAAAAAACAAGCGGCGCGGCGCAGAATCATAATCATACCCTTACATGTTATTTAGTTGCACGAGCTATCATCGTAATTACGGCTCTCGTCAATCTATCGGCGAAATACTTTCTTTCTTCGCCCAGATCAGAAATTCGGTGTTACCCTTGGGGCCCGTGATCGGACTATTGATTAATCCCATCACGCGCCAGCCGCTATCCTGCATCCATGCGCGCACTTCATTACAGACGCGCGCATGGACAGCAGCGCCGCGAACAACGCCGCTTTTGCCAACGCCGCTGCGTCCCGCCTCAAACTGCGGCTTGATCAGTGCGATCATCTGCGCGCCGTCCCGCGCAAAAGTTATTGGCCGTTCCAGCACTTTGGTAAGGCTGATAAAACTGGCATCGCATACTATGATATCGGCAAGCTGCGGGATGTGCGCAACAGTTAGTATCCGGGCGCTGGTTTGTTCATGTACAATTACGCGGGTGTCATCGCGCAGTTTTTGTGCCAGCTGATCGGTGCCGCTATCCACCGCATAAACGCGTGCTGCGCCCTGTGATAGCAACACTTCGGTAAATCCGCCGGTGGACGAGCCCACATCTATTGCAACCGCGCCTGTTACATCGATACCAAATTCGTTTAACGCATGCGCCAATTTTATCCCGCCGCGAGACACCCATGGATGGTCTTGGCCCGTTACACTGATTTGCGCATCATACGGCACTTGCTGGCCCGGTTTACACGCTTGGCGATCACCAATCATTACATGCCCAGACAGCACCAAATTTTGGGCGCGGGTGCGGGTTTCGGCAAGCCCGCGTTCCACAAGCAGCTGATCCAAGCGTATCTTATCATTCATATGGTTACTGGCCTAGCCCAATGCGCATTAATTGGCCATGGTGGAGCTATGATTTTTCGAGTCCCTCTTGCCGCTTACGCTTCTACTTGCGTTGTCACATGCGCTCTTGTTTTAACCGCATGTTCGGGGTCATCGCCGATTATTCCGCAAAGCAATCCGCCAATGCAATCTATAGGATCGGCATCAGCCCCGCAAAAGCCAAGTGCCAATGGATTACCTTTGCCGCAGACATCTGCGCAAGGGTCATGGATAGATTGGCCGATTACACAAGGCAGCTGGGTCTATCGCGCCGATGCCCGCGGGTCCATTGCGCTGTTTGGACAAGAGCAACGCGATGCTGTGGTCACCATACGGTGCGACCGCACGCAAAACCGCATATACTTATCTTTTATAGATCAAGCAGAAAAAGGCGCAATAACTATACGTACATCTTCTGCTCTCAAAACGATTAACGCATCTTCACCAGGGTCAAATGCAGCGTATATTGCGGCTGAAATCATGCCAGATGATCCCATATTAGATGCCATAATTTACACGCGGGGACGCTTTGCATTGCAAGGCAGCGGAGGGCAAAGCATCGCCATCCCCGTATACGCTGAAATCGCCAAAGTGGTTGAAGACTGCCGGGCCTAATCCGCCCAGAAATAATCCTTGTCCTGTGGCACAAAGTATACCATCTTATTCGTGCAAAGGAGAAACCCAATGCAGTCGCAATTTATTTTCTACAATCGAAAGGAGGTGATCTGATGTCTAATGGTTCAGTTAAGGGGTCGGACAATTCCGTTCGGAGGATCACGCGTTAAGTTTTAATTTAACGGGCCTGCATACTGTGGTCTAAGTATCGGGATAAAGCATCTTCCGGTGGCGGGTTTTCAGACCGCTGACCCATAATAAGAGGAGTCGCTAGATTTTCTGGTGGCTCCTTTTTTAATGATAAAATGAAAACTAAGCTGCCGTTTGTCGAAACTTAGCTAGCATTATGACGCGTTCTACCTAAATAGAGACTACAAGAATAAGGATCAGGATAATATGGCATTTGCAAAAGGCGCATGGCGGATTTTGGTGGCGTTTAAGGACGGACTTGTTCTTATCTTTATGCTATTATTTTTTGGTCTCTTATTTTCGGCACTAACTGCATCCCCCAATCCTGCAAAGGTGAAAGACGGCGCTTTGCTGATTAAATTGGACGGCGTTATCGCCGAACAGCCTGCTGCCATTGATCCGGTACGTGCGCTTATCGCCAACGAGGCCCCCGTTAATGAATACCGCCAGCGCGATGTCATACGCGCGCTAAAACTAGCGGAGACAGACAATTCGGTTAAAGCCGTTGTGTTTGATCTTGATCGTTTTTTGGGCGGCGGGCAAGCCAGCATCACGGCGATTGGCCACAGCATCGATGCGGTTAAAAAAGCGGGTAAGCCTGTATACAGCTTTGCCACTGCGTACAGCCAAGACGGGTATCAAATCGCGGCACATGCAAGTGAGATTTGGATGGACCCGATGGGCGGCGTACTGGTAACCGGACCTGGCGGATCACAGCCCTATCTAAAAGGTTTGCTCGATAAAATAGGGATAACAGCGCACGTTTACAAAGTAGGCACATATAAAAGCGCAGTTGAACCTTTCATCCGCAGCGAACAATCACCCGAAGCCAAACAGGCCCTGAAAGCTGTTTATGACGAGATTTGGGGCCTGTGGCGCGCCGATGTGGCCAAAGCTCGGCCAGCTGCACAGCTCGACGGCTTGTTAAACACGCCTGCGGCATCGGTAGAAGCCGTTAAAGGCGATCTGTCTGTTCTTGCGCAAAATAATAAGCTAGTCGATAAATTAGGCGACCGGGTTATGTTTGGCAAATATGTGGCCGCTAAATTTGGCAAGGCTTCTCCGGAAAAAACAGGTGAATATGCGTCAACTTCAATGGCAACTTTGCTTGCCGCAAACAGCGCGGATGGCAATGGTGATAGCATTGGCGTTGTAACGATTGCGGGCGAAATTGTTGACGGCAAAGGCGGCGCGGGCAAGGCCGCAGGAACAACCGTCAGCGATCTGATTTATGATGCGCTCGATAACAAAGAATTGAAAGCACTTGTTATCCGTGTGGATTCTCCGGGCGGATCAGTGCTGGCTTCGGAAAAAATCAGGCTGGCGATCGAAGAGGCAAAAACAAGAAAATTACCTGTTGTAGTATCCATGGCCAATCTGGCGGCAAGTGGCGGATACTGGGTTTCTACTCCTGCTGATGTGATATTTGCCGAACCTTCCACGATCACTGGTTCGATTGGTATTTTTGGCATCATTCCCAGCGGCGAGAATGCCTTGCGCAAAATTGGCGTAACGGCAGACGGCGTCAAAACCACACCGTTGTCGGGCGAGCCTAATATACTTGGCGGGATCAGCCCTGAATTTGACCGGTTTGCTCAAAGCACAATCGAAAAAGGGTATGGTGATTTCATTAACCGCGTTGCAAAATCGCGAAAGAAAACGCCTGAGCAGGTGGATGCCATTGGCCAAGGGCGCATCTGGGCAGGGGGCACTGCGCGCCAAATTGGCCTTGTTGACCGGTTTGGCGGTATCGATGATGCCCTTGCCGAAGCGGCTCGCCTTGCTAAGCTTGGCAAAGGTAATTGGCACGCCGAATATATCGATCCCAAACAGGATTTTCTATCACAATTGCTGGGCAATATGGGTGCAGAGCAAGAAGAAAGTGCGGCTGCTCCGATGGATCTGTTTGCCCGTGCTGCGTGGGGACAGAAAATGGCGTGGCAGCGTATTGAGGCTGACGTACAAATGCTAGGCGGTGTACAAGGCGCGCAGGTGCGTTGCCTTGAATGCGGCGCTATTGCCGGAACGCCGGCCATACTGTCTTGGAATGCGGGAGCCTCTTCTAATGCGGGAGCGTCCTCTAATACAGGGGCCGCGCAAGATGGCTGGCTATTGCGGTTTGTGAAATGGGCGGCGGGTTAAAGCTCGCCCGGCTATACCGCTTACTTGAATGTACAGACCACACCTGACGTGGTGACCACGCTCAATATCTCGGGGTCTTGTAGAGAACGCGTGCGCTTAACATAATCTTCGATGCTCGTTTTTCTGGGGTCGCTGCTTTTAAGTTTTTGCAAGCCGCGCAATTTATTCAGCTGCAACAATGAAAGCTTGTCCACCATACGCTCGGCCATGCAGCTCGCTATCTTGTTGGATAAGCCTGCCTCGGTTAGCGCCGTTTTAATCCGCGTTTCCGGGGTGGCACAGGCAGACAGCGGCAATGTCATAGCAATGATAGTCACCCAGCGCTTCATATTCCGTGCGCCGTGGCACGTTCAATGCACTCTACAATGATTTTTTTGGCGCGCTCTGCGTCGCCCCACCCATTAAGTTTTGCCCACTTACCGGGTTCTAAATCCTTATAGTGCGTAAAGAAATGCTCGATTTGTTGCATCACAATCGGCGGCATTTCGTCATAATTTTCAACGCCGGAATAATATGGAAAGGTTTTATCGACGGGCACGGTGATCAATTTCTCATCGCCGCCTGCGTCGTCTTCCATTAGCAGCACGCCAATGGGCCGTACCTTTACCACTGCGCCTGCCACAATCGGCGAACGCGCAATAACCAGCGCGTCCAATGGATCGCCGTCTTCGCCCAATGTGTGCGGAACAAAGCCGTAATTGGCGGGGTAACGCATGGGCGTATGCAGGAAACGATCAACAAACAACGCACCTGATGCTTTGTCAAATTCGTATTTCACAGGTTCACCGCCAATGGGGACCTCGATCAGAACATTCAAGCTTTCAGGTGGATTGTCGCCAGCGGGGATAAGGTCGATACGCATGTGTGGTTCTCTTGGTTAAACGGGATTTTCATGTTCCTTTAATCCAAACATATGCGTGCCGTAACCCCAAATCACTTACGCCGCGCTAAAAGCAGCTTATCCAGCGGCTGCTGCGCTTTGCTGATGGGTTCAAGATGCGCGTACCGCTGACCTCCCGAATATTCTAACGTTACTTCGCGGAAACGTTTGTTGTTTTCGATTAGCAATTTGACGGGCTGTTTTGTATCGGCGGATGCTTTTACGGCCTCGTTTAAGCGCTCTTTGGAATAAGTGATGCCGCCGACGGCTACAATTTTTGTGCCGTTTACGATGCCTTGCTGAAATGCAGGGCCATCCCAAACGGTTGAAGTCACTGCGCCGTCCTTGTCGATACTCATGCCAAGGCTGAAGGTTAGATCCACGAAGTTGCCGTTTTTCATCCGCTCTTTTTCATACGCGTTGGGTTCGGTTTTCCAGACTATTTTATAGCCGCTTTTCTCAATCCCGCCCCATGGCGCTGGCTGCCCCGGCTGGCGGATGCGGGTATCCAAAAATGTTGCCCAGTCATACGGCATGACGCCGTTCAACGTGCGAACCACCTCGTCAAAATTATAGGTGACCGTGCCCCAGTCACCGTTTTTGATTCCGAAAAATGCCTTCGCAAAATCATCGAGCGATTTTTTGCCGCCTGATTTTTCGCGGATTATCATATCGGCTTCCAGCCACACTAGCGATCCTTCGACATAGTAATCTTCGCCGCGGGACCATGTTGCGTTCGGTTTGGGCTTGCGCGCGGCAAACACCGGGTCATGGGTAGTGTCCTCCACCGAACGCCAATCGCGGCCCGGCTGGATCTGATAAAACGCAGCGGCCCGTGCCAGCTCACCAATCACGATTTCTTTGGGCTGTATGCCGGAACGCGCGGCCAATACCCAGTCCCAGTAACTTGTCTGTCCTTCATATACCCACAGCAGATTATCCTGCATTGGCGTGCGGTAATCGGGCGTCCATAACACATCGGAACGGCGGAATTTCCCGTTCCAGCTGTGCGTCATTTCATGGGGCAGTAACCCGCGATCGGCGGCGCGGTCTTTCCAGTCGATAAAGGTTTTGGGATCAAGGCTGTTTTCACTGCTGCGGTGATGTTCAAGGCCAATACCGCCCATCTCATCGGTAAGCCCCAATAGGAATTCATAACGGTCAAAATGCTTTGAACCAAACAAAGTAACTGCCTCGCTTACCAACGCTTTGTGCGCATCGATATGCTCCGGCTTTGCGTCCAAATCCTTGGCTTCGTCGGCCCATACATTCAGGGTCACTTTTTGGCCCAAGTCCCATTTTTTGTAATACCGCCCGGCAAACATCGGACTGTCGACCAGCGTTTCAAAATCAGTTTCGGCGTAATCAATGCGGTTGCCTGTGACCTTTGCACCGTCCAGCGCCGCAACGCCTGTCCAACCCTGAGGCAGCGTAATCGACGGCTTTACGCGAATAGCGCGCACGAAATGCCCGGCCGGATACAGCGCGACTTGTTCCCATGCAACATTCATCATTTCCGGCGTCATGACGATCCGGCCCTCGCTACTGCGTACAGGGGACAGGAACTGAAATTCTACATCGACTGATTTTGTGCCCGCAGGGGTATCGACATGAAATGCATACACCTCAACGGGATCGCGGGTCCATTTCAGCAACTTGCTGCCGCTGCGAATTTTAAGTCCGGTTAGCTCGGCAAGCGCGCCGCGCGGTCCATGTTTGCCGGGCAGCCATTCGGGATACAGCAGCACAAGCGGCTTGCCTGCATCGACTGGGATTGTCTGCTTTACTCGGAAAATGGCACGCACATTGTCGGTCGCGTCTACCTCAAGCCGCATGGGCGCAGAAAGCGGCGTATCCGCTGGATCCGGGATAGCCGAAACAATCGGCGTTGGCGTAGGCGCACTGTTTTGGGGCGCACTGTTTTGCGCATAGGAATTTGACGGTAGGACAGCGAGTGTTGCTACGCCTATAAGGAATGTAAAATATAGTTTGGTCATGACCTGAGATAAAGCGTATTTTTTTAATAACGTCTAGCAATAATCTAACTATTCCGATTTGCAAAAAAAGGCGCTAGAGCGATCAGATTATGGCAAAGATTCAGACACCTTCTCCCGTGCGCGGTACGCAAGATATGTACGGCGAGGCCGAAGAACGTTTCGCCGCCGTTATAAGTACCTTTGAACGCGTGCGAAAACTCTATGGGTTTAAGGGATTGCAGCTGCCCGTGATCGAGCCAACTGCGGTCTTTGCACGTACGTTGGGCGAGACAACAGATGTTGTATCCAAAGAAATGTACTCATTTGAAGATCGCGGCGGTGACAGTATCACGCTACGCCCTGAATTTACGGCGGGCATATGCCGTGCGTACTTGACGAATGGGTGGCAACAACACGCGCCGATGAAGCTGTCCGTACATGGTCCCTTGTTCCGGTATGAGCGCCCGCAAAAAGGCCGCTACCGCCAATTCCACCAGATTGACGCAGAGATTATTGGCGCAGCGCAGCCCGCCGCCGATGCCGAATTATTGATAATGGCGGATCAGTTGCTCAAGGAACTGGGCGTATCAGATGGCGTGACATTGAACCTAAATACGCTCGGCGACACACAAAGCCGCGATGCATGGCGCGCCGCATTGGTCGCATACTTCAATGATCACCGCGATGTCCTATCCGAAGACAGCATGCGCAGGTTGGAACATAATCCGCTTAGAATACTGGACAGCAAGGATCCTGATGACCGGGGCATATGTTATGCCGCGCCGCGTATTGACGCATATTTGACACCTGAGGCTGAAGATTTTTTTGGCGGCGTAACAGCCGGGCTGGATGCAGCCGGCGTGGCGTGGAAACGTAATGCAACGCTGGTGCGCGGCTTCGATTATTACCGCCACACGGCGTTTGAATTTATAACGGACCGTTTGGGCGCGCAGGGTACCGTGCTGGGCGGCGGGCGGTATGACGGGTTGATCGAGCATCTCGGCGGGCCGCATACGCCCGCAGTGGGCTGGGCAGCAGGGATCGAGCGGCTGGCGATGTTGATGGACGCGCCGCAGGTTGGCCGTCTTGAAGTTGCCGTTGTTGCTCAGCATCCAGACCGCGAAATGGATTGCATGGCTTTGACGGCGGCATATCGCAAAGCAGGGTTTCGCGCCGAGCAGTTTGTTACAGGAAGCCCGCGTAAGCGGTTTGACCGAGCAAAAAAAGCGAACCCGGCCGTTTTGGTATCGTTAGAAGTTCGGGATGGACATCATGATCGCGGCATTAGCGTGCTTGATCCTAACTATATCCAGGGTAGTGACGTTGATGCAATTTGTAACAATTATTTTAATAAGCTTTATTCGTGATCAAACAAATAATTAGATATTACACAAAAAATTGTCACCCTGAACTTGTTTCAGGGTCCATTTCTCAATGTAGCACAGTTCTGGCTGCGCGATGGATGCTGAAACAAGTTCAGCATGACGCTGTGTGTTATGTTGAGGTTGCCGAGTGACTATATTGTTTACTTTTATGCAAAGCGGAAAAGCGCGCACGCGGAGGCATGGAGGCGCGGAGGATATAGTACAAGAAATCTCCGCGTCTTCGCGCCTCCGCGTGAACCAAAATAACGATGCTTCGTTTTGATAATCTCCAACCAACGCATTGCGCAGATTGAAGCGCGTTTTAATGAGCTTGAGGCGCGAATGGCGACGGGCCAGATGGAGGGCGAGGCTTTTGTCACTGCCAGCCGCGAATATGCCGAGTTGGAACCTGTGGCGCGGGCATGTGCGCTTGTTCGCCGTTTGCGCGCAGAGATTGTGACGCTTGAGATTATTGCCAAAGATCATGCGGCGGATGCAGAAATGTCGGCAATGGCCACAGAAGAGCTGACAGACATCACGGCGCAGCGGATATCTGCCGAACAAGAACTGGCGCTTAAATTGCTTCCTCGGGACAGCGCCGATGAACGCCCGGCGATGCTGGAAATTCGGGCAGGGACAGGCGGCGATGAAGCGGCGCTTTTTGCAGGTGATTTGTTCCGCATGTACGAACGATATTCTGCGGCCGAAGGTTGGAAAGTCGAGATGATTAGCGCCAATGCGGCCGATGTCGGCGGCTTCAAAGAAATCGTCGCTTCGGTCACGGGCAAGGGCGTGTTTGCCAAATTGAAATTTGAAAGCGGGGTGCACCGTGTCCAACGCGTACCCGTTACCGAAAGCGGCGGGCGCACGCATACCAGCGCAGCCACGGTCGCCGTCCTGCCGCAACCCGAAGAAGTTGATATTCAGATCAACGATAACGACTTGCGGATCGACGTGTACCGTGCGTCTGGCGCAGGCGGGCAGCATGTGAATACAACCGATAGCGCGGTGCGGATTACGCATATACCCACAGGTACTGTTGTCACATGCCAAGACGGACGCAGCCAGCATAAGAATAAAGAAAAAGCGATGCAGGTCCTGCGCGCCCGTATTTATGAGCAGGAACGCGAAACACTCGCCATTGTGCAGGCCGATGCGCGTAAATCGATGGTGGGCAGCGGTGACCGGTCCGAACGTATCCGCACTTATAATTTCCCGCAAGGCCGCGTGACAGACCACCGAATAGGCCTGACTCTGCATAAACTGCCCGAGATATTGGAGGGCGGCGGCCTTGGTGAAATGGTAGACGCCCTAATCGCGCAAGATCAAGCCGAACGCATGGCGGGACTTAACGACAGTTAGATACGTGCAGATGATGAGGTAGGAGTAAGCAGGGACGGGTTATCGCGAGACCAGTAGCGAATAACCCATCCGTAGCTTGAGTGGGTGTGTTGAACATATAATACTATGCAGCCTGCGTGCCAGCTTTGCAGTACATTTATAATACATAAGCTTAGGTGGTTACTAAGATGTTAACTACGATGCGGTGTGTAAGATATTCCGACAAGTTGAGACAGCTAGTCTATCCTATGCCGCCTACTATACCTCCAAATCATCATCCCTACGGCCAAACAGTCCTTTAACCCAGCGGCCTATGGCAGCAAAGGCGAGTAAGCCCAAGACAAAGAATTTTTTGCCAAATGCCAAAATAATACC
>JAYWFI010000241.1:0-6478 GCA_043778865.1 Sphingomonadales bacterium
GCCGCGCGCTGCACCGCAGGCAGCAGTTGATGATGCTGCGCGCGTGATTTTAAGGCATCCCAAAACTCAGTGTCCGGCTGTGCAAATTCGGTGAGCAAGCAATGGATATCCCACAAATTGCGCATTCCGCCTGTCAGGTCGCCGTCGGCAAACAGGTGCGCCGCGCTATGGCAAACCATATCGGCGGGCGCAAAAACATATAGGCCATTTTCAAGCTTTATCGCATCTGCCAACATCGCAGCTGCATCGGGCGTGGGCCGCGCGGTGGGGGGCAGGATGGTGTGATGCACGTCAATCATTCGGTCGCGGTCTTTGTGGATCATTGGCGGCAATTCATGCATATGATCGCGGTAATAGGCTTCGTCATAGGCATCTTCCTTCACCCATTCCCACCCGCCATTCCCGATTAGCAGACGCTCCGTTTCCGCCAAGTCATGCCGAGACACCATGATATCAAGATCGCCGATATGCCGCCCTTCGCCTGCTTTTAATCCGGCTGCGACATAGGCAGTACCTTTCATTAATGCCACTCTGCCATCCATTTGCGCCAATGCGCGGCGTGCACAATCGGCCTCCCATAATGCCGCGCGCCGTTGATATTCAGCGTTTAACCGCGCATCAGCCATAATCGCTGCAACAGGCGGAGGCAGGTCAAACGTCCGCAGCTTATGCGACAGTGTTCCTAGCAGCTGTTCGGCGCGCGCAATCGTTATAATGCCTGTCCACACATCGGCATCGCGCGGGGCATAAGCCGCCGGATCCATCAGGATATTTGCAAGCATACGCGCGCTGGGGGCAAGGCGGCGGTTCACGACAGCTGATCCCAAAGCTGCGCGACAAGTTCCTCTGCTTCGCCGCCATTTTGATAATCAATGGCGCGCGCGGGAACATCGCGTACGAACCGGGTAAGCGCATGAAATCCAGCCTCACCCAGTGCGACATAATTGGTTGAAGCCTGCGTTAAACGCATGAATACTTCGCCGGGCGCAACGTCCCGGATTGCGGCGGGATATCCAAATCGCGGAAAAAGCAGCAATGCTGGCTTTGCGCGTATATTCATTTGTTCAATGGCAGATTTGGGCGGCGCAAGGTGCCGAATATCACCCTTTGGCGTGCCTTGCATCAATGGCCCGAAATGTCCATCGGGCGCAGAGGCTTGCATAGTAGCAATGGCCTCGTTCTTGAGGCTGATCAGGCGGGGATAAGGGACAGCATCGCCGCTGGCAGTGTCGATCAACGCGAATTCATCGCCCAAAAACCGCCAGCCTTTATTGCCTAGATTTTTTGCGCTAAGATTATCGTTTCCAAGCATCGCTGACAATGTGGATTTCCCTGATCCGGATGCGCCCGTCATGATCAATGCCTTGCCGCCGCGTTCAACCGCGCTGGCGTGCAGAATCAATTGCCGCCGCCAACCCAGCGCCATTTGCAGGTTCATGCCCATCTCTGCGGCAAGCAATCCCTGCGATAACGGCAACGGGGCAGCATCAGGCAACATATAATCGCCATTGATCGCAACCGATGGCCGAAAATAACGGCGCAGCTTGCTGACGGCTTCTAGTCGTACAGTGAAATCCACAAAATCTGGAGTAGGATAATCGGCGTAAAGGCTGCGCATTTGTTCAATTGGCGCACGCCAATGGGACCCTATCCGGAACGATGCAGGTCCCACGCGGACGCGGAACTCATGCATCTATGCGCTCCACCAAACCAAGCTTTTCAAGCTCTTCCAGCCGCGCCGCGATAATGTCATGTGCTATTTTTGGATCACCCAGATTATATTGCATCGCCATCTGCGCGGCAATCGTTGCCGCATCGCACAGGTCATCACCCATTGCTGCCAAAATCTGCGGTATCGGATCAGCAACAATATGCGTGATCCCCGAGCGCCGCTGAAAAATCAAAGTTATGCTGCCTAACGGCTGAACGATAAACGTATCTGCGGGTTCTGCACTGTAAACCTGATGCCGGTAAACCGGAGTAGGGAGGGGCTGGCCAGTCATAATCACGGCCTACCAAAAACCCCTAAAGATTCAATGTATGATACTTTGTATGCTACTTTAGCTTTTTGAGAGTACGCGTATTATCGCGGCATTTGTAGTGAAGCATAACATGTAAATCCGCTTTGGCCATATTGCAGGCGGCGGATATAATTGATGTATGCTTCGCTTTGATCGGCGCTGGTACCGGGCAGGCTTTGACCATTCATTGCTGCTTTTACTTGTTCGCCAGTATATTTTTGCCCCGTTGCCATGAATGACCCGGGTGTATCGGGCGTCACCAAACTGCCGTCTGCAGCAATGTTATTGCCGCCACCATGCGGGCCAGGAACAGGGATCTCGCAGTTTAACACTGATCCTGCTGCCTGCGCCAACGCTGGACGCACCGATACAACCGCTGCCGCTGTAACTGCGCCCATCATCAACGCGCGGCGGCGTGTTGGTTGCCAGTCCTTGACCGCCGCCTGAGTTCCTTCAACAATTTTATCTGGAGTATCGCTCATACGTACCTTATTCCTATAGCTACTTACCAACTATCACAAAACGCGTGAAACGCTATAGCCTGCGCTTGCTTTGTATTATGGCGTCTATATGTGGGACAACATATTGACAAAAGCCTAATGCCCATATCAAGCGAGACAAAGCGGTAATGCTGCGATCCATATTTTCGGTACGAACATTTATAGCGTTCATGCTCGTGCTCGGCGGGGCATATATTGCAGGGCAACTACACGGTAATTTGGAACGTACGACCGTTATGGCAGTCACATCGATGATTGCATTTTTCGTGGTTAGTGAACGTGATGACAAAAGGGCTCCTGCGCCAATGGCAGCTGAGAATGCTGCGCCATTACATCTGAATGCGTATCCGCAATTTCAGGTTTTTTTGGATGCGATTGCCGATCCAACTTTGATTGTTCAAAACGCAAGGGTTACCGCAGCAAATAAGGCAGCGCTTGACCTGTTGGGCCGCAATATCACCGGCCAGAGTGTGCAAATTGCATTTCGCCATGCAGGCGCGATCGAACGACTGTCTGATCCAAATGCACAGCATGATGGGCGGCCGATTAAGTTGATCGGGATTGGCCTGCGCGATCAGATTTGGGAAATGCGCATTCGTTCGGTTGGCGAGGATCAAAAACTGGTTAACCTAACGGACCGGACAAGCGCGCAGGCCGCCGAAAAAATGCGTGTCGATTTTGTTGCAAATGCAAGCCACGAATTGCTGACGCCGCTAGCCGCCGTTAAAGGCTTTATCGAAACGCTAAATGAAACAGAGGCGGGATCAGACGCGCAAACCCGAACTCGGTTCTTAAAAATTATGGCCGGAGAAGCCAGCCGGATGCAGGCCCTAATCCGTGATTTAATGTCTCTATCGCGAATCGAGGCAGAAAAATATCAGCTTGATGATAATCCAGTACATATGGCAATGGTGATCAAGGATGTCATAAATCCTCTGCAATCCGGCGAAGATGCGCGCGGGCAAGATATTGTGTTGAACATCACCGAAGGCTTGCCGCCTGTAAAAGGTGACTGGGGGCAACTGCGCCAATTGGTTAGCAATATTGTCGCCAACGCAATGAAATATGGCCGCGCTGATACGCCTATTGAGGTTACGCTTTCGCTATCACGATCGTCGGCGATGCTTGTGCTAACCGTCATTGATCAGGGGGAGGGCATCGCGCCTGAACATTTGCCAAGATTAACCGAGCGTTTTTACCGTGTTGATTCGGGGCGCAGTCGGTCTGTGGGCGGCACAGGTTTAGGACTGTCGCTGGTAAAACATATAATCGACGGCCATAGGGGCCACCTAGAGATTAAAAGCAAGCAAGGCAGCGGTACGGCAATTACGGTGCTGCTACCGATTGTAACATAACTGACACAAGAGAGTCACACACTCGCAATCTAGCATGATTAAAGGCGCATCAACGCTAATAAAGGCATGCGTAAATGCTTTGTTTCGTATCCAAAAATATGGGGAAATAATATTATGTTGAAGAAACTATCACTGCTGGCGATCAGCACCTTGGCGCTTGCGGCTTGTAACGACCAAGCAAGTTCAGGTGGAGCAGGCGGCTCACGTCAGGAAATTCGCATTACTGGATCCTCCACGGTTTTCCCGCTTGCAAAAGCAGTGGCCGAAACATTTCAAAAAGCCGATCCATCACGCAAAGTGCCTGTCGTTGAATCAACCGGAACAGGCGGCGGCATCGAAGCATTCTGCGCAGGTGTAGGCGCGCAAACACCCGATATCGCCAATGCTTCACGCCGCATGAAAAAAAGCGAATTTGAAACCTGCCAAAAAAATGGTGTGAAGGATATTGTTGAAATCCAGGTTGGTATTGACGGCATCGTCATCGCCGAATCAAACAAAGGCCCGGCACTAAAACTGACGCCGCTTGATGTGTATAAGGCAGTTGCAGCCAATCCATTTGGCAAACCCAACACCGCAAAAAACTGGTCGGACGTCAACGCATCGCTGCCCAATATACCTATCGCAATGTACGGCCCTCCAAAAACATCGGGCACGCGCGATTCGTTTGCAGAATTGATTATGGAAGCAGGCTGTAAAACCGATGCCGCAACCAAGGCATTAAAAGAAACAGATGAGAAAAAGTATAAAGCCGTATGCCACGATGTGCGTACCGATGGCGCGTACAAAGAGCAGGGCGAGAATGACAACCTAATTGTGCAAAAGCTTGCCGCTAATCCCAACATGCTGGGTATATTTGGCTATAGTTACATGGAAGCAAATCTCAGCAGCGTCCGAGGCGTAAGCATGAGCGGCATTGTACCAACTTATGAAACGATCGCAGGCGGAACATACCCCGGTGCACGGCCATTATTTATGTATGTGAAAAAAGCCCACATCGATAAAATTCCGGGTATCAAAGAATATATCGCTGAATTTATCAAGGCAGGAGTAAAGGGTTCTTACCTTACCAAATTAGGATTAATCTCTTCTTCTGATGAAGAGCGCGCTGCGTCCGAGGCGGCGGCCACAGGACTGACTTTAATGGATAGTTCGAAACTGAAATAAAACTGCAACAAACATCGCGTCTATATGGAAATAATAAGAGAGCATGGCTTGATTCCTTTGTATTCAGCCATGCTCTTTTTATGTTCTAATACTGGGACAGGTTCGCACAGTTGGGGTGATAACGGATATGGCTGGCACTGCTTTGCTGTTCCTTATATTTGGTCTTGGCTTGATGGCTTGGATCACGGGCCGTGCGCGCGCAGCTGTATTTGTACGTGAAGGTCAAGGCAGGCAGCGCGGTTATGTAAACAGCCTGCCTTCTTATCATGGCTGGTTTATGTGCCTTTGGGCTATTATACCTTCGCTTATATTTGTCCTTATATGGGATGCGATATCGCCCGGACTTGCGACCAATATGGTGTTATCGGTTCCTAATGCGGCGGATCTACCGCAAGATGCTTTTGCACGCGCAGCCATATTGTCTGAGGCACGGATGATCGCGCAAGGCGTGCAGCAAACCTCATTTCAACCTATGGCAGACACGTTTGTGCCGCTGTACCGCGATGCATTATCTCATTACCGCTGGATCGGTTTTGCATTATCGATGGTGCTATTTTTTGCAGGTGCGCTTTATGCCTATACCCGCCTGAAACCTGACTTGCGCGCGCGAAACAAAGTTGAACAGCTGATAATGATCGCGCTGTTGGTCGCATCCCTGATTGCTACGATTACTACTATTGGAATATTTGCGTCGCTAATTTTTGAAACAATACGTTTTTTCCAAATGGTATCTCCCATTGAATTCCTGTTTGGTACCAATTGGAGCCCACAAGAAACCATTACGCCCGGCGCCGATAACGGATATGGCGCGATACCGCTGTTTTGGGGAACGATATTTGTAGGCGCAATTATTGCGATGAGCGTTGCCATACCGTTGGGTTTGATGAGTGCGGTTTACCTTACGCAATATGCCAGCCCGGCCTTACGCAAATGGCTCAAGCCAATATTAGAGGTGTTGGCAGGGGTTCCAACCGTTGTTTATGGATATTTTGCCGCACTTACTGTTGCGCCTGCGGTGCGTGATTTTGCGGTGGCGGTCGGATTAAATAATGCCGCATCGGATAACGCACTTGCGGCGGGTGTTGTGATGGGCGTGATGATTATTCCGCTGGTTTCATCGATGGCCGATGACAGCATTGCTGCGGTACCCGGCGCAATGCGTGACGGATCGCTGGCCATGGGTGCAACCAAAAGCGAAACAATAAAGAAGGTTCTTTTGCCCGCTGCTTTGCCAGGCGTAATTGGCGGCATATTACTTGCGGTTAGCCGGGCAATCGGTGAAACAATGATTGTGGTGATGGCGGCGGGATATACCGCAAACTTAACCGCAAATCCGCTGAGTAGTATTTCAACAATAACCGTACAGATAAAAGCGTTGCTGACAGGTGATATAAACTTTGACGGGCCGCAAGTTCTTGCTGCATTTGCGCTGGGCCTG
>JAYWFI010000242.1:0-3478 GCA_043778865.1 Sphingomonadales bacterium
GCGTCCACTTCGCTCAAGATCAAACGGCCATTTTTGGCAGCGATAGTTTCGCTAAGTAACAGCTGCATCAACCGTGCTGGTTTATCGGACCAAACGGCGTCCTTAAGGTAAGCGACGCTGCTGCTGTTGATTTGTACGGGAACCCGGTTGGTATCCAGCACGCGGGGCACATCGGGCATCAACACCACCAAGGCAGCGGACAGATCGCCGGATTTCACGGTTCCTGCGGCAACGGTTTGGCTCGCGGTTAATATAAGCAATGACGGCGGCGCTTTTGCGCCAAAGCTTACGCAAGATGCCAGCAGCAAACAGATCGCGCCCGCACCGATTGCATTCGTTATCGTTTGCCTGTTTGATTTCCAAATATGCTGTGTCATTTCCGCTTACTCTTGTTTGCGTTATAATCGGGCAATGACGGCGCACTTACCGCGCCGCCAAGCCCGTTTTGATCGACCCGCTCTGTGACTGATTTTAACGATCCAGACAGCTGACGCAAATCGCGGGCAAGCTGATTAAATTCGGGCAGTGTTTGCGTATTGAGCGTATCGATTGCCGGATTGGTTTTGCTCAGCGTTGCTTCTAATGCAGTCAGACTTTTGTTAGCAGACGCAAGCGTTTTGCGCAGCTCCGCGATGGCGGGCTTGCCTTCATCGTTCAATGCGGAATTAACCGAGCCTGTCAGGCTGCTAATCTGCTGCGCCGCGCCGCCCACTTTGTTCAACGCCGCGCTGGCCTCTGCCAACGTCTTTCGGCTGTCATCAATTGCCGCATTCAAATTGGGTGTTTGTGTTGCCAAACTGCCCGAAATACTCTCCACATTGGCCAATGTTTTTTCAATCGATGACTGATTTTTGTCCGACATCAAATTGGTCAATCGTTCGGTTAGCGTGGATAACCGTTCGAGCAGCAGCGGCGCGCCATTCAGTAATTGGCCCAGCGCGCCGGGCTTGGTTGGTATAATGGGCACGCCGGACGGGCAGGCAGACATAATGTTTTCAGTGGGGCAGGTAATGGCAGGTGCGCCCTTTATTGCGCCGTCAAGCTGTACGTCGGCTACACCTGTGAAATTCAGGCTGTTGATTGTCGCAGATGTGCCTTGCAAAATAGGAACGGCACTATCAACGGCGATGCGCACGCGGACAAATTGGGGGTCCTGTTCCCACAACTTGATCACTTTTACCTCGCCCACCGGAACACCCGAAAAAGATACCGATGATCCTTTGGCGAGGCCATTTACCGATTGCTTGAAGAAAATGTCGTATTCCTTCTTGTCGCCTTCGTTAAACTTAGCAAGCCACACAGTAAAACCCACCGCCGCCGCAAGCAGTGCAAGTGTGACAAATCCCACTAGAATATAATTAGACTTTGTTTCCATTACCCTTGTTTATGCCCCCGTTTTTGCCGCGATGTCTATCGTAAAATAATTATCCAAAATGCGCCGCTTCGTTATGCCGTAACACCGGATTGGCGGCGCGGCCGCGTGGTCCAGAAAAATACTCTTTTATCCACGGGTGATCCGTGGCGATAAGCTCATCGATGGTGCCGATTGCGATCACGCGGTTTTCGGCTAGCACGGCAACGCGGTCACATATCGCATACAAGCTATCCAGATCATGGGTAATAAGGAACACCGTCAAGCCCAGAGTTTCTTTTAATTCGCGGGTTAACGCATCAAATTTGGCAGCGCCTATCGGGTCAAGTCCAGCGGTGGGTTCATCAAGAAACAAGAGCTCAGGATCCATGGCAAGCGCGCGGGCAAGGCCAGCTCGTTTTTTCATACCGCCTGATAATTCCGACGGATATTTTGCGCCTGCTTCGGGCGGCAACCCGCTTAATTTAACTTTTGTGCGCGCGATTTCTTCAAGCAGTTGTGGGCGGATCTCGCGGTAAAATTCGCGCAATGGCACTTGTACGTTTTCGGCTACGGTCAATGTGGAAAATAATGCGCCGCCCTGAAACAACACGCCCCAGCGGCGGCGGACATCTGCGTCTCCTGTGATATCATCATCCAGCAGATTTTCGTTAAAAACGCTTATTGATCCTGCCGCAGGTTGCTGAAGCCCGATAATAGAACGCATCAGCACCGATTTGCCTGTGCCCGACCCGCCAACAACGCCCAATATCTCGCCGCGACGCACATCAAGATCTAGGTTATTATGAATAACCTGACTGCCAAATTCATTGCGCAGCCCGCGTACAGATATGACGATATCTTCATTGACGATATCAGCGGCCATTAATCCCACCCCACGCTGCTAAAAAATACAGCAAAGAATGCATCGAGTACGATAACCAAGAATATCGCCTGCACAACGGCGGCGGTTGTTTTTAGGCCAACCTCTTCTGCGTTATTTTCCACCTGCATGCCTTGGAAACAGCCGGCGATTGCAATGATCGCGCCGAATACGGGCGCTTTCACCATGCCGACATAAAAATCGCTCAGCGGCGTCACATCGCGCAACCGGTCGATATATGTCGCAGGCGGAATTTCCAGTACAATCCAGCACAGTAATCCGCCGCCGATTACCGCGACGATACACGAATAAAATGCCAATAGCGGCATCATCAAAACGGTGGCAAGCACGCGCGGCAACACCAATGCTTCGATCGGCGAGACGCCAATGGTGCGCATGGCATCGATTTCTTCGGTGATCTTCATGGTGCCCAGCTGCGCGGCAAAGGCAGAACCAGAACGGCCCGCAATCATGATCGCCGTCATTAAAACGCCCAGTTCGCGGAATGTAAGCCGCCCGATAAGGTTGACGGTGAACACCTCTGCGCCAAATTGTTTTAATTGCACTGCGCCTTGCTGCGCAATAACGATACCGATCAGGAAACTCATCAACCCCACAATGGCCAGCGCGCGAACGCCGACCATCTCAAATCGCTGTATAATGGCATTCACACGTATGCGCGATGGATGGAAAATTACGGTAACAAATGCGACAATAATTTGCCCGATGAAGCCCATGAATTTTAATGCACCCGATGCCGACATGACAACTGCGCCGCCCAGCTCGTTTAATATACGTATCAATGGCGCTGGCCCGCGCGGTTTTATGGGTGCGTTATTATCGCTGCTGCTCACTTGATCGATTAAACGTTTGGCGCCGGGTGACGCGCCGTATATTTCAGCGCCCAAATCCCGCGAAGTCCGGTATATTAACCATGCCCCAACGGTATCAATATTTTCAACATTACGAATATCTATTCGAGCTGCGCCGCCTGTATGGCCAGCAAGTTTTTTGTCCAATGCAGCGATTTGGGCCACAGTCATACCGCCGCTGAATTGCAAAACAGTGCCATTATCTTGGTCCTGCACTTCAATGAAATCTGCAGCGCTTGTCATTTGCACTATCTGACCGAAAATTTCGTAAATCACAAGGGACAACAATATACCGCAAGATATTGACAGCGCTTTTGTTTGCATGCGCGTTTGGCTATGGGGTGCAGATGGAAAATAGTTCAATCTCGGGCA
>JAYWFI010000243.1:0-1823 GCA_043778865.1 Sphingomonadales bacterium
AATTCGATCACGTCTTCGCCAACCTGCGCATCGGGCAACTGGGCCAGCCGCTGCTCAAGGATTGTACGGCGCAGTTCTAAATCAGCCGGCTGTATATCGGCAACAAGCCCCATCGATAACCGCGATAATATACGCTGATCAACACCGTCCAACGCTTGCGGCGCGCGGTCTGCGGCCACAACCAAGCGTTTGCCTGCACCAATGATTGCATCGATGGTATGCAAAAATTCTTCTTGTGTGGAAACTTTGCCGATGATGAATTGAATATCATCGATCAGCAACACATCCACCGCGCGCAGCCGGGCCTTAAACTCCATCACTTCTTTGCGGCGCATGGCAGAGACAAATTCTATCATGAACTTTTCCGCGGACATATACAGGATCTGCGCGCTTGGATTAACCAGTGCATAGGCATGGCCGATTGCGTGCATCAGGTGCGTTTTGCCCTGCCCTGTGGCAGCTTGCAGATATAACGGATTAAACAAGGGCTTATCAGCGGCCGCAACCCGTTCCGCCGCGCTGAGCGCAAGGATATTGGTTTGACCGCGCAAAAAATTCGCAAACGTCATCCGCGGGTCAAGCGCCGAACGCGCGGGCAATGCTTGTGCGATATGCTGAGCAGAGGGACGTTCAGCCCCGCTGTTGCTGCGTAACATCTCTACGCGCGCAGCCCCAGGGCGCGTGCGGATTTTTAACTGGCGGACGGCTTTATTGGTGCTGTTCCAAGCCAGCCGCAGACGGTCCGCATAATGATCCGATACCCAGCTTGCGGAAAATTCAGATGGCAGCAATAATTCAAGCGTCCCGGTTAAATCACAATATGTGCCAAGGTTGATCGAGCGGATCCATTGCCCGTAAACCTGCGCGCCCAAATCACGGCGCAAACCGGATGAAATTGTTTGCCAGTCGGAATCAAGCTGTGCGTTCAATGCGCTTTCCTTATCTTGGCCGTTACCACGGTCTGCATTATGGTCTGCATCATGACCCTTAATCTTGTCCTTGGCTTGACCAATATCAGAGCGGCTAACAAAAGGATCCTGTCCACCGCGCTCTAATATTATTTGTCCTGACGTCTGCGATCTTACTATATCTGTGTTATCCACCAACTGCCCCCTAAGTCACCCCTATTCAGCCGCGTGCAAGTGAGACTGCCCTTTATATCCTCGCAATGCAGTCAACATAGCTCACGCACTCGCACACACTTGCACGAAGCTATATACATTGACGATCATATTAAGGCGGGACACGATTTCAATCACAACCGCTGACACACCTTCATAGGCAGGCGCAAACGAGTCGATCAAGAGCGCAGGTGTAAATAAACTGAAATAAACACCGTTGACTCCGCTTAAGCAAAGCAAACGCGTTAACTTTTTATTAAGGCTATGTATTTGCTGAATTAACTCATCACTGCGTATTTGTTATGGTCCCGAATCGCGGGAAACGCGCGTGTCGTAATAAGTAGCAATCGCAGACTTATTATGGATAAAAAAACCCGCCACAAACTGGGCGGGTCAATAATATTCCGGCAATGTGAATACAGGCGTTATGCTAGGGCAACTACCCGCTTGTTAAGACGGCTATATTTGCGAGATGCCATATTTTTGTCGAGTACGCCCTTTGATACGCCGCGCATAATTTCGGGCTGTGCCGCGTGCAATGCTTGCGCTGCAACCGTTTTATCACCCAGTTCAATAGCTGCCTCGACTTTTTTGATGAAAGTACGAATGCGGCTAATGCGTGCGGTGTTGACATCGGTACGGCGTGCGTTCCGGCGGATACGCTTTTTTGCTTGCGGCGTATTTGCCATGGGAAACCTCTAA
>JAYWFI010000244.1:0-4866 GCA_043778865.1 Sphingomonadales bacterium
TCCCGGTTGTGAGCGGCAATGTCTCGTTGTACAATGAAAGCAAGGCCACCAAAGAGTCAGGAGGGGCCGGCGGCAGCGCGATCCTTCCCACTCCCGCAATCGGCGGCGTCGGCGTACTAGAGGACGTGAGCAAGATGGCGACGATTGGGTTTAAAGCGGAGGGGGATATCATTCTGCTCCTGGGTAAAACGGTGGCGCATTTGGGTCAGTCGTTATGGCTGCGTGAAGTACACGGACGTGAAGATGGCCCGCCGCCGCCCGTTGATTTGACCGAAGAACGCAAAGCAGGCGAGTGTGTTCGCACGTTGATTAACGCAGGGCTAGTGCGCGCCGTACACGACGTTTCCGATGGTGGCTGGTTGGTTGCGTTAACCGAAATGGCTTTGGCCAGCGGGTTTGGCGCATATCTTAAAAACGATTGCTCAATGCGGCCGGATTTTCTGTTTGGAGAGGACCAAGGCAATTATATTTTATCGGTTGCCGAAGCGGACTGCGATGCCGTTATAGGCGAAATTGAAAGCGCGGGTGTAGAATTTTCTGCACTTGGTACTGTCAAAGGGAATGCCATAATATTCGCGCAAGGCAATTTGTTTCCGCGTATTGAAATCCCCCTACCCGACCTACGCGCCGCGCATGAAAGCTTCTTCAAGGATTGGATGGAAGACTGAAGGCATGCATTGACTTTAGCATCATTCGATGCCATTTTTGATGCATGAGAACAACTGTTACCCTTGATGATTATCTTGTCGAAGAAGCTATCGCGGCTACAGGCGAAAAAGAGCGTACAAAACTTATTCATAATGGTTTGCGTGCTTTAATTGCACTTGAAAATGCGCGGGCTATAATCGCATTAGGTGGCAGTGACCCCGATGCATGGATTCCCAAAAGACGTCGGTCTTCCCAAGAATGATAATTGTCGATTCGTCGATTTGGATCGACCACATTCATCACGGCGAACCTCATCTCGGATCGTTACTTTTGCTTGACCATGCGCTGATGCATCCGCATGCGCTCGGCGAAATTGCCTTAGGTAATATCCGCAACCGGGAACAAGTAATTCATCGTTTTTTGCTCCTCCCCGTGCCATATGTCGCGAAAGAGGGCCATATGCTGTCATTGATCGAGAGCGACGATCTGATCGCTACTGGCATTGGGTATACAGACGCACATCTCTTGGCATCCGCGTTACTCACGCCTGGAGGTAAGCTTTGGACGCGGGACAAAAAGCTCCAAGTTCAAGCCCAGCGCCTCCGCGTTGCGTATATGCCAACAGCGAACTAAGCCGCGGCCAATAACCCGTCATGCGGGTTGATACCGGCGTGGTTGTACACCGCATGCGCCGCGACATATTGGGTGGGCGGGGCAATACCCAGCATCGCGCGAACCTCTTCTAAAGGCAGCGGCAATAATGCTACGATATCTTGATGGCCGATGACTTTGGCTTTTGCGCCGTTACGCTGCGCTTCGCGGATCGCGCTGAATACAGGTGTATCGGACGGCGCGCGGCGTTTAACCTCAAACCCGCCAGCATAAGCGATGAAGTAGAAACCCAGGCTGAAATTTTGGCTATAGCTAAACGCCAATACGCATTGTTCGCCCAGCGGATCGCGCCCATATCCCGTCAGGATATGGTTCATATCGTGGGTGTCGCGCAGGCGGCTGTTAAACCATTCGATTTGGTCACCATAATTGCGCACTTTATTGGCAAATTTCATGCTCTCGTCCACAAGGCCGTTTGCGGTCAAGCCTTCGCGTTCCATGAATTCCACATACGCCCGGCCCAATGACCCCGCTTGCATATCCCAAAGCGCGGCGTGGTTATCCAATATATCGGGAAGGCATTCGCCGCGCGTACGCAGCTGCGTACCTGCATCACTCTGCAAAAAAGCAATCGCTTCATTTAGAAAACGCGGCCCGCGCAGGTTATTGGTGATGTGAAATACTTGTTCGGTATCTTCTTTGTCGGCGATCAAATTGCGAAAATGCTTGAATGCCTTTAACGGGCGAATATTGGTGCGGCGGCGGTCAGCATGGATTAAAACGGTGTCAGGTAATGCAGTGTTTGTCATGTCTATCTCTTGTTTATCGGTGCGCGATTCGCCGCTAATGACATAAGTGTTAGCACAGAGAAATTCTGCTTACAAGGATGTTAATAGCAGGCGCAAATTCTGGCTCTTATCTTTACAGCGTCTATGCCGCTATAAAATGCTACGCGCGGTAGCAGGCTTGCTATACCGAGCTGCTAATACAGCGTGTGATTAATAGGGGTTACAAAATGCAGACTGCCGAAACTTTACCCGCCGCGCCGCGATATATTAGCTTGGACGCGATGCGCGGATTTGCGGTGATGGGCATATTGGCAATGAATATCATCGCCTTTGCCATGCCAGAATGGGCCTATATTACGCCAATGGCCTTTGGCGGCGAAACACAGGCGGACAAAGTCAGCTGGTTCTTTTCGTTCGTATTCATTGACGGCAAAATGCGCGGCCTATTCTCTTTGTTGTTCGGTGCCAGCATGATGCTGATAATTCAAAGCGCACAGGCAAAAGGCGAGAGCGCGGCAAAAGTGCATTTTTCGCGTATGGGCTGGCTCGCGGTATTTGGCTTGATCCATTTTTTCTTTATTTGGTTTGGCGATATCCTGTTCAGCTATGCAGTAGCGGGCTGCTTTGCTTATTTGTTTCGAAATTGGACGCCCCGCCGCTTGGTTAAATGGGCGCTGATAATCTTGGCAATCGGCTTGGCGGTGTTTGGCGCTATGTTTGGCGGTATGCAGGTGCTGCAAATTATTGCGACGGCGCCCGGCGCCAGCGCCGAGATTGTGGAGCAGTATCAAAAAATGCTTTCCTCCGAAGATTTTGATTTTAATATTGCCAAGGAATTGGCTTTGCACCGAAGTAGCTATACCGCAATTGTCACGGCCAAATTTTCCGAATGGTACACGCCGATTTCAGGGGCGGCATTGGCAATATTATCAACATTGCCGCTTATGATGATGGGTATGGCCGCACAAAAACACGGTTTTATAACAGGCGATTGGGAACATAGGCGGTATGTGCGGTGGGCATTGTGGCTGTGTGTTCCGGGGTTTGGGATATCGGCCATTCTAGCGGCAACGGTAATGCTGCTGGGTTATGACAAGATTAATGCGCTTGCGGTATTTATGCTGTGGAATATCGTACCGCAATATATGCTAACGATTGGGTATTCGGCCCTGATGATCCTACTGATAAAAAGATATCAAAACAGCAAGTTTATAAAACGCGTTGCCGCGGCTGGGCAAGCGGCATTTACCAATTATCTGGGCACCAGTATCGTTATGACGACGATATTCTATGGCTATGGATTTGGACTGTACGGATATGCCGGACGCGCGCAGCTTTGGCTATTTGTTATTGGCGCGTGGACCGTGATGCTATTATGGCCGCGCCCGTGGCTCATACGGTACCGATATGGCCCGCTTGAATGGCTATGGCGGTCTTTATCTCGGTTGCAGTTGCAGCCTATGCAGCGCAGCTAAACGCTTTTAAGAACCGTGATATTGGCTGCCGCTAAGGGCCGTACGCATGCTGTTCATCACCGGGCGCCGCTGGGCCAGCGGGCTAACCTCGTTTTCAAGCGCCGCTAACGTTGCTTCAAACATCGGCCGTAACTGCACGATATCCTCGACCAGGTCGGACGGGTCCTGATGGATTTCCACATAATGCCGTGCCGCAATTTCGATTCGTTCGGCAAGCGCGCCCAATTGTTCTGCGCCAAATTGCCATGCTTCGCCCTTCAAGGTGTGAGCAGGCATTACTAACTTTCCGGAATCGCTAATGCGCATAGCGTCTTCGATGGCAGCAACAGATTTCATACCATCTTCACGGAAATAGCCCAATATCCGCACAAAACCAGCGCCCATTAGCGTACGGGTTTCAGCCAGCGCCTTCCAATTAATGATGTCGTCTTCCTGTTGGATAGACATAATATGCTGCTCCTTTTGCGGGTTGGTGGCCCACATCCAATGCAACATGTAGACGACAATAGGTAAACAGAGGGTTTAAACGGCCGAAGTTCGCCCTATTCTTTTGCGAACGGATTGGCACGTGTCCGCAGGTTAATGCGCACAGGAACCGCGCCAAAGTCCAAATCGCGGCGGATCCCATTGAGCAAATAGCGGCTATAACTATCGGGCAGCTGATCAACGCGTGATCCAAATATTACAAACGATGGCGGGCGGTTATTCACTTGCGTCATATACCGCAGCTTAATCCGTTTACCGCCGGGCGCGGGTGGAGGGTTGGCGGCAACGGCGGCTTCGAACCAGCGGTTAAGCACGCCTGTTGATACGCGGCGGTTCCATGCCTCGCGCGCCTCAAATGCGGCGCTGAGCAGCTGATCAAGGTTTTTGCCCGTTGCACCCGACACTGCAATCATCGGCACACCTTTTAATTGCGATAGGCCTTCTTCCAATGCGCCGCGGATCCCCTGAAACAAGCTGCTGCCATTTTCGGCAACATCCCATTTGTTTACGCCGATAATCAGCGCGCGGCCCTCTTTGATAACATTGTCTGCAATTTTCAGATCCTGCAGTTCCAAGCCCTTGGTCGCATCAAGCAGCAAGACGACCACTTCGGCAAAATCCACGGCATGCCGCGCATCGGCGACAGATAACTTCTCAAGCTTATCGGTAATCTTGGCGCGTTTGCGCATACCTGCTGTATCGATCAAGCGGACGCGGCGGTTCACCAAAGGTTCGGCCACGTTGCCGTCTTCATCGGGCTCCGGTGTTTTGGGCTTGGGGTCGGTCCATACCCAATCAACCGCAATGCTATCGCGCGTTATCCCTGCCTCTGGTCCAGTGATCAGGCGGTTTTCCCC
>JAYWFI010000245.1:0-3668 GCA_043778865.1 Sphingomonadales bacterium
GCATGCTGTGCATCCTCATACAGGCCACATAAACTGGCTGGGCCAATAAAAGTTCCCGTAATCTATAAGGCAGCCGAATAGGGCTAAACCCATTACTCAGCTTACTATTTATTTATCCAGAACCCGGACTTTCGCTGCAGTACTGCGTGCCTTCTCTGCGAACTTTACGTCGCAGGTGACTAACTCGCAATCTAGCTCCATCGCCAGCGCGAGATAGACGCAATCCTTCAACGGATGGCCAAGATCTAGCGCAAATTTTGACGCTTTAGTAAGAAGACTATCTGTAGCTCTTTGCGATATAATCAATTTATTATCGAAAAGCATAGTGAAACGGTTTATCGAAACCTCGCATTCGCTGCGCAGAGATTTATCTATATTTGCTCTGCGAACGAGCGCACCTGTTACTTCAATAATAAAAATGTCAGGAACTTCGATATGGCCCTGGTATTTTTTTAGTAAATCGAGAGCTTTTGCCGTGGATTGTTCCAAAACATACCATTTCACGGCTACACTAGCGTCAACAACAATCACCAACTATCACGTTCATCACGCAACAAATCTTGCATACTTTGGCCATTTGGTAATTTTAAAGGGTCACGTTTTACGAAAGCGAGCATATCGTTCATCAGCTTATCCGCTCTGCGTTTACGCACATGTTCCGCGATAATTATGCGGAGTTCATCGGATATTGATCGGCCGTTCTCATTGGCGGTTGCCGCTAAATCTGCATAATCATTATCATCTACGTTGCGTACGGTAGCAGTTGCCATAATGCATCTCCTAATATGCATTAAGTGCTAGCGTGAAATAATCTAAAATGCAAGCACTACTTCCCGAACTTGCGTTGCAATTTGCCGTACCGTGTCTTGCGCGTACCGGGCCTGCCTTCGCTGCTACGGTCTTTGGGGGCGGCAACTTAGGCGGTAGGCCGAGTTCGCTCAATCCTATGGTGAGGCAAAGATCAATGCAGATACCAACGGGCTAGGCGTAGCGCTTTACGGTTTCTATGAAGTTCATGTAGACAGTATTCCACATTCACAGCGTATTTGAATAATCTAATTAAGCCGCCCGTTTGGTGATTTGGTTTAGGGCATCACCATGCGCACGGCGCTGTTCTTCTAAGTCAAAGCTGTTTTGTAGGCGTAGAAAAAAACCTTCTGACATACCGAAATAACGCCCAAGTCGTAAGTCGATATTGGCATCGATATCTTGTTGCTGCGATAAAATTGCAGACAATATCTCAATGTTGATACCTGCGCCTGACGATACTTCTTCGAGACCAACGTCTGTTCCAATTAAGAAATCGTCACGTAATATCTCACCTGGATGGATATTATCCAACAAGTTGTCTTTATCAGTGATAATCCTCGATCTGGACATTATCTGCGCCTCCGTTTGTCCAACAGAAAGTGATTCTCCATTGATCGTTAATGCGTAGACTATAGCGCAAAGGTGTATAACCCTTCAACTGTTCAAATCGGTTCCCCGGTGGCTGACGCAATTCTTGTAATTCCTCGATGGAATTAAGCTGAATAAGTTTGCGCTGAGCTGTCCGCTGAATATCAGGTGGCAATTTACGGCTGCGTTGGAAATGAAAGATTTTTTCAGTTTCAATGTTAGCGAAGCTGCGGATCATGAATAACTCCAAATTGATTGCAGCTCTTCATAGATAGCTATTGCCTCAATAAAGCAACAGTAATAGGTTGGTCGTCCATAAAACTTGGGGGAAGCCGTGAGGGCTAACTACAAAACCTTAAAATAGTAGAGTCCATCACTTCCCAAACTTGCGTTGCGATTTGCCGTACCGTGTCTTGCGCGTACCGGGCCTGCCTTCGCTGCTACGGCCTTTGGGGGCGGCAATTTGCGCGCTGGGGGGTAGGCCAAGCTCAGTTGACTCCAGATTGCGAATCTCATCACGGATGCGCCCTGCTTCTTCGAACTCTAGGTTGGACGCAGCGGTGCGCATTTTCTTTTCGAGGTCTTCGATATAACCGCGCAGGTTGTGGCCAACCAAGTTGTTTGCGCCCTCTGCGTCGATGTCCACCAGCACGCTGTCTCGGCTTGCGGTATGGGATACGATATCGGCAATATCGCGCTTGATGGTGGTCGGCGTAATTCCGTGCAGGACATTATACGCATGCTGTTTTTCACGCCTACGGTCGGTTTCGGCAATCGCGCGCTCCATGCTTCCTGTCATCCGGTCGGCATAGAGGATCACGCGGCCATCCACGTTGCGTGCGGCGCGGCCAATGGTTTGGATCAACGAGGTTTCACTGCGCAAGAAACCTTCTTTGTCGGCATCCAATATCGCCACCAATCCGCATTCGGGAATATCCAATCCCTCGCGCAGCAGGTTGATCCCGATCAGGACATCATACACACCCAGCCGCAGATCCCTAATCAGCTCAATCCGCTCCAGGGTCTCGACATCGCTGTGCATATATCGCACGCGCAGGCCGGCCTCATGCATAAACTCGGTGAGGTCTTCGGACATGCGTTTGGTTAGCGTGGTAACAAGCGTCCGGTATCCAAGTAGCGCGGTTTTGCGGCATTCGTTTATGCAATCCTGCACTTGATCTTCGACAGGTTTGATCTCAACAGGCGGATCGATCAGGCCTGTGGGTCGGATAACCTGTTCGGCAAACGCGCCGCCCGATTGCACCATCTCCCACTTTCCGGGCGTTGCAGAAACCGAAACTGTTTGCGGGCGCATCGCATCCCATTCGTTAAACCGCAGCGGACGATTGTCGATGCAACTGGGCAAGCGGAACCCATATTCGGCCAGCGTCAGTTTCCGCCTGTGATCGCCCTTTGACATCGCGCCAATTTGCGGAATAGTCTGGTGGCTTTCATCAACAAACAATAGCGCGTTATCCGGCAGATATTCAAACAATGTCGGCGGCGGTTCGCCCGGCAAGCGGCCCGTTAGGAACCGGCTGTAATTCTCAATCCCGGCGCAGCTCCCAGTGGCAGCGATCATCTCAAGGTCAAAATGCGTGCGCTGCTCAAGCCGCTGATGCTCGATTAACTTGCCCTCTGATTCCAGCTCCTTCAGCCGCTCGGTTAGCTCAAAGCGGATAGCATCGGCGGCTTGTTTCATGGTGGGGCCCGGCGTAACGTAATGCGAATTGGCATAGACGCGCACGTTGTTCAGCTTTGCACCCGTCGTCCCGGTCAGCGGATCAAACTCGGCAATCTCTTCAACATCATCGCCAAAAAAACTGATCCGCCAGGCCATATCTTCGTAATGTGACGGGTATATCTCTAGGTTATCTCCGCGTACCCGGAAACAACCGCGGGCAAATGCGGTGTCGTTGCGTTTATATTGCAGCGCGACCAGCTTGCGGATCAATTCGCGCTGTTCATGTGCGTCGCCTTTTTTGATATCGAATATCATCGCGGAATATGTTTCGACAGAACCAATGCCGTAAATACAGCTAACCGAAGCTACGATTAGCACATCATCTCGTTCCAACAGTGACCGTGTCGCCGAATGGCGCATCCGGTCTATCGCTTCATTTATGGAGCTTTCTTTTTCAATATACGTGTCGCTACGCGCGACATAAGCCTCGGGCTGATAATAATCATAATAAGAGACGAAATATTCCACTGCATTATCGGGGAAGAAGCTTTTGAACTCGCCGTATAATTGCGCTGCCAGAATTTTG
>JAYWFI010000246.1:0-13795 GCA_043778865.1 Sphingomonadales bacterium
GCGTGAGCGGACGAAGGACATGGCGAGCGACTATCCGCTCCCCGATGCCCCAGTGCGCGCTTTTGCCGAGCGGCGGGAGTTCCGGTTTGGCGAGGTCGCCCGCGATATGGTTGCCAAGGCGCGGGGGTTGGTTGCCGATTCTGACCGCATCGCGGCCTTGCGGGGCCGTCTCGACAAGGCGCTGGGGCGTGAGCCATCAACAGCGCCAGAGGCTAAGCGCGACGCGGACAAGGAGCCGGGGCAGGATCGCGGCACCAATGCCGCCGCACTACGCCTTCGCGCGCGCATGGCCGAACTCGGCAATCAGGTGCGCAAGGATGATGAGCGGGATCGTGACCGGACAAAGGATCGTGCCAAAGAGCAGGATCGCGACCGAGGAGGGCCAGGACGATGAGCGACACGCAGGACGATCCACTCTTGGGGCTGTTGACCGATATTGCCGAAGGGGTGGCGACGCTTGCCGCGCGGGTTGATGCGATGGAGGCTGCAAACGCAGTGCATCAGGCACAAGCGAATGAGGCGCTTGCCACCATCGCAGAGATCGCCACGCGGACATACTACGCCAGCAAGCCGCCCAGCGCCTTACCCGATGACATCATCAACGCGAGCGTCATGGACTCTATGATCGACCGATGGCCGGACCATTGGGCAATGACGTTTCCGCGCTCTGAATTTAAGATATTCAACAACCTTGAAGCACTCCGCACCGAAGAGATCGAAGCACTTCTCAGGGCGAGGGCGATTGTTGCGGAAGACGCAACCAACGCCCAGCGGCTTCGCCATGCGCGGGCTTTGGTGATGCTTGGCAACGAAATGGACAAGCGAGTCAAAGCCCACGAGAAAAGCATGGAGCGGGATCGGGATGCGCCGGGACGGAGCCGATGAGCCTTGTGAGCAAACAACGAAAGGATGGACAAAAGCCACCCTCGCTGCCACATGCTAAAGCACGTCCAAGCTGCAACAACCTGCACGGAACCCTAATTTATTCTACACAGTTCCTGCACAGGCATATCATGTCGATATTTTCTAAGCAATATCAACATATTACAGAACTACCGTCATCAGTTGAGCATGACGGATTATATTTATTCACCTTTTTTGTTCTAAGGAACCAAAACATGACGAAACCACGTGTACTTATTTCTGACAGCATGGACCCAAACGCCGAAGCAATCTTTCGCGACCGGGGCTGTGATGTTGATGTTATCACAGGCAAAACACTCGAAGAGCTCGCTGCAATGATCGGGCAATATGACGGCCTTGCCATCCGCAGCTCGACCAAGGTAACATCTGCAATACTTGCCGCTGCAACCAACCTGAAAGTCATCGGCCGCGCAGGGATTGGCGTCGATAACGTCGATATCCCTGCTGCCTCGGCAAAAGGTGTAGTGGTGATGAACACGCCTTTTGGAAACTCGATAACGACAGCGGAGCATGCGATTGCATTGATGTTTGCACTCGCTCGCCAGCTTCCCGAAGCAGATATGTCAACACAGGCAGGTAAGTGGGAAAAGAACCGCTTCATGGGTGTCGAAGTCACAGGCAAAACACTGGGCTTAATCGGCGCTGGCAACATTGGCGCAATCGTCGCCAGCCGTGCGCTGGGGTTGAAAATGAAGGTCGTGGCGTATGATCCATTCCTGTCGGCGGAACGCGCCATTGAAATTGGTGTGGAAAAAGCCGACCTTGATACCATGCTGTCCAAGGCAGATTTCATTACGCTGCACACGCCGCTAACGCCCGAGACACGCGGGATATTATCACGTGAGGCATTGGCGAAAACCAAGAAGGGCGTGCGGATCATTAACTGCGCACGCGGCGGGTTGATTGACGAGGCGGCATTGAAAGACGCGCTCGACAGCGGTCAGGTTGGCGGCGCGGCGCTGGATGTATTTGAAACTGAGCCTGCCAAAGAATCGCCGTTGTTCGGTACGCCAAACTTTATTTGTACACCGCATTTGGGTGCATCCACCAACGAGGCGCAGGTTAATGTCGCGTTGCAAGTCGCCGAACAAATGGCCGATTATCTGGTCAATGGCGGCGTTACTAATGCGCTGAATATGCCCAGCCTGTCCGCCGAAGAAGCGCCGAAGCTAAGACCCTATATGGCATTGGCGCAGCAGCTTGGTTCGCTTGTTGGGCAACTTGCGCATGATAATTTGACCGACATTGCTATAGAGGTTGAGGGTGCGGCGGCAGAGTTGAATATCAAACCCATTGCCGGTGCAGTACTGGCCGGGTTAATGCGGCGTTATTCAGACACTGTGAATATGGTCAATGCGCCGTTCCTTGCCAAAGAACGCGGCCTGAATGTACGCGAAGTACGCCATGAACGTGAAGGCGTTTATCACACGCTTGTCCGCGTAACCGTCCGTACTGAAAGCGGTGAGCGTTCAGTGGCGGGCACCTTATTTGGCAATGCAACTCCGCGTCTTGTTGAACTGTTTGGCGTTATGGTCGAGGCGGATTTGAACGGTGATATGCTGTATATCGTCAATGAAGATGCGCCCGGTTTCATTGGCCGTTTGGGTTCCACATTAGGCGAGGCAAACGTTAATATTGGTACGTTTCACCTTGGCCGGCAAGAAGCAGGCGGCGTTGCTGTATTGTTGCTATCAGTGGATACGCCCGTAGGCACAGATACGCTTGAACGAATCCGCAAATTGCCTGGCGTAAAACGGGCAGTTGCACTACAATTTTGATGGTTATGCCCCAAGGCTTTGGTAAGGATCAAGGCTTTGGGGGCTTCCATAGGACCGCAATTACGGTAAAGACGCAGGCATGATAAAAATACCATCCGCCCTGTTACCCGAAGGATTTCGGGACCGTTTGCCGCCGCAAGCCGATACTGCCGCGCGCATTAATCGTGCTATCCTGGATGTTATGGCCAGTCATGCTTACGGACGTGTAAGTCCTGCGATTGCCGAATTTGAAGAAACAATGGCGGCACGTAGCGGCGGTACATCGCGCAATCAGCTTGTTCGTTTTTCAGATCCTGTTTCTGGACATACGCTTGCGATACGCGGTGATATAACGATACAAGTTGGGCGCATTGCAACCACGCGTATGGAACAAGAGCCGCGGCCACTGCGGTTATCTTATAGTGGCTCTGTATTGCGACTGCGTGCCGCACCGTTGCGACCTGACCGTGAAGTTACGCAAATTGGCGCAGAGCTTATTGGCAATGACAGCGTGGCAGCAGCTAGCGAGATTATATCTATTGCAATTGAGGCATTGCAAGCTGCGGGCGTTACAGGGATCGTCGTTGACTTCACTTTGCCAGATTTGGTTGAGACACTCGCAGCAAAGGCGCTTAAGCTGCCGCCTGAACTTGTTGATGCAGTTCGCGCAGGATTAGATATGAAGGACGCAGGCGGGTTAACAGCACTTGGCGCGCAGCAATATCTACCCTTACTTGCGGCTGCTGGCCCGTTTGAAGATGCCGTAGCCAAGCTGAAAACTATTGATGCAAAAGGTGCACTGGCATCACGGCTTGCGGCATTAGAGGAAATTGCAGAGCGGCTGGCTGGGCGCGTTATAATGACGCTTGATCCCACCGAACGGCACGGGTTTGAATATCAAAGCTGGTTTGGATTTACACTGTTTGCAGATGGCTATGCCGCCGCTTTGGGCAGAGGCGGCACGTATGCGATTACGCGCTCAGACGGAACGCAAGAAGTCGCCACAGGTTTTACGCTGTACCCCGATGCTTTGATCGACGGTGAGATAACCGAGGCTGAAAACAGACGGCTGTTTCTACCATTGGGTACAGATATCGCCAAAGCTGCCCGTATGCGCACAGAAGGATGGATAACCGTTGCCGCGCTTAATGCAGATGACAATGCCGAGAGGTTACGCTGCGCTCATATACTGAGTAACGGACGTGCCGAGCCGGCGGTGTAAGTTAGATTACAGCGCTAATTTTATCCCATATTTTTGTTACATCGGCATTTGGGTTTGCTGCTACTTGTCGTAACCAAAGCTCGCCGCCGATTTTTGTTGTAGACGAAATGCTGCCCAGTTGCGCCGCAACGCTGCCTGCATCTTGCTGCGTTGGCCGCCAGTTTATGACTCCCGTTACAGGATAGTGCTTAAGCTCAACACGTGCATCACCTGTCATGTAGTCTGCAAGTTTTTCGGCATCTGCCATATTTTTTTCAATACGGGCCGCTAATCCGGTTCGGCCCCATGCAAGCAGTGTTGCCAGCAAGGGGATTGCGGCTGCTCCTCTTGATCCTTGTATGCCAACATTGGGTGCGGCCAGATAATCGCCGCCAAAGCTAATGGCATTATGTGCATCAGGATCAGCAAAGAATATCAGCGCTGAGTCTTTTGGTTGATACAGCCACTTATGCGCCGAGATCGCTACGCTGTCGGCATGTTCAATTCCAGCAAGCCGGCCTGTATATTTTGTGAACCGTAATGGTCCTGCCCAAGCGGCATCAATATGAACCCAAGCGGCAGATATAGGTGTTAAGCAGTCAATTGCACCGCGTCCGGTGGTACCCGCCGTTAGGACTACGGCGGCATCTTGCGCTGTATTTAATAATGCGCAGTCAAGTTGGCCAAGTGGGTTCACCGGGACTGCAGAAAATGGCATGCCCAAAATATGGGCAGATTTAGCAACAGAAATATGGGCATCAGCTGACGCAATAACTCGTTTTGCTCCTGCTTCGCGGGCACGCCATAACGCCGTCAAGTTTGCCAAAGTCGAGCCACTACACATATGTCCGGTAGCCATGCCAAACGCAGGTGCAAGCCATTTGATGATATGCTGCTCGGCCTGCGTTGCAAATGGGCTTAAACTGGGATGCAAAAGATTTTGATTAAACTGTGCGTTCAGGCCGGTAAGCCGCGATGCGATATTTGGCGTGGGAGGATCCATATGTGCGAATGCAATCTCGTCACCCAAGACGGCAGATTTTGTCTCAATTGCATTCTTGAACCAAGTAAAAACAACTTCGTCAGGTTGCCCGTGCTTGGGGAATGATATGGGTATTTCATCCATTGGTACCGCCTTGATTTTTAATTTTTCATCGCAGCAATATTACTAGGCCTATATCGTACTCAGGTATAGCCGAGCATCTGTCATTTTTCCCAATTATTGTATCGCTGGACGAATCCTTGGCGGCTGATTAGGTACGGAGGATCATAGGCGGTATAGGAACTTGAATTGGCAAATGTAACGGTCATTGGCGCGCAATGGGGAGATGAGGGTAAGGGCAAGATCGTTGACTGGCTTGCTAGCCGTGCCGATTTAGTTGTACGTTTTCAAGGCGGACATAATGCCGGACATACTTTGGTCGTTGGCGAAAAAGTTTATAAGCTCTCGTTGTTGCCATCGGGAATAGTACGCGGGACGTTGTCTGCCATTGGCAACGGCGTAGTGCTCGATCCGTGGCATTTCCGCGATGAAGTCGCCAAGCTGAAAGAGCAGGGCGTCGACATCAATCCGCAGAATTTGATGATAGCCGAGACATGCCCGCTGATCCTTCCATTCCACCGTGATTTGGATAGCCTCCGCGAAGACGCATCGGGCGCAGGTAAGATCGGTACGACGCGCCGCGGCATTGGCCCTGCATATGAAGATAAAGTGGGCCGCCGTTCAATCCGGGTTTGTGACCTTGCCCATTTGGATGATCTTGAGGCACAGCTGGACCGGATTTGTGCGCATCATGATGCGCTTCGTACCGGGTTTAATCAGCCGCCCATTGACCGCAAGCGCTTGATTAATGACCTGACGGATATCGCGGCTTACATCTTGCCGTTTGCAAAGCCTGTTTGGATAACTCTGAATGAAGCGCGTAAACAAGGCAAACGGATCTTGTTTGAAGGCGCGCAGGGAGTATTGTTAGATGTTGATCATGGCACCTATCCTTTTGTAACAAGCTCTAATACGGTTGCAGGCACGGCATCGAGCGGTTCTGGTCTTGGTCCGTCAGGAGTTGGTTTTGTGCTTGGTATTGTAAAGGCATATACAACGCGCGTCGGCGCAGGGCCGTTCCCAACTGAACTTGAGGACGCAACCGGGCAGCGACTTGGTGAGCGCGGCCATGAATTTGGCACGGTGACCGGGCGCAAACGCCGTTGTGGCTGGTTTGATGCGGTTCTGGTTCGCCAATCAGCAGCGGTCAGCGGGATTACCGGCATAGCGCTTACAAAGCTGGATGTGCTTGACGGATTTGAAACACTGAAAATCTGTACGGGTTATAAAATTGGCGATAGGCATTATGATTATTTGCCGCCACATGCCGCTGATCAAGCGAAGGTCGAGCCCATATATGAGGAACTGGAAGGATGGCAAGAAACGACTGCAGGCGCACGCAGCTGGGCAGATTTGCCTGCGCAAGCAATCAAATATGTGCGCCGCGTGGAAGAGTTGATCCAATGTCCTGTAACACTAGTATCTACATCGCCGGAACGCGAAGATACGATTTTAGTGCGCGATCCTTTTGCGGATTAAGCCTTCCCTCTTGGCGCTTTTTGCACTTTGTGCGTGCTCTTCTGGGCAAGCAGAGCAGCGTAAACCAGCTAAGCCTAATCAGGCAGAAAAGCTCACCGTTATAGCGCCGGGTGTGAAAGCAGACCGTATATTGGTGGATAAAAGCGACCGCATATTGATCCTGTATAAAGGTACCAAAGAGATTGCGCGTTATGCCAAAATCCGGTTGGGCGATGCGCCGGTTAGCCATAAGCAATTTGAAGGCGACGAAAAAACACCTGAGGGTACATACGTAATATCTGGCCGTAATCCGGGAAGTTCTTATCACCGTAGCCTCAAAGTGTCTTACCCTAATGCAGCCGATATTGCTTACGCCAAATCAAAAGGCCGGCCTGCGGGCGGCGATATATTTATTCACGGACAACCAAATGGATATAAAGGCGGTATAATTGCGCGTGATTGGACCGATGGCTGCATTGCGCTCAGCAATGCACAGATAGAGCAATTATGGGATATCGTGCCGGATGGCGCAAAAATTACGATCCGGCCTTAATCAAGGTGTTGGAAGCGTATAATCGAAGGCATAAAAGTGCTTTTTATTTTCATCAACGTCGATTGTCATTGTACCGTTCAAGCCGCTTAGTCCATCTGTACCGGAATCAGGGACAACGATAATTGATAGCTGCTGACTGTCGCGTTGCATGGTTCCGCGATGTGCCAACGTGAAGCTGCCTGTTTTACCCGCAAGCGTTCCGGTTACTTTTTCGATGGCAACATAGACGTGCGTGCCCATGTCTTTGCTGCTATTTGATATCATTTGTCCTGTACTACTGGCAACCAAGTCGCCTGAGAACTTTTTATCCAGCGTCATCCGCGATATTATATCTTCATTGGCGCTGACTACTTCTAACTTAACCTCAAACTCACCTTTTGCATGCTGCATTGCGGGTTCCCTTGCAAATATCGGAGCAGACGCGATCGTTGCTACTATCACAAGTAAGTACCGTAACGTACGCAGCATTAAAAATCCACAAGCTCATAATGCTTTGGCGGTGCGATAGATTCCATACGTTCCGATAGCAGCGGCCGGAAGCTGGGCCGTGATTTGAACATAGCGTACCATGCTTTGGTTTGTTCATGCCCGGTCCAACTAATCCCGCCAAGGTAATCCGCAACAGATATTTGCGCAGCGGCGGCAAGGTCAGCCATGCTCATTGTTGATCCTGCCATCCAGGCGCGGTGATCGATTAGATAATCGATGTAATCCATATGCGCATCTGCCAGCTTCATTGCCTCGCGCAATACTTTTGCATCGGGGGGCTGGCGGTGAACAAGGCGTTTTGTCATCCTTTCATGTAACAAGGGTGCGGTCACATCACCGTAGAATTGTTGATCAAACAAAGCCACTAAACGGCGAATTTCCGCTCGGTAGCTTGCGGTGCCGGAGATCATTGAGTTTTGCTCGACAGTTTCGTCAAAATACTCAGTTATTGCAACGCTATCAGCAAGCAAAGTTCCGCGATTGTCGGTCACAACGGGTGTACGGCCTGCGGGGTTCATTTGTAAAAATTCATCACGATGCTGCCATGGATTTTCACGGATTAGACTATATGCAACGCCTTTTTCGCCCAAAAGCAGGCGAACCTTGCGGGAAAACGGACATAAAGGAAACTGATAGAGATGCCACATAACACTTCGTTACGAGTGATTGATCTGAAAAGAAAGAGGCGTTGGAATTGTTTGCATGTGTAAAAAAATTGGCATGCAATAAGCGGGTGCAGGGCCGCGGTAAAACGATCCTACACCCGCAAGGCACCAAGCTACGACCCGGTGAGCTCGGAGCGTGACGATATGCAACTTATAGTATCTAGCTGAGTTTACGCCGGCATTCCCCTGCCGAAATAATCCAACGGTCTAGCGGCGCGTAGTCTTTATGTTTGCCATATTGGCTTCCATTTCACGGCCAATCTTTTCAAATTCAGGCATCATTGATGCAAACGCTTTGGTCAAACCGCCCATCATTTTCATCGCGACACGGCTCTGTTTACCCAGCATTTCTGGCATGCCGCGCATATCGCGTCCAGCAAGATCAGCGATAGTATCACGGTCGCGAATACGGCGCTGTATCGTACCTGGACGCGCTTTTTCAACGGCGTTGGCAAGCTTACCAATTGGCAAGCGCATCATGGCATCACCCATTTTTTCAATCATAGTGGCCACACCGTCTTGCATACCGGGATCAGACATTTTCTCGCCCATTGCTCTCATATCTGCTTCGGCATTGCGTGCGTCGCGCTGCGGGCTGTCCACATCAGCAAAGGGCATTGAGATGGGCTGATAATATGCTGCGTTATAGGTGACAGCAGGAGTTTCTATGCCAATACCCGGAACAAATGTTATGGTAGGTTTATCATTCGCGATTGCCGGGGTAGCATAAATCATACTGGCCAAAGTAAATGTAAGCGGTAAGCGCAAATTCTTAAAACTAGGTCGCATATTAAAATCCTCAACGTCTTAATCCAGCAATGCTCGCGGGAAGCGGCGGCGCAAATTTGCCGTTAAGGTTTGTATAGATGCGGCAAGCTGAGTGTATCCTGAACAAACCACTCATCTCACCGCAACTATGGTAAATAGTTGTAACGTTGCTCTACTCAGCTGCAACCGCTGTTTCTCTGTCGGATAACGGATGGGCCAAACGGGTTAGCATTTCTTTTGGACATATCTGCCAAAACTCACCTTGACGCCGGTCCCAGTCCTCTAAGATAGAACGCGCCCATGCGCTATCGGTAGCTTTCACATGTGCTTCAATCATTGATTTCAGCACCTCTTCCCACTGCGCGCTGTCGATTCGTTGCCACACGATGCTGTCGGGATTAGCGCGTCGTTCAAATTTGCCTACGCTATCGAGCACAAACGCCATGCCGCCTGTCATCCCTGCGCCAAAGTTGCCGCCGGTTTCGCCTAGAATAACCGCAACACCGCCCGTCATATACTCAAGCGCGTTGGCGCCGCATCCTTCGACCACAACATGCGCGCCTGAATTGCGCACGGCAAACCGCTCGCCTGCTTGGCCCGCTGCAAACAAGTAGCCTGATGTCGCGCCGTATAACACGGTGTTGCCAATAATGCTGTTGTCTTGACTTTGTAATGGCGAGCTAACCGTAGGACGCACAATAATCGTACCACCAGACAATCCTTTGCCCACATAATCATTGGCATCTCCGAACACTTCCAGCGTGATCCCTTGGCACAAAAACGCGCCGAGCGACTGCCCTGCCGATCCGCGTAGACGAACATGAACATGATTATGGGCAAGTGTCTTCATACCATATAAACGTGTGATTTCAGAGGACAACCGCGTTCCGACCGCACGGTGCGTATTGCGCACATTATACGTCAGCTGCATTTTCTCGCGCCGTTCAAAGACAGGCTTTGCATCATGAAGCATTTGTGCATCAAGGCTATCGGGAACTTCGTTGCGGATACCATCTATGTTGAAACGCCGCGCATGATCAGGTGCATCGACCTTTGCTAAAATTGGGTTGAGATCGAGATCATCCAGGTGTTCTGCGCCCCGGCTGACTTGGCGTAACAATTCAGTTCGGCCGATGACTTCATCTAGGCTTCGATACCCCAGCCTACCCAAAATCTCTCGGACTTCCTCGGCGATGAAGGTCATCAGGTTGATCACTTTTTCCGGCGATCCGTCAAATTTCTTACGCAGTGCGTCGTCCTGCGTGCACACACCAACAGGGCATGTATTGCTGTGGCATTGGCGCACCATGATGCATCCCATGGCAACCAACGATAGCGTACCAATACCAAACTCTTCCGCGCCCAAAATCGCTGCGATTACGATATCACGCCCAGTTTTGAGGCCGCCATCGGTGCGCAGTTTTACGCGGTGGCGCAGGCCATTTAGGGTCAGCACTTGGTTTGCCTCGGACAGGCCCATTTCCCAAGGTGTGCCTGCGTATTTAATACTAGTCTGCGGAGATGCGCCTGTGCCGCCGACATTGCCGGATATCAGGATGACGTCGGCATGCGCTTTGGCAACGCCCGCTGCAATCGTGCCGATGCCCGCTGCACTGACAAGTTTGACGCAGACACGGGCGCGCGGGTTAATCTGTTTCAAATCATAAATTAGCTGCGCCAAATCTTCGATCGAATAGATGTCGTGATGCGGTGGCGGTGAAATAAGCGTGACGCCGGGTGTTGAGTGCCGCAATCGTGCAATCATTTCGGTGACCTTGAACCCAGGTAGCTGTCCGCCTTCCCCTGGTTTCGCACCTTGGGCGACCTTGATCTCAATCTCTTCACAAGCGCCAAGGTACTCTGCTGTTACGCCAAAGCGGCCAGATGCAACTTGTTTGATGACACTATTGGCATTATCCCCATTTTCATAAGGCTTAAATCGTTTGCTATCTTCGCCGCCTTCGCCCGATACAGCTTTTGCGCCGATCCGGTTCATTGCGATCGCGAGTGTTTCATGTGCTTCAGGAGATAGTGCGCCTAAAGACATTCCCGGTGTTACGAACCGTTTGCGTATTTCAGTGATCGCCTCAACTTCATCCACTGGCACAGGTTCCTGCGCAAAGTTGAACTCAAGTAGATCCCGTAAATATATCGGCGGTAATTCACGAACACATGCAACAAATTGTGCATATGTAGAATAGCTATCGTTGGCGACAGACGATTGTAGCAAGTGCATTAATCCAGCGGAATAGGCATGCTCCTCGCCGTCCTTACGCTGTTTATAAAACCCGCCCACAGGTAAGCGCGCAACAGCGCTATCAAACGCATCGGTATGGCGGTCGCGCGCATTGACATAAAGCGACGCATATCCTTCGCCCGATATTTTGTTGGGCATGCCAGGGAAGAAGTCCTGCACCAACGCGCGCGATAAACCTACAGCTTCAAAGTTGTACCCGCCGCGATAGCTAGAGATAACCGCAATGCCCATTTTGGACATGATTTTTAGCAAGCCTTCGTTGATCGCCGTGCGGTAGTTTTGAATTGCCCCGCTTAGCGACATGTTGCCCAATAGTCCGCGGCTATGACGATCAGCAATGCTGGCCTCTGCTACATAGGCGTTAACCGTCGTTGCGCCCACACCAATTAATACTGCGTAATAATGAGTATCAAGGCATTCGGCGGCGCGCACATTAATCGACGAATAACTTCGCAGGCCGTTGCGAACAAGGTGTGTATGTACAGCGGCCGCTGCCAAGATCATGGCAATCGCTACGCGGTCTTCGTTGACGTTGATATCGGTGAGGAACAGCTCACTTCTGCCCGAACGTACAGCAGCGACGGCTTCTTCGCGGATACGCGTGATTGCCGCGCGCAGGCCCTCTTGGCCCTCAGAAACGTTATAAGTACAATCGATTTCGGCTGCTAAATTGCCAAATGCAGAATGCAATTTGTGGTAGTCGCTATTGGTTAAAACGGGGCTGTCGAGCACCAGCACATCGCCGTTCTGGCTGCTTTCTTCAAGTATGTTGGCTAGATTTGAAAACCGCGTCTTCAAACTCATGACGTGCCGTTCACGCAAGGCATCAATCGGAGGATTGGTTACCTGACTGAAATTCTGCCGGAAAAAGTGACTGATAAGGCGCGGATTGTCGCTTATTACGGCAAGCGGAGTGTCATCGCCCATTGATCCAATGGCTTCTTTGCCGTCCTCTATCATCGGCGCTAGGATCATCTCAATGTCCTCAAGCGACATGCCTGCTGCAATCTGGCGGCGGGTTAATTCAGCGCGGCTCCATGAAGGAGTATTATCAGGTGTATCGGGCAAGTCAGTTATCTTGCGGAAACCGCCCACTAACGACGCGTAATCTTGCTCTGCGGCGATCCGGTCTTTTAACTCAATGTCACGGTAAAGCTGTCCCTCTTCTAGGTTCACTGCAATCATCTGGCCCGGCCCAAGGCGGCCTTTTTCAATTATCGTGGACTCAGGCACAACAACCATGCCAGTTTCACTGCCGATAATCAGCAGATTATCCGACGTGCGGCAGTAACGCAGCGGCCGAAGCGCATTGCGGTCGACGCCCGCTACGGCCCAGTGGCCATCTGTCATCGCCAATGCGGCGGGGCCATCCCACGGCTCCATAACGCTCGCCATATATTCATACATTGCGCGGTGTGCAGGGGGCATTTGATCGTTGGATTGCCATGCCTCAGGGATCAGCATCAGTTTGGCCGTGGGCGCTTCTTTGCCTGAACGGACCAGCGTTTCAAACACAGCGTCCAATGCCGCAGTGTCGGATGATCCCGCCGGAATGACGGGCTTGATATCATCGGAATGCGGACCAAACGCAATTGATGCCATCTTGATCTCGTGGCTTTTCATCCAGTTTTGATTGCCGCGAATAGTGTTTATCTCGCCGTTATGCGCCAGGCTACGGAACGGCTGGGCAAGCCACCACTGCGGAAATGTATTGGTGGAATAACGTTGATGAAATATCGCAACGCGGCTTATGAAGCGTTCATCCTGCAAGTCAGGGTAAAATATTGACAGGCTCTCGGCAAGAAACAGGCCTTTGTAAACGATCGACTGGCACGACAACGAACAGATATAAAAATCGCGTATTTGTGCCGCAATAATCTTCTTTTCAATACGGCGGCGGACGAGATATAGGTTCTTTTCAAACTCAGCGATGCTTTGTTCATCGGGGCCATCACCTATTTTTAAGGGGCCCGCGATCATAATCTGCTCAATCTCAGGCCGCGTCGATTGTGCCTTGTCACCAATTACTGACACATCAACAGGCACCTGACGCCAGCCGTAAATGGTATAGCCTGCATCAATAACCTCGGCCTCAACGATGGTGCGGCAATTTTCCTGTGCGCCCAAATCTGTACGCGGCAAAAACACCATGCCCACAGCCAAACGGTTCGGCATCGGGCGGTGGCCGCTGTGCGCAATTGCATCATCAAAAAACCGTTCGGGCAAGTCGATATGTAGGCCTGCGCCATCACCAGTCTTACCATCTGCATCAACCGCACCGCGATGCCAAACCGCTTTCAACGCGTCAATCGCATGCGCCACAACGCGCCGCGATGCTTTGCCATCAGTTGCCGCGATCAGGCCAACGCCGCATGCATCGCCTTCAAATTCAGGACGGTACATGCCCTCGCGGGCAAGGCGTTCGTGTTCGGGAGTTGGGTAGTGTGTCATTTGCGGTTCATCTTTTTTGATTTGCTATTTTTGTACACGGCTAGATCATCCATTAGTAATTTCATTTCGGCAGGTTGATCTGACATAAAACTAGCCATCCAATTTCTCTGCCATTTTGCAATGTCTTCGTCTGCTCCAATTCCGGCGGCTTTTGTCATGTAAGCTTTGCC
>JAYWFI010000247.1:0-17278 GCA_043778865.1 Sphingomonadales bacterium
GGATGATTTTGACCTCTGCAAAGCGAATCGCATCGAACCCGTTTTCGCCGTAACAGCAGACGGCAAGTATAAAGACGATTGGGCGTGGCTCGGCGGGCAGGGGTCGGTGATCAACCCCAAGTTCAACGCGCCTGATGGGCCAATCTGCACGGCGTTACGCGAGGCAGGCGGATTGCTTGCCGCATCGGCGGATTACAAGCACAGCTACCCACACTCGTGGCGCTCCAAGGCCAAGGTAATCTACCGCTGCACGCCGCAATGGTTTGTGCCGATGGATAAGGATTTGGATAGTTTATCTGACAATTCACATCCCCGTCATGCTGAACTTGTTTCAGCATCCACCGCGCCCAACAACTCTTCGATTGATGAAGAGAAATGGACCCTGAATCAAGTTCAGGGTGACGGAAGTAAGAGAACGCTTCGCACTCGCGCCCTCACCGCCATTGCCGATACCCGCTGGGTTCCTGAAAAAGGGCGCAACCGGATCAACTCGATGGTTGAGGGCCGCCCCGACTGGGTGCTGTCCCGCCAACGCGCTTGGGGCGTGCCGATTACGTTGTTTGTAAACCGCAAGACTGGAGTCTATCTCTGCGACCCTGCTGTAAACGCGCGCATTATCGCGGGCATACGGGAACACGGCGTTGACGCATGGAGCGACGCGCGGGCACAGGAATATCTAGGCAGCAATTATGATGCCGCCGATTATGAGCGCGTTAAGGACATTCTTGACGTGTGGTTTGACAGCGGCTGCACCCACGCATTCGTGCTCGAAAGCGGGCGCTGGCCTGACTTGACACGGCCTGCAGATCATATCGGGCCGTGGGCGGATTTATACCTTGAGGGCAGCGATCAACATCGCGGCTGGTTCCAATCATCCTTGCTCGAAAGTAGCGGCACACGCGGCTATGCACCTTACAAAGCCGTGCTAACCCACGGGTTTACGATGGACCAAAAGGGCATGAAAATGTCCAAATCGCTGGGTAATACCATCAACCCCCTAAAGATTATGGAGAACAGCGGTGCGGACATTATCCGGCTATGGGCGCTGTCGGTCGATTATACCGAGGACCACCGGATCGGCGACGAAATCCTGAAAGGTGTGTCGGATCAATACCGCAAACTGCGCAACACGTTCCGTTATATGCTGGGCGCGCTCGATGGGTTTAGCGAGGCGGAGCGGGTGGATGTCGCGGACATGCCAGAGTTGGAACGCTATGTGCTGCATTTGCTTGCGGACATGGACGCGAAGCTGCGGACGGCAGTGGACGATTATGACTTCAATACCTACGTAAAGCTGCTGACCAATTTTGCCAATGAAGACTTGTCGGCGTTCTTTTTCGATATTCGTAAGGACTGCCTGTATTGCGATGCGGTGAGTAATCCCAAGCGGATGGCTTACCGGACGGTTTTGGACATATTGTTCCATGCAATGGTGCGCTATGCTGCGCCGGTGCTAGTGTTTACAGCGGAGGAAATTTGGCAGAGCCGGTTTGGGGTGGATGCAGAGAGTGTGCATTTGCAAGAGTGGCCGGAGGTTGATGCGGGTTGGGTCAATAAGGAATTGGCGGAGAAGTGGCAATTACTTCGTGCAAAACGAACCGAAGTCACAGGTGCAATAGAACCTATGCGTCGGGATAAGGTTGTAGGGTCCAGTCTTGAATGTTCAGTAATAACAGAATTGCCTTACACGGACGAACGTCACAATGCTGAACCAGTCGATTTGGCAGAGTTATTTATTGTTTCTGATGTGGTACTCGGTGAGGGGCTTCTAGCAACCAAAACAACCAACAACAAATGCGGCCGGTGCTGGCGCCACCTTCCCGAAGTGACAGGCGACGGCGCGCTGTGCGGGCGGTGTAAGGATGTGATCGGTGCATGAGGTTGCTACACTCCGTCACCCTGAACTTGTTTCAGGGTCCATTTCTCAGCATAGCTACGCCTTGGCTGCACAGTGGATGCTGAAACGAGTTCAGCATGACGTTGTCCATTACGGCGAAGTCATCGACGACGGCACGCTCTGCGCGAGACGCGGCAGCGCGGAGATTATGCTATGAGCACCGCTCCCAAATTCCGCCTGCAAGCGATCATGCTCGCTTCCTTTATCTTCATCACGGACCAGGCAATCAAGTACGCAATGATCGTACCGCTCGATCTAAAAAGCCGGCATTTCATCCATCTGCACCCGTTTTTTCGGTTTGCGTGGGCAGAAAACCGGGGCGTGTCGATGGGGTTCCTGACCGCAGGCAGCGATACTCAGCGGTGGATGCTGGTCGGCCTCACCGCTCTTATCGCTACGATCGTTGCGGTATGGATGTGGCGGGAAAAGGCGCGCGGAGAAGCGCTGGCGTTGGCGCTAATCCAAGGCGGAGCGTGCGGAAATATCGTAGACCGTGTGCGCTATGGGTATGTTGCGGACTATCTCGATTTGCATTTTGGCGAGTTCCGCCCGTTTCAAATCTTTAACTTTGCCGATGCCGCGATTAGCATCGGCGTGGTAATATTGCTTGCCCGCGCGTTCTTCATGCGCAAAGAGGGGTCAGAGGTTCAGCAGCCATAAAGGCTGAGTTTGCTTTATGGCCGCTTACTATAGAATTTGGAGTGTTGAAATATGCGTAAATCTGGTTTGATCTTGGTGGGCCTTATTGGAGTGATCGGCCTTGCAGGTTGCAGCTCAAACGGGCTATTTGACCGCAAGCGCCCCGATGAATTCGCGGTATCACGTTCTGCGCCTTTGGCAGTTCCGCCTGATTTCTCGCTTACACCGCCTAAACCCGGTGCGCCGCGTCCGCAAGAAACAGGGACGCAGGAACAAGTTCTGGAAGCGTTATTCGGAGGTCCTGCGGCGCGGTCGGCCGCCGAAAGCGCCGTGATTGGTTCAGCCGGATCATCGGAACTGGGCATCCGCACCGCTGTGGGTGACCCGCAAACAAACACGGTAAACAAAGGTAGCGTCACCCGCGACATCATCGCCGCGCCCGAAGGTGACGGCCAAAGCGCACAGGCCGCCGTTCCAAAGTAACGGTAGGCGCAGTTCCTAAAACTTGACAACCGGACTAGCCTAGCTTAGTTTAGTGGACTAAGTTTAGCGGAGAAGTACGGTGCTCACTGTCAACATTCACGATGCGAAAACGCAGCTGTCGAAATTAATTGCGATGGCCGTTGCGGGCGAGCCGTTTATTATTGCCAAAGCCGGAAAACCGATGGTTAAGGTTGAAGCGATTTCTGATGATTGTCATGCACCACTAAAAAGAGCGTTTGGATCAATGCGCGGAAAATTCAAAGTACCTGATGATTTTGACACTATGATGCATGATGAAATCGAAGACATGTTTCACAATGGCAAATCGTGAGGCTGCTTATTGATACTAATATAATGCTGTGGCTACTAAATGAGCCAGAACGTCTGCCTGTTACCATATTGGAAGAATTGGCGGATAGTAACAATATTCCGGTTTTCAGCTCACTTTCGATATGGGAAATATCAATTAAATCGGCACAACGAAAACCTGATTTTCAAATTGATCCAGCACAGGTTAGGCTTGATTTCACGGCTGAAGGATTAGAAGAACTAGCGTTTAATGGACAACACGCTGTTGCTGTTCACAGCTTACCAGCTATCCACAAAGACCCGTTTGACCGTGCTTTAGTTGCACAAGCGACAGTTGAGGGGATAAAACTTATTACGTCAGATAAACTACTTGCAGCATACGGCGATATTGTGCGGCTTATTTAGATATTGCTCGAACTAAGCCCGCACTCCAGCCTCTTCAACACCGGCGCTGTTATGACGGAGCGCTTTTAGTACGGCATCGGCGATTTGCGGGGCGTTTAGGCCGGCTTCGTCATATTGGTTTTGCGGGCTTTCTTGTTCTTGGAACATATCGGGCAAGCGTAAGGTACGAATTTTTAGGCCCGCATCTAATAAACCAAGGTCGCTGGCCAAGGTTAGCACATGTGCGCCAAGTCCGCCGATTGCGGCTTCTTCGACGGTAATCACAACCTCATGCGTGGCAATCAGATGCCGGATCAGGTTTTCATCGAGAGGTTTGGCAAATCGCATATCGGCAACGGTAGTGCTAAGTCCTTTGGCATCCAATATGTCTGCGGCCTTCAATGCCTCACCAAGACGTGTGCCCAGCGCCATAATGGCAATCTTCTTACCTTCGCGCACAACCAGGCCTTTGCCGATCTCTAATTGCTGCGGCACATCGGGCAACGCAGCGCCTGTACCGTTGCCGCGCGGATACCGGAACGCAATCGGACCGCTATCATGCAATGCAGCAGTATAGGTCATATGTACCAATTCAGCCTCATCACTGGGCGCCATAACAACAAAATTGGGCAGCGTAGTAAGATACGTAACGTCGAACGATCCAGCATGCGTACTGCCATCTGCGCCAACCAAGCCCGCACGGTCAATCGCAAAGCGGACAGGCAGATTCTGGATAGCAACATCGTGCACCACCTGATCATAAGCGCGTTGCAAGAAGGTGGAGTATATGGCGCAGAACGGACGCATACCCTGTGCCGCAAGCCCAGCGGCAAAGGTTACGCCGTGTTGTTCGGCTATACCCACGTCAAAGCTACGATCCGGATGCGCAGCGCCAAATTTATCCACGCCTGTACCAGATGGCATCGCAGCCGTAATTGCACAAATCCGCGGGTCAGTATCAGCAAGCTTGGCCAGTGTTTCGCCAAACACGTTCTGATACGCAGGCGGACCGCCGCCAGCACCTTTATCTTGTTTGCCCGTGATAACGTCAAACTTTACAACGCCGTGATATTTGTCATCTGCCGCCTCGGCAGGCGCATAGCCCTTACCTTTTTGGGTAACAACATGAATGAGCACGGGACCGTCGGCATTGTCGCGTACATTTTCGAGCACGGGGATCAGGTGATCAAGGTTGTGGCCGTCAATCGGACCTACATAATAAAAGCCCAACTCTTCAAACAATGTCCCGCCCATCGCCATGCCGCGGGCAAATTCTTCGGCCTTTGCGGCTGTGCGATGAATGCGGCGAGAGAATTTCTTTGTCAGTTTTGATGCCATACTCCGCAAGCCGAGATACTCACTGGAAGATACCAGTCGCGCCAAATAACCTGATAACCCGCCCACTGGAGGCGCGATTGACATATCGTTGTCATTGAGGATCACGACCAACCGATTGCCTGCTGCTTCGGCATTGTTCATCGCTTCGTATGCCATGCCCGCGCTCATCGCGCCGTCGCCGATTACGGCGATGGCTTTGCCCGGCTTACCTGCTATCTTGTTGGCAACTGCAAAGCCTAATGCCGCAGAAATAGAGGTTGAACTGTGCGCCGCGCCAAACGGATCATATTCGCTTTCGCTGCGTTTGGTAAAGCCAGATAATCCGCCGCCCATGCGTAATGTACGGATACGGTCACGGCGGCCGGTCAATATTTTATGCGGATAACATTGATGTCCAACATCCCAAATTAGACGGTCTTGCGGTGTGTTAAAAACATAATGAATTGCTGTAGTAAGCTCTACAACGCCCAGTCCCGCGCCCAAATGCCCGCCTGTCACTGATACCGCAGATATTGTCTCCGCACGAAGCTCATCGGCCAATTGGCGCAATTTATCCACGGGTAGTTTACGAAGATCGGACGGTATATTAACCACATCCAAAAGCGGAGTATCAGAAGTTATTGCCATAGTAATCAGCCATAACCCCAAAAATTAGACGTGTCGAATGACTTCATATCAACAGGTGTATTGTTTTTTGAATTTGCGATCAAAGGCTATAATCTAGGCTGCATTAATCACAATCGCCGCATTTGCCGCGTACCTCAATAACGGGGCGCACATTTGCAAACCCCGCAGCAGTCGCAGCATCGCGAACAGTACCCGAAAGTTTATCATCATCGATATGCGTTGCGCCGCCGCAGTTATCACAAATCAAAAAGATACAGTCGTGCAAACATCCGGGGTGCGAGTTGGCAATATAGGCATTGCTGCTTTCCACTCGGCGGGCCAGGTTGGTACCGACAAACAGATCTAATATGCGGTACACGCTATTGGGGGCCACACGCTTGCCGCGCCGCTGCGATACCAAGTCGGCAATATCATAAGCGGATGCTGGTTTTTCAAACGTAGCAAGCACTGCAAAGATGTCCGCCCGCATATCAGTCCATTGCTCGCCGGCACCGAGTAATGCCTGTTTCGCAGCGCTTGTTAGCGATTCGCCTGCATGTTCATGATGTTTGTGTTGTTCCATATCGGCAAGATAAGATGAGACTGGTTAAATAGCAACGCAAACCATATGCCAGAATTGTAGATCGCTTACAAAGTAGCGCGGTGGTTTAGAATATGCCCAAGTGATAATATTCCCACACCCAGCATTGTATAAAATACCTCGATTGTACTGTGCGGCAAAGTCAATGCACCAGCCATAATCCCGATACCAAGCGAACCAATTGCAGCGGGCAACATAAGGCCATGATCGAGGGCACCCTTACCCAGCGCAAGAGAACCAAAAACTATAGCCAAAGCCAAACCGGCTTCATGAATTATCGGATTAACCAAAAAACCACCCGCAGTCGCCAAGATGACGACTAAAACTGAAGTTGCCAAACAGTGCATAAAGCATAGCCCAGCAACGCTCAGGCCGAGGCCGTCCCATGTCCAATTTCGCCAATATGCTCTTTCCATAAAATTGCTATTACATGATTCGGCTAAGGTTACAATATATCATTCGCTTTCAAAATGCATTTTTCGCAACACAGTTACGTCGTTAGCATGGTTGCATCGTGCAGTACTTAACGGCATATCGGGATGATGAACGCACTCCAACTCTCGCCCGCAAAAGCCCGCCCAAACCTAATTGCGAACTGGTTGTTGTTTGCCGCTTTATTGGTTTTCGCTATGGTTGTTGTGGGGGGGATAACGCGGCTTACCGAATCAGGTCTATCGATAACAGAATGGAAGCCTGTAACAGGAACTCTGCCGCCATTGAGCGAAGCCGCTTGGATGGAAGCTTTCAACAAGTACAAAGCAATACCGGAGTACACGCAAATTAACGGTCCAGCAGGCATGGCCCTGGCCGAATTTAAGTTCATATTCTTTTGGGAGTGGGTACACAGACTTTTGGGCCGCGTAGTCGGAATGGCATTGATTTTACCTTGGCTGTTTTTTGTCATCTCGCGGAAAATTCCTGCCGGGTACGCAAGCCGTATCTTTGGTATTGGAATGCTTGTAGCGTTGCAGGGAACGATTGGTTGGTGGATGGTATCATCAGGCCTAACGCAGCGTACCGACGTTAGCCATTTTAGACTTGCGATACATCTGTTAACTGCATTATTTATTATGGCTGGTTTGGTGTGGACTGCGCTGGATTTGAAAACGCTAATGCGTGATCCAGAAGCAAAGCCTGCAAGAATGGTGAGTTTTGCAGGAGCCATTTTAGCGGTGATATTTATTCAGTTACTATTTGGTGCTTGGGTGGCGGGCATGAATGCAGGCCAAGTTTCAAATACTTGGCCGCTGATGAATGACCGTTTATTTCCAGAAGGTGTGGACTGGAGCGCAGGCACATTATTTGCAGCGGCAAATGATCCTTACTTAGTTCACTTTATTCATCGTTGGTGGGCATGGGTCGCATTTGTTGCGCTGATCCTGATGGCGCGCCGAGTGAAAGCAACAGGCGCTCGTTCGGCGTCGGTCGCTATACATGTCGCGCTAGGCTTTCAAATACTACTTGGCATTGCAACGGTTATGAGCGGTGTAGGTATTGTATTGGCGGTACTGCATCAAGCAGTAGGCGCATTGCTAGTTGCAAGCGTGGCGCGCGGCGCTCATATTTTGGGACAACAACGAGCCGCGGTAACAACGGGTAATAGACACATGCAGCCAGCTTTAGCGTAGGGTATTATTTTACCCGCTTCGAAACCCGCACTTTTGCTTGACTATTAGATACTCAATCGCCACTGAGACTTTAATAAGGGATGGCGCAGTTGCTGTCTCTATCTTATTACATCGGAGGTTCGATTAGGCGCCCATGAAAACGCTGTCTAAAATAACAAAATCAGTTCGTCCGCAGGATGTCGAAAAAGGCTGGGTCATTATTGATGCCGACGGCCTTGTTGTTGGCCGTGTGGCTAGCTTGATCGCTAATATCCTGCGCGGTAAAACTAAGCCCATATACACACCGCATGTTGATTGCGGCGATCATGTGATTGTCATCAACGCCGAAAAAGTACGCTTCACCGGTAATAAATTAACGGACAAACGCTACTATCGTCACACTGGCTACATCGGCGGGATCAAAGAAACATCGCCTGCCAAAATATTGGATGGTAAGTTTCCTGAGCGCGTGCTTGAAAAAGCCGTTGAGCGCATGGTGCCGCGCGGGCCGCTCGGCCGCGCACAAATGCGCGCATTGCATGTGTTTGCAGGTACCGCGCATCCATATGATGGGCAGCAGCCACAAGCGCTTGATGTTGGTTCCATGAACACTAAAAACAAGGTGCGTGTATAATGTCAGACATCGCAAATTCACTGTCCGATCTGGAAACGATCGCTGCGCCTGTTGCACCTGCACAAGCTACTACACCTTTGCGCGAACAAGTTCTTGATAAACAAGGCCGCGCATATGCAACAGGCCGCCGCAAAGGCGCAATTGCTCGCGTTTGGTTGAAGCCTGGCACTGGCAAAATCATCGTCAACGGCCGCGATCAAGAAGTATATTTCGCACGCCCCACGCTGCGACTGGTCATAAATCAAGTGTTCGACATCACCGAGCGCCGCGGTCAGTATGATATCATGGCAACCGTAAAGGGCGGCGGTCTCTCTGGTCAAGCCGGTGCGGTTAAGCACGGCATCAGCCAAGCGTTGACCCGTTACGAACCAACATTGCGCTCGCCTGTAAAGGCCGCTGGGTTCCTGACCCGCGACAGCCGCGTTGTTGAGCGTAAGAAATACGGCAAGGCCAAAGCGCGTAAGAGCTTCCAGTTCTCAAAACGCTAAACTTTGCTGCTATACAAACAAGACGGCTCCGAATTTCGGGGCCGTTTTTGTATGAAACATATGCGACAAAATAGTATTGCGATTGCGGGCATGTTCGGACACATATCGCGCATGATCAAATACTTCATATTCGCTTTGTTCATTGCGATTGCCATCTTTGCCATTTGGTTCAGCCAGTGGACTGGACCGCAAAAGCTGAACTTTGCCGACCGCGTTTACTGGAACGGCACGCATTCCAAATATACCGTCGAAACAGGCATAGCATTCGGCACAGACGAACGGCAAAAGCTCAATGTCTATACACCTGTCACCAAAGCAGGCAGCTCTGCGCAGCGTGTGATGATATTCTTTCATGGCGGAACATGGAGCAGCGGCGACAGCGCAAGCTATGCTTTTGTGGGGCGCGCGTTTGCGGCAAAGGGTTTTGTCACCATTGTTGCGGATTACAGAAAATCACCCGCACACCGTTTTCCCACATTCGTGCAGGACGCCGCTGATGTGATTACATGGGCATACCATAAAATAACCGCGTATCACGGTGATCCCGCACAAATATACGTAATGGGCCACAGCGCGGGCGCGCATATCGCGATGTTGGCTGCGCTTGATCCGCAATATCTGGCGCGTTGCGACATGGACAGTTCGGCAATAAAGGGGATTATCGGGTTGGCGGGTCCCTATGATTTCTTGCCGTTTACAGGGGATGCAACTAAAACCGCTTTAGGCCAATGGCCGCAGTTATCGCAAACACAGCCTATCAATTACGTTCGCAGGGATGCGCCGCCTATGCTGCTGCTAACGGGAGATAAAGATACAACAGTGCTGCCCCGCAATACCACCGCGCTAGCCACCGCAATTAAGGCTGCTGGCGGAAAAGCTAGCGTCAAGATCTACTCTGGAGTCGACCATACCGGCATCGTCATGGCGCTATCCAATCCATTTCGCAATCGCGCGCCTGTGGTGGATGATGTGCTGAGATTTACACACCAATAATTAACGGCGGTAAATGGCCGATAGGAACAATGCCGTAATTAAAGCGCCTGAAACAACAGCAATACCTGCGCCCACGACACTATAAGTAGGCATCAGAATAATTAATAATAGCGCCATTGTTACTGCGCCTGCCAAATTACACAGGAGAACCCAGCCCGCTTTGCCGTGCGTTATCAACACGGGTTCCAACGCCATTGCACCAACCTGTACCGCCGCCGCCCCGCCAAGCAGCAGGACAAGCGGATAAGCCGGAAGATATGCTACCCCGAAAATCTTCGTGATTAAATATTTCCCACTCAGCGTGAGGATCATGAGCAATATTGCTGCGCTTATCAAAGTGACCCGCATTGTGTTGCCAATCATTGATCGTGCGGCATGCGCGCCGTCTTGATTTGTTATCCGGTTATATTCTGCAAATACCGTAAACGATAGGCCGTCGGCAATCCGCGCCAGGACCTGCCCCAATTGATGGCCCAAACGAAAAAATCCAGCGGCCGCCGCACCTGCGTAAAATCCGACGACAAGAACAATGATTTGCTGGCTCATTATACGAAGAGAAGAAGTTAAATTGGTAAATCCGGCAAAGCGCGTGAGATCAGGATATTTTCGGTAATATTCCGGTATAGATCTTATACGTTGCTGGGCCAGCCGTATCGGCACTGTGCGCCATATTACCGCCCACATAATCGCAGTGGCAGTAATTTCGGACATCACCCATATGGCCAGAAACCAGATGATTGTTGGCCCAAATAATAACCCTACACCAACGCCCGCAAACCGGATAATTGGCACCAACGTATCGGCAAGTGCTGCGTCACGAAATCTGTCATGCACACGCAGTATGCCAATGCTAGTGCCGCGCGTAGCCAATAACATCACCACCGTAAAAACGATAATCTGGATAATGATCTGTATGCCCCAGCCATAATATACAGACAGGCCAAGCACGCAAAGCACAGTTAGCCCACTGCCCGCGATTACGCCTAGCGTATCCATCATCAGGCATATCCAGATCAGCTGTGCAAAATCATCATCGGCTTTTTTCAATACCAGCGGCGTGCCGTACCGAATGATAATCTGTCCTGTCTGAAACGATATTAACCCGCCAACAGCCTGCGCAAAGCTGAAAGTTAGAGCGAACCTACCAAAGCCCTCCGGCCCAAGGCTGCGGGTAATCATCGCGAGATATACAACTGATAATATCGCGCCAACCGTCTTGCCGCCCAGCAACCAACCGCCGTTACGCACAATGCGCCAGCCCGGTGATTGCGCGGGAACAGAGTTTTTGGGGTTGGCCATATATGGCAATATCCATAAGCAAACACAGCAATGATACCACTTTAATTTGCACAGTGTGCAGCAATTGTTTACCGGCTAAGCATCATTGTAACAAGGAAACTGCCTCTATGCATACAGCTTCGCTTTGGCTCAGCATATTGGTACCTGTATATAATGTGGGGCCTTATGTGCACGAATGCATCCTGTCGATAATGGATCAGGCACCCGGTGATGGGATTGAGATCATCCTACTGAATGATTGTTCCACCGATAACAGCTGGACAGTTTGCCAAGAATTGGCGCTGCAATATCCTGATCATATAAAACTGATTGAGCACAGCAAAAACAGCGGCCTTAGCGCAGCACGCAACACGTTGCTGGATGCTGCGCGCGGGGAATACATATGGTTTATTGACTCCGACGATTATCTACTTGATCGATCACTATCGCGGTTAAAGGCAATTATTACCGGTCAACGCATATATGGAACCGGGCCAGACATCATCCTGTTTGATTATAAAAAACGGCGTTCCTTGTTCAAAAAATCGTTTCCCGGATTTCGCGGGCATTACGGCCAGGATTTGCAAAAATTTCTATTAGGGGCATTCAAGTATCGCAAAATGTATGCATGGCTTAAAGTATCAAAGCGCGAGTTATGGATCAAAGGATCAGGCCACGATGATTTGCGGTTTCCAGTTGGCAAAACATTTGAGGATATCGCAACGATCCCTTGGTTATTGCTACGCTGCAAAAGCTACTATTATGATCCGCATGCTTGGATATATTACCGGATCAGGCCTGGCAGCATCATGACATCTGTAACCCGAACACGCCACTATTTCGATGTCGCCAAACATGATGATCTGGCAGATGCATTGCATGGTTTTAAGGAGCAATTGTTGAATTATAATGTTGGCGCTGATCCAGCAGTGCGGTTCTATGTTTCGTATTTTATCGCACAAGAATTTGGAAAGCTAGTGAAACGGTTTCAGTTGTCAGGTGCAGGCCACTCTGCCGCAATGCTCACTAATTACGCTAACATTATGGAGCAATCTTCTCCGCTTGATTTTGATACGCTGCGCCGGGCATACCTAAAACGTCTACGCTTTTGGGATTATGCCGCATTAACGCGCACCATAAATACCGTAAAAAAACAAGATGCCAATGCCGCATAATCGGCCTGTTATCTTTCTATTTAACCATGATGCGGGCCATCAAGTGGCACACAGCGCGGGGATTGCAGGGGCGCTGGCGTTGATGGCAGATGCCCCGCCAGTCATTGCCGCAGTAGGCAGCGCGGCCATCCGGCATGAAGTTGAAAAGCTGCTAGATGATGCCCAAATCTTGGCGCTAAAGTGGCTAGATTTGTCATTGCCAGTGTGGATACAGCGCGCGTTATCGCCCGTTAACAAGCTTATACCTGTACAGCGGATCGCCCGGCTATATTGGTACCGCAAAGCATTGTTTGCAGCGGCAATGATCGTATCAACAGAACGCACCTGCCTTACCTTGAAACGTCACTGGAGCAGACGCAGGCACAATAAAGGCGCGCCGCGATTTGCCTATATACCGCATGGATCCGGGGACCGTAATGTCGCCGTTCACTCTGCGCTCAAAGCCTTCGACCTATGCCTTGTCAGCGGGCAAAAGGTGGTGGATCAATTGACAGAGGCGGGGGCAGCGCGCGCTGAGGATTGCCGGATCATAGGGTATGCTAAATTTGACATACTGCGCGGACGTGAGCCCGAGAAATTCTTTGATAATAACCGGCCTACATTTATGTATAACCCGCACTTTGACCCTCATATGTCGAGCTGGTTCGATCATGGCCCTGCGATATTGGAGTATTTTTATACGCATGCGGGCCAATATAACCTGATCTTTGCGCCGCATGTGATGCTGTTTGCCAAAACGGTGCACATCTCGCCTGAGTATAAAGTTACGCGGCGGCGGCCCGATGTTGATCCCAAATATCTCAGCGCGCCCAATATCCGGATAGATACCAGAAGCGCGCGCCTGTTCGATATGAGTTATACCCTATCCGCAGACGCCTATATCGGCGATGTCAGCAGCCAAATTTACGAATTCCTATACCGCCCGCGTCCATGCTTTTTTATCGATGTGCACACTAAAGTAGCAGCAGATATTGCAGATACCGCTGCGGCATATGATTTTTGGCGTAACGGCCCAGTCGTGAAATCAACAGAAGCCCTGGTAAAAATTCTACCTGACTTTGCCAGCATTGGTAAACACTACCGCGATATTCAAGTGGACCGTATGGCTTATACAGCCGACAATAGCGATCCGCGCACAGCGTCACAGCGCGGTGCTGCTGCGATATATGCTTGTTTGGAAATTGCATCAGGAATTAGGTAGCCTTACCCTTTCGAAACAGCACGCGGTCATCTTCGCCAAATCCGCGTTTCCATATGATCGAGCCATACAGGCCCAGTATTGCTGGAACACCGAATGCAAGCTCCATCCATTCGGGCAGGTAAGTTGCACCCACACCAACTATGGTCGCGGCAGCAGCGGCATACACCAGTGCCCGGCGCCAGATGCTGATCGGTGCATTCAAAAGTTTGGACAGTAAACGCACTTTTACAGCCGATGCAATGCCAAGCGCCAGCATCAAAGCCGCCGCCACTGCTGCGGCTTGAAATAGTCCGCGTTTTTCTAGCTTAATATCAACCCAGTCTACGCATTTGATCAGCAATATGCTTAGCGCGATTTGCAGCAGTAGCATCGCTGCAGAGATCAACAGGTTTCTGTGCCGCGCCATGTATACAAGCGCAGATTCGCTAACGACCGCAGTTGCAGCGGCAACCTCGGCTGCAAGCAGGAATGCCATTGCGCCTGTTCCGCCGACAAATTCCGGGCCAATCAACCCCATTACGCCCTCGCCCGGTATGCCAAGCGCCAATGCAATTCCCGCTTGTGCCGCGATAATCCAAAAACCCACTTGGCCCACTTGGCGGGCGATTTCGCCATATTGCCGCGTCTTCAAATTGCGTGTGATAACAGGGCCTAAGATCGGATCAAAGCTGGTTTTTAACTTTTGCGGCAGACTGGCCACTTGCTGTGCGATATAGTAAATGCCGACAATAACGGGCGATGCGAACAAGCCCAATATCGCCATATCCAGCCGCCTGCTACCCCATTCCGCTGCGTCTGCCGCGGCAAGAGGCAGGTTGCGCCGCGTTAATTTGGCAAGATAAGCAAAATCAGGCCGCCACCCTGCTGGCAACCCGTAACTTTGGCGCAGCGGCCATAATGCCGTTAGCAAAGCCGCAAACAATGACGCAACATAAGACAGGATCAAACCGTCACGTGCAGAATAAAAATAAAACGCCGCCGCCGCGATGCTGATCGTCCATGGCTCGACAATCGCCCGCGCCGCAACCGTAGCGCCCACGTTAAACCGGTATGCCAGTGCGGACAGCGCAATATCGGTGGCCACAATAGCAAAGATCACTAGCGGCAAAAACCGGTCAAGCCCATTTATAGTGCTGTTGGGAAACATCAACTTAGGCACAGCAATCAACAATCCTGCACCCAGCATTGCTGCAATCATAGTTGTCAGCAACGCATCTGCCAATACATGATTATGCGGTTTTTCATCGCGTGATAGTTCTTCGGCCAACCCCCGGCGCATGCCCAACGTCGCCAGCTGCGCCACAAATTCGACAACCAATATGGCATAGGCAAAACGGCCCAATGCTTCGGGTCCATATAATCGCCCGGCAATAAACAGGAACGGAATACGTGCCGCCAACCGCAGCAGAAAGCCGAATATATTCGTACGTCCGCCCTTGGCCAGCGCCGCAATATCCGCATCATTCTGTTGATTTGACAAAGTAAATCTAGCCCCCTGATTTGACTTAGATACTCGCAAAGTAGGAGTGTGTCACCCTTCGGCTTTAAGGGGCCGAGCTAGCAATTTGTGCACTGCTTGCACCGCCGATAATTCGCCATCGAGCAATGCACATACCGCCGCCGTAATAGGCATATCCACGCCCAATTCTTGGGCACATTTCAGGAGCACGGGCGCGGTGGCGGCTCCCTCTGCAACGGTATGGCGGCCGCGCAGCAAATCCGCTGACTTCTGCCCTCTCCCCAGCTCTTGGCCCAGCTCTTGACCCAATTCTCTACCAAGCGTAAAATTACGTGATCTGTCTGAAGAACATGTCAGCACCAAATCCCCAAGACCCGATAACCCCGCCAGAGTTTCAGCGCGCGCTCCCTTGGCCAAACCAAATCGCTGCATCTCAGCAAAGCCGCGTGCAATTAACGCAGCGCGTGCATTCAGGCCCAGCTGCGCGCCGTCCACAACGCCGCATGCAATGGCGAGCACATTTTTAACTGCGCCGCCAATCTCGGCGCCTGTGACATCATCTGTCCAATAAGGCCGGAAATACGGAGCCGCAATCGCCTGCATAATAACTTCGCCAAGCTGCTTATCACCGCATGCAAGCGTAATTGCGGTGGGCTTATGTGCAGCAACCTCATGCGCAAATGTAGGGCCAGACAGCACGGCAAGCGGATTGTTTGGGCGTACCTGCGCCGCGACATCAATCATCAATTGACCGCTGCTGGCTTCTATCCCTTTGCAGCACAGCACAAGCGGCACGCACGTATCAGGCAGCATGGATAACACACCGCGTAGATGTTGCGACGGAGTGACAACCAACAACATACCGCAATGCGCCAAATCAGTCATATCGCTGGTCGCGCGAATATGCAGGGATAATGCGACATCGGGTAAATATAGCGGGTTTGCTTGCATATTATTAATCGCACTGACGACCTCGACGTTACGCGACCAAATCAATGCCTTGCCGTGGATATCTGCGATCAACGATGCCAGGGATGTCCCCCATGCACCTGCGCCGATAATGCCAACTGGGTAAATATGTGCGCTCATGCTTTCACACCTGCCCCGCGTGCAGGCGGCGCATGCGGATCAAGTGGCCAGCGCGGGCGTGCGGGAGCATCAAGCGGATCTGTAAGGCCCGCAGCAAAGCGTTCGGCACCTGCCCACGCGATCATTGCGGCATTATCCGTACATAGCCAAAGCGGCGGCGCAACAAACCGCATTGCATAGCGCGCAGCCAATTTTTCCAGCATCGCCCGGATCGCCATATTAGCAGCAACTCCGCCTGCGACAACTAAGGCCGCAACGGGTTCGGTGCGCTTCAAGCTATATTCCAGTCTGTCTTCAAGGCAATCAACCACCGCGGCTTGAAACGATGCAGCGATATCTTGCGGGCGGTGCAATCCGGTATCATGCGCGCGTACCACCGCACTTTTAAGACCCGCAAATGAGAAATGCGGTTCGTCTGCGCCTTTGAGTGGCCGGGGTAGCGGCACAGATTTCGGGTCACCAATCATTGCCGCGCGCTCTACTGCAGGGCCCCCGGGGAACCCAAGACCGAGTATCTTAGCCGATTTATCAAACGCCTCCCCCACGGCATCGTCAATGGTCGTTGCCAGCCGGTCATATTGCCCCACTCCGTGCACCCTCAGCAGCTGGCAATGCCCGCCCGATACCAGCAGCAGCATGTAGGGAAATTCGAGCGTAGGATCGGTCAGCCGAGGCGACAGCGCATGGCCCTCCAAATGATTAACCGCAATCAGCGGCTTTCCCGCCGCCATCGCCAGTGCCTTTGCCGTCACCAGCCCAACCATAACTCCGCCGATCAAGCCGGGACCTGCAGTAGCGGCAATCGCATCAATATCAGCCAGCTGTTTGCCCGCATTGGCCAACGCAGTTTGTACCAGCGGCATCATCAAGTCGGCATGCGCGCGCGCCGCAATTTCAGGGACAACGCCGCCAAAAGCACGGTGATGATCCTCTTGCCCAGCCAGCGCATGGGATAATATTTTCCGGTCGCTGCCAACAACAGCGGCGGCGGTTTCATCGCACGAGGATTCAAGACCAAGAATAAGAGGCATTTGTCTTTGCCATAAACGCGCGCCGCGTTATGAACAAGGCAGATGACACTGTTGTTCAACTTTACC
>JAYWFI010000248.1:0-3831 GCA_043778865.1 Sphingomonadales bacterium
GCCATGCCTTCGCCGTGCTCGCCGCTGATCGCAATCGGGTCGCCAAAACCCAGCGCATAGCTTTCGAGGATACCATCATCGGCTTGCTTACCCTCAGCCTTATTGACCACGAGCACAACCGGCGTTGCGCTTCCGCGAAGCCAGCGGGCAATCTCTTCATCCAGCGGGTTTACCCCTGCGCGCCCGTCAATCAGGAACAATGCCACTTGCGCATCGCCGACCGCGCGCTCGGTTTGTTGCCGCATTCGGCCGGGCAACGTATCGGGATCTTCATCCTCATAGCCTGCCGTATCGATAATCTTAAACTCAAGATCAAACAGGCGGCCTTCACCTTCACGGCGATCACGCGTAACGCCGGGCGTATCATCGACAAGCGCAAGTTTTTTACCGACAAGGCGGTTGAACAATGTCGACTTGCCAACATTGGGGCGACCGATAATGGCTACCGTCGGCAACATTGCCTAATATCCTTCAAATAATATAGCTTCGGCGATAATACCGGATTTAACGAAATGCTGAAATAGTACCGCTATCATCAAGTAGATAGAGCATGTTACCCGCAACGATCGGCGCAACTGATATTGGGCGTTTAGTATCAAACACCTGCGTTGCCGCGCCTTGATCTACGCTAACCGACCATACTTGCCCCTCGCTGTTGGCGGTAATTAAACGCCCGCCCGCCAGCACGGGCCCGCGCCATGTGATTGCGCCTGTTTTCTTCTTCTCTTTTTTGTAACGCTCCAGCTGTGATATCCAGCGGATCTTGCCGCTGGCGCGCTGTACGCACAACATCTTTGCATCACTGGTTAGCACAAACACCCATTCGCCCGATACAACGGGCGTCGAAATCCCCGCGATATTGATTTCCCAGATACGCTGCCCGGTGATCAGCTCATAGGCAGCCATCCGGCCGCCTTGGCCAAGCGCATAGACGCGGCCGCGGTCGATAACTGGATCGGCATCAATATCGGTTAACGTCGAAACAGAGGTCGACATCGAAGTACGCGATAACGAATCATTCCAAACACTGCGTCCGTTTTCGTAACGATATGCGGCAAGCTCTCCGGTAGAATATCCGGCGATAACCGTTCCTTGTCCGGCTGCAGGAGCCGCAACACCGAATATCCCCGATACACCAATAGGACCGGACTCGTTCCATTCGCTCTCACCGTCTGCGGCGCGCAAAGCATAAATCTGGTTGTCTTGCGTCATCACATAGACATTGCCATTCGACAATGTGGGCGCGCCGCGCAGCGGCCCTGCTGGACGTTTCTTCCAGATAACCGCGCCTGTATCTGCTTTAAGCGCAGTGACGTCACCAACGCCGTTTGTGGCATATACAATATCACCATCGGAACTAACGCCGCCGCCAAAAGCAGAAGGCCGGCCGTCTTTGCTCACCTCGATGTTTGTGGTCCACGCGCGCGCGCCGCCCGCTGCATCAAATGCGCTGACTTGGCCTGCAGTATCCACAACATACAGGCGGCCTTTGCTTACCACCGGCGCCGCGCCCAGACGCGCGCGGTTCGATCCGCCGGCAACAGATGCTGTCCATGCGCGCGCAAGGCCCTGACCCAATGCTGCATGTCCCGGAGACTTTGCCGCATTGCCGCCGGGTTGCGCCCAATCAGCATTTACTTCGGCGGGCGGCAGGATAACCGACAAGTTCGCTAAATTAACATCAGCTTTAGTATCGATCTCTGTTCCCAAAATGTCGATGCGATTGCCCACGGTTGGCGTAGCTTTCTTATCTCCGCCGCCTGCAAGCCCTTTGACGGCCGCGCATCCGCTTAACAAAGACGATGCGCTTAACAGAGACAATGCGCATAACACCAAGGTTATCTTAAAATTTTTGCTCACTTTGTATCGCCTTTCGCCGAGGCATTTGCCGTGCCAGAATTCTCGCCTGTTGCCTTATCTTTCTTTTCATCAAGCTGAACAGCATCAATGCCAAGCGATCCCGCCATTTGTGTTGCCCGGTCTCTCAGGCTGTCTGGCAATTCTTTTTGTTTGGCGATCTGCGCAAATATCGGCCCCGCCATATTATCTTTACCCAATTGCATATAGGCAATCGCAGTCATCTCTCCGGCGCTGCCAAACATGGGATGGCCCGGTGTTGCCAGCAGCTTTAACCGGTCAATAATCTGCTGAGGTGGTAATGTGTCATATTCCGCAGTTGTCTGACGCAGCAGCGCTAGGTCACGAAAGGGCGGCGGCAATGTGGCGTCCTGTGCAACTTTGCCATAAGCAGCGGCGGCTTTTTTCAAATCGGTTGCCGCCAAAATATTGGCTTCGGTAATTTGCGCCATCGCGCGGTATGCAGGCTGCTTTGCCTTGGCAATTTTCGCTAGCATCACATGGGCGGCTTTTACATCTTCTGGCTTGCCTGAATTCAGCTTGTCGATGGCCGTGATGTATTCCTCGCCCTGCCGTTCATCTTGTGCACGCAGATCGTTTTGGTAGTAAATCCAGCCTGCAAACGCCGCAAGGCCGAGAAGAATTGCCGCCAATAACCAGCGGCCATATGTTTTCCAAAAATTGGTTAGATCGCTGGCCCGAACCGCGTCATCAACCTCTCGCATGAAAACTTCATCGGTTGCAGCACGCTTGTTTGCTGGATCTGAACCCAATATTTTACTCGGTGTTAAAGCCAATAGGGCCTCCTGTATTCATCGCTTAGGCGTTTCTTTAGCCGCAGAGTCAGCGCGATACCAGCCCTTCGTAAAATACCTTTATTTTTATGGTGTTATTGGCTGTCTGTATAGATTTGATCGGGCCCTGGAAACGCGCGCGCGCGAACATCATCTGCATATTGCTGAACCGATGCCTCCACCAACTGTGACATCGCACCATATTTTTTTACAAACTTTGGCGTACGCTCAAATAATCCCAGCATATCTTCGGTGACAAGCACCTGCCCGTCGCACCGCGCCGATGCGCCAATCCCGATAGTGGGACAGGTAACTTTCTGCGTAATCTCGATGGCGATGGGCTCCATCACGCCCTCAATCAGGATCGCAAACGCGCCTGCTTTGTTCATGGCAACGGCGTCCTCGACAATCGATTTGGCTTCTTCCGCGCTTTTGCCGCGCACGCCGTATCCGCCCAAGATATTGACGGCCTGCGGAGTTAATCCCACGTGGGCCATAACAGGAATACCGCGCGATGCCAAAAATTCAACCGTCGGCGCCATAACCCGGCCGCCCTCAAGCTTTACGCCTGCTGCGCCGGTTTCTTTAAGTAAGCGTGCGGCGTTGGCAAATGCCAGTTCGGGCGATGCCTCATAACTACCAAACGGCATATCAACGATCACTGCCGCATGATAACTACCGCGCACCACCGCTGCGCCGTGCAGCGCCATCATCTCCATTGTTACGCCCACCGTATGCGGCAGCCCGTAGATCACTTGGCCCAGCGAATCGCCGACCAGCAACATGTCGCAGTGCGGATCAAGCAGCTGCGCCATACGCACGGTGTATGCCGTCAACATCACCAGCGGCTCTCCGCCCTTGCGCTGCCGGATACGCGGCACAGTAAGCCGCTTCATCGGTGTCGGCGTAGGATTCGCGCGGCTGGTCGATGTATCAAAGGTAAGTGTTTTTGAAGTTGTGGACATAGGGATCGGGGGCCTTACCAAATTGTGGGTACAGGATATTTGCGGATTTCTTTGTCAGACGTTATCAAAGTTAAGTCGTGGTGCAAAGCCTGCGCAATTAGTAACCTGTCAAATGGATCGCGGTGAATTAGTGGAAGGCTCTCGGCATATGGAGATAACGCAAAGTCTAAATTAAGCTTTTGATGCGGCATTTGTGCGAGTAATATATTAAATGG
>JAYWFI010000249.1:0-2430 GCA_043778865.1 Sphingomonadales bacterium
CCGAAGCCATATCAGAGTTTGATCCGCACAAAACAATAATTGCCGTCGCTTCAAAGACATTTACCACCACAGAAACCCTGTTGAATGCCGCAAGCGCGATGCAATGGATGGCCGATGCCGGTGTTGCCGATCCTCAAGGGCGCATTATTGCGCTGACTGCCAATCCTGAAAAAGCGTTGGAATGGGGCGTAGACGAAAGCAGGATATTGCCATTCAACGAAGCCGTTGGCGGAAGGTATTCGGTGTGGTGCTCTATCGGTTTTCCAGTTGCAATTGGTCTTGGCTGGGCAGCGTATGAAGAACTGCTTGAGGGCGCAGCGGCTATGGACCGGCATTTCAGATCCGCCGATATTACGCAGAATGCGCCAATTATGGCGGCGTTTGTTGATCTATATTATGCGCAAGTCAAAGCATGCCAAACCCGCGCTGTATTTGCCTATGACGAACGTTTGCGTTTGCTGCCTGATTATTTGCAACAGCTTGAGATGGAATCGAACGGTAAATCAGTTACTGCAGATGGCAAAGCACTTGGCCGTAATAGCGCCCCTGTGACATGGGGCGGCGTAGGTACAGACGCGCAGCATGCTGTATTTCAATTGCTACATCAGGGAACGCATTTGATACCTGTCGAGTTTATTGCAAGCAAAACGCCGGGGCATGATTTTGATCCGGTGCATCATGAAACACTTCTGATCAATTGTTTCGCACAAGGCGCGGCGTTGATGGCAGGCAAAAAGTCTGATGATTTGGCCCGCAATTATGCCGGAGACCGTCCATCTACGACATTGCTAATTGAGGATGTTACGCCCTCAATCGTTGGGGCGCTAATCGCATTTTACGAACACCGCACTTTTGTGAATGCCGTTATGCAGAGTATTAATCCGTTTGATCAATTCGGCGTGGAGCTGGGTAAAGAAATTGCCAAAAGCATAAGTGATAACGGATCATCCGATTTTGATCCATCGACTACGGCGTTAATAAAAGAGGCCGGTATATAAATCGATTAAGCTAATTGAGAATGGGCATTGGTATTGATCTGAATGCTTATCTATGTGGCAAACAATACAGAAATACTTGCGTGTAAGGATTGACCTAAATGACCTATGACTATGACCTATTTGTAATTGGCGCTGGTTCAGGCGGAGTGCGCGCGGCCCGTATATCGGCCAGTTATGGCGCAAAGGTTGCGATAGCAGAAGAATACCGTGTTGGCGGAACATGCGTTATTCGCGGATGCGTGCCCAAAAAGCTGCTTGTGTATGGATCCCATTTTGCCGAAGATTTGGAGGATGGCCGCAATTATGGCTGGACCATTGAAAATGCCACGTTTGATTGGGCCAAATTGCGCGATCATGTGCTAAAAGATGTTGACCGGATCAATGCTGCGTATTCAGACACGCTATCCAACAATAAAGTAGAAAGCATATTAGAGCGCGCCGAAATTACCGGGCCTAACGAAGTGCGCTTGGCCGGCGGCAGGACCATAACAACCAAACATATTCTAATCGCAACAGGTGCTTGGCCCGATATTCCGGATTTTGATGGTAACGAGCATGTGTTGACATCAAACGAGATGTTCCACCTTGATGCTTTGCCGAAGCGGCTGCTGGTCTACGGCGGCGGATATATTGCCAACGAATTTGCAGGAATATTCAACGGGCTTGGCAGTGACGTCACACTGCTGAATCGTTCCGAAATACTGCTTCGCGGTTATGACCAACAAATTGTTGAGCGTTTGATCCAAATCAGTTTGGCCAAGGGCATCAATATTCGCTTGAATTCTAGCATCAGCAAAATTGAAAAGCGCGATGATGGGTGCCTGTTGGTATATGATAATCACGGCAAAGAACCGATCATCGTCGATGCCGTTTTGGTGGCAACGGGACGTCACCCCAAAATAGATGGCTTGGGTCTTGAGAATGCAGGCGTGAAAGTTAGTAATAAAGGCGCAATCGTTGTGGATGACGAAGCACGCACAAGCTGTGACAGCATCTACGCCGTGGGTGATGTGACTGACCGAGTGCAGCTGACCCCTGTTGCGATACGTGAAGGTCATGCGTTTGCCGACCGGGTATTTGGCAATTCCAATCGTACGATTGACTATGGCTGTATACCATCTGCAGTATTCTCGCAGCCTCCGCTCGCATCAGTGGGTTTAACCGAAGCCGAAGCACGTCAGAAATTTCCAGAGATCAACGTATATTCTTCCGATTTCCGCGCCATGAGAAATGTATTTGCCCACCGTGCAGAACGTAGTTTGTATAAAATGATATGTGAGGCGGGTAGCGGTAGAATCTTAGGCATCCATTTAATAGGCCCAGATGCTCCAGAAATTTTGCAGGTGGCAGCGGTTGCGGTAAAAGCCGGGCTCACCAAGCAGGATTTCGATGACACCGTTGCATTACATCCAAGCATGTCAGAGGAACTAGT
>JAYWFI010000250.1:0-12576 GCA_043778865.1 Sphingomonadales bacterium
TTTTGATCCGGCATTATCTCAATATAGGCATTGCCATGCAGCAATATGTGTACCGCCGCCGTTTCGATCAGCGATTGCCCAGCCGATGTGGTTCGAACCAGCGACAGCGCAGCCGCATCCGACGCGGTCAGCGCCGCCGATGCCGCGCCCTCGGCCACTAGGCGCACCGAACGCTGGGCAATCGCATTGTTCAGATACCCATCGCGCACCTGCGCCTCATATGATCGCGGCCATTCGCCCGAAAGCGCCGCGCCGCTATACCCACGCGCCAACCGCGCACGCGAAGAAACCGGACGCAGAAACCCGCGCCCGGCTGTTTTCCAGCCGAATATATTCATTGTTTTGTTCCTAGATTTTAGGGGTTAGCCAAATTCATGTTTTGCGTTTAGATTTATTGTTTTTAGGCAGACGTTTTTTATTTCTACTTTTGAGTTCTGAATCATTTTTTTCAGGTATTTCAGTTTCTTCATCATCAGTATCAATCCAAAGTCCAAGTACAAAAATCGATACAACTCCGATTATAGTCGCACTACCAAGAAATGTTGCAGATTTTGTGTCACCCAAATAAGCAATGTATCCTACAGCACATAACAATAGAGATAACGCTATAAGTCCGTACATTTGTCCATTTCTACGTAGCGAGAATTCTTTATCTATGATCTTCTCGGTAATTGTATGCCGCATATTTTGCTCTTTTTCTGCCATACTCACTACACGGTCTGCTAAACCTTTTTGTACACGCTCGAGGTGTTCAAGTTCATCCGCAGGCGGTATTGGCCCGGAATGGTACTTGCTTACCACTTGAGTTAGGACTATTTCAGCTTCACCGGTTTTATCCGGCCGCAAAAATGGCTTCAGTTTTTCTATAGCTTCCGTAGCGACCCCATCATCTGTGATTTGAAGTTCGCGTATGCTATCTTTGCGGCTGTTAGTCAGTTGCTAACTCTTTCTTCACCGAAGCGATTACTTTTGCCATATCTGAACCAACATTTTGCCAGTCGCTTGCAACCGAGCCAGACTTGATATGACGTTTTGAATAAATCATTTTTTGATCAATATTGATAGATCTAACGCCTTCAAGCAATGTCATATAGCTTGCGCGTTGTGTAGATTTACGAATAATTTTTGATTGAAAACTCATATTTCACCTTATCAGTTATCTTCTAAATGCGTTTAGCCTCCGAAAATGTCAACCTCGGCTTGGCCCTGCGCATTTATAATTTATTGCTATTTAGCACAAAAATATTATATTTTCATTTATATCCACCTAACCCCAACCCCTCTCTCACCCTCTCCCAGCATCAGTTCGGTCATGGCCCACACCATTGCGTCTGCTCTATCCGGCGACCGCCCGGGGCCTTCGTATCCGCCGCCGATTATCAATCCGCACAGCTGATCTTCAAGGTGCGGGAACGTGCCGTCAAACATCGCGCGGCGGCATTCGAATAACGCAGCAACGGGCTCAGCGCGTGCAGATTTTCCGCGGCTGGCGTGCACCCGCTTAACGGGCATCGCGCGATCGGCGGCGCGCAATGTGGCCTCAACCATTTCGCCGCCTTGGTTACCCTCTGCGATCACGCGGTCCACTTTCCACGCCTGCGCTGCGGCGGCCACCGCGCGCGCCCATCCTTCGGGTGATAATCCTGATACGCTGTGATCACCCAGCACATAGGCTTTGCCGTCATCGCCCAGCCCCGCCGCGATTATGCCGCATGCATCGCCGCCTTTGGTAATTGGCGGATCGACTGCGATCACAGTCCGCCGCATTTCAGGAGGCTTTTGCACGCGGCATGCCTCTATCATCGCGCGGGTCCATAGTGCGCCTGCGATATCCTCAATCAGCTCACCGTCCAGTTCCTGCCGTCCGATCCGGGTTCCGGCATACGCACGCTCCATCGCAGTCAAAAAGCTGCTGGGCAGATTGGCTTTGTTATCGCGCGTGCGCCCTTTGGTAATCGCGGCTCCTTTTTGGTCCATCAACCGGCGCACCAGATTTACCGGGCGCGGCGTAGTGGTCGCCACCGCGCGCGGCGCATTGCCAAGCCGGAGCCCCATCATCAAATTATCCCACGCCTGTATGCCGTTTTTCCATTTGGCAATTTCATCGGCCCAGGCAAAATGGTGCTGCCCCCCGCGCAGGCCGTCTGGTTGCGCCGCAGAGTACAGCGTTGCAATTGCGCCATTGGGCCACGTAAGCCGGCGCAGTGATGGCTCCCAATAAAGATCCTGCTGCCCAGGAAGCGACAGCAATCCGCTTTCGCCCTCGATCATCACCTGACGCGCCTCTGCCATTGTTGCGCCGACCAGTGCGATGCGGGCATGGCCATTTTCAACCGCCCGTGCCCGCACCCATTCTGCGCCCATCCGGGTTTTGCCAAAGCCGCGCCCCGCCAGCACAAGCCATAATTGCCAGCTGCCGGATGGCGGCAATTGTCCGGCCCGCGCCCAAAATTCCCAGCGTGATATCTCGCGGTTCAAACGTTCATCGGACCAGCTGGCAATTTTGGCCAACATTGCATCATGCGGTAACGCCAACAATTCCGCCGCTGTGGTATAGGGTTCTTCGATTTTTTGGTTCATAATATTATGAGCTATTCGCCATATGGGTACTTTTGCATTCCGCGCTTTTGCACTCTGCGCTTTCGTACGCTACGCCTTTGCATTCATCATTGCTCCGCATCGCCGTTAGCTTTTCGATGACCGCGATCCGTGCGTTTGATACGGCATTTCTTGGACTGCGCCGTGTGCTCGCGGTAAAGCGCCGGTGCGCCGTGAGCAGGCTTAGCGCCATTTTGAAATATACCGCCAATGTCTTGGGTTCGGTTTCTGGTTTGGCGGCGGTCACTGCGCGCATTACATAAGACAACAAAGCAGATTCCATGCGCATATATGCCGCGTCCATCGCCTCATCCCAAAGCTCACTAAACGCTACATCTGTGGTCCGCTGGCCAAGGAATACGGCGCTGTCGCTATATCCGGCCGCGATTGTTGCCGCTTCAATATCTCCTGTAAGCGCGAGTTCCTTTAGAAACGCTTTCTGAACGCCGCCGTCTGATGCATCGCTATTTTGGGCGCTGACCTCCGGGTTATCCAGTGTACCGGGATCACAGCCTTTTGTCGCTGCGTCCGTATTGGGCATATCTAGCATGTGCGTACTCCAAAAATAATAGGGGGGGGTGAACGGTCGCAGTCGCGGGTAATCGGTTATGCGGGTGCAATTGCTTTTGTGCGGGGTCCCGCGCTGCAACACATAAGTGCTGCACACATGCACCACGCATATGCAACGTAGTGCAAAACGGCCCCAGATGTTTCCAAGGCCGTTTTTGCGAGTCACATTTTTCGACTATGACAATATATAACCAAATAGCGTGACGATGTCAATCATTGTTTACCAAATAGGTTATATTAATTGAGGACGGAACTTGATAATGGTGATATCGGCCGCAAAACAGCCACTTGTGGTAATCATGCGAATGGATATAATTGCGGATCATGATGATGATTGCATGGCACTATCATTTTCACCGATACTGGCACTGGCACTGACACTGGCACTGACACTGACACTGGCATTATCACTATTACCACGGCGCGAACAGGAACGTGCACATTGTAATATCTTGCGCATATACGGCGCAACTGCGGCGCGGCACGCCGCTATGGCTGTGTTGCCCCCGCCCTATCTATCGGACAGATAATACCGCGCGCCTGCGTTCAGGGCCGCGTCCAGTTCGTATACAATCGGCCGCCCTGTCGGAATTTCCAGATCGGCGATATCGGCGTCGGATATCCCCGACAGATGCTTGACCAGCGCGCGCAGGCTGTTGCCATGGGCAGAGATCAGTACGTCTTTGCCCGCTGCCAATTCCGGCACAATCGTTGCGCTCCAGTATGGCAGCACGCGCTCGATAGTATCTTTCAGGCTTTCGGATGCAGGAATTATAATGCCTGCATAACGCGGATCGTTTGTCATATCATAAGGCGACCCAGCCGCAAGCGGCGGCGGCGGCACGTCGAAACTACGGCGCCAGATATGAACTTGATCATCGCCGTGTTTATCGCGGGTTTCTTGTTTATCCAGCCCCGTCAGCGCGCCGTAATGCCGCTCATTCAGCAGCCAGCTTTTGGTTACAGGCAACCACAATCGCCCCATTGCCTCAAGCGCGAGATTGAGCGTTTTGATCGCCCGCGTCTGAACGCTCGTAAAGCAGATATCGGGTGCAATCCCCTTGGCCAGCATCAGCGCGCCGGCCGCCCAGGCTTCGCTTGCACCCTGCGCGGTAATGTCAACATCCCACCATCCGGTAAAGCGGTTCTCAAGGTTCCATTGCGACTGGCCGTGGCGGATCAAGATGAGTTTAGGCATGGGGGGCGGGTCCTTAAAAGTATGTTGCAGCTGCCCATAGCGGGGCGGCGGATATTGCACAATTGGTGTTACAAAACCCGGGTCATAAAACGGCCAAATGGGTTATCCTCATAGCCACCGAATCATAGCCACCGAATGATAGTCACCGAATGGCGGGCAATACACAAATCCAAACCGCAGATACAGCGCATGCGCGGCATCGAACGCCGGGCTTGATCCCGTTTCTAAACTCAGCCGCTGATACCCGCGATATTTACTCTCGGCAATGATGTGACGCAGCATGTGCGTGCCCACACCTTTGCCCAAATGCGGCGCATCTGTGCGCATCAATTTGATCTCACCGTGGTCAGGCGACAATTGCCCGCGCGCCCCGCAACCCAGCAAGCTATCGTCCTGCCACACCGACCAGAATGTGACATCGGGCACATTCAGCCCGTCAAAATCCAGAAAATGGAACTACCCGGCGGCGAAGAAGCCAGCATCCCAGCAAAATGGGTTTCGAGAAGGCATCGGATTTCGGGGCCAGATAGATCGTCAGGGGTGATGTGCATGATGGTATCAATAGTGATATTGGCATTGTGAGATTTCAAGAATTTGGTTTTCGCCAGAACCTGAAACAGCATAAACCAGTCTATGCTCCTGCGTAATCCGGCGTGACCACAGACCTTTTAAGTTATCTTTCAATGGCTCAGGCTTTCCTGTCCCGCTAAACGGGTGGCGAAGGCATTCTTGAATAAGCCCATCGAGTTTTTTATGTGCCTTTGGCTCGGTTGTGCGCAGGGTAAGATATTGTTCCCAACCCAACGGACTAAAAACTAACTTCATGTAATTACGGCTCTATCGGTTGCATCGTTTTGGGATCAACTTCGATCACGTTACCCGCTTCAATCTGGGCAATCGATTCGAGCAAGCGCCTGGCATTGTTAGGCGTGGAAAGCAGGTAACGTGTTTCCTGCATCGCGTTCCAGTCATCCAGATCGACCATCACAACCGGCTTGCCCCGCTGACGCGTGATAACAAGCGGCGTGTGGTCATTCACCGCACGGTCCATCATCGCTTTCAGGTTGGCACGAGTTTCAGAGTAAGTTACTATTTCCATGGGGTGAACTTTGTACTAATTATGGGACAATGTCAAGGATATTGATTGCTGATAGACCTCCTACAAAGCGTATAAAATACAAGTCGTCATTGCGCGGAGCGTAGCGACGAAGCAATCCAGAGTTACAGTAAACCTCTCTGGATTGCTTTGCTCCGCGCGCAATGACAAATGATGCAAACTTAAGGTAAGGCATACTAGCTTGAAGGAATGAACTATGACACTTAACACTACAGCCTATGACACCGCCGATTATCTCGGCAGTGAGGAAGCAATTGTTGCGTATCTGAAACTGGCATTCGAAGAGGGCAATGCCGACGATATCCGTAGTGCTCTTGGCAATGTGGCACGGGCGCGCGGGATGACCGGGCTATCCAAAGAAATCGGCGTGGCGCGTGAGGCGCTGTACAAAGCGCTGGGCAAAGACGGCAATCCAACGCTAGATACGCTCTTGGCGGTAACGCGGGCGCTGGGGATTAAGTTGAGCGTGTCGGCTTGAGCGCTTTATATGCAGCAATACGACATTAGCTAGAATCGTCATTGCGAGGAGCGAAGCGACGCGGCAATCCAGAGCAGCGCAATATAACCCTGGATTGCCGCGCTTCGCTCGCAATGACGAAGTGTATTAATTTAATGCCATCAGACACTAAAGGCCAAGGCCCTCGACAATATAATCTATACGATCAACAATTGCCATTTTAAGCAATACGCGGACTTCATAATTGAACTATTTCAGCTTGATATTTGCCAGTGCAGATACAGCCACAAGAGCACCAATAATATTCCTCAAACCACCCCTCAAACCATCTCCGCCAACGTTGCCAAACATTCCCGCGCCAATGCGGCGCAGCGTTCGGGGCTCCAGCCTTGTTCTTCGCAGGGCAGCTCGTGGTTGTCTTTGAACGGCATTTCGAGCGTCATCGATACACAGGCCTTACCCGGCTGCGCAGTGCCTCCGAAACGTTGCGCCAATTGGTTGCTGCTCATCGATAGGTTCGCTCTGCCCGGTGCAGACGGCGGATAGCCCAGCTTGGTTTGGAAATCGGGCGTGCGCGCGGACAGGCGCGAAAGGAACGCATCATACCGCGCGCCTTGTGCGTCGGTCCAATCGGGGATGCCGTGGAACCCAGCGATAAAGGCCGCAGGGATGGATTCGTCGCCGTGAACGTCCATGGCCCAGTGCACGCCGGTTATGTCCATTGCATCGCGGATACACAGCACCTCAGGCGATTTTTCTGCCGAAGGGCTTGCCCATTCGCGGTTCAGGTTGACGCCCGCAAAATTGGTGCGCAAATGCCCGCGGCAGGACCCGTCCGGGTTGCAATTGGGCACGACATGGACCGTACATTTTTGCCGCAATACCCGGGCGTGCGGATCGGCCGGATCGGTGAGCATATCAAGCGCGCCCTCCATCCAATGCTGCGCCATGCTTTCGCCGGGATGTTGCCGGGCATAGAGCCAAACCTGCGTATCGCCTGTTCCCATACTCAGACAATCAATCGGCTGGCCTTCGATGCTATGGCCCAGCGTCCGGTGGGTTACGCCTTCGCATAAGGCCGCATTCGCAATCAGGTCCGCGTGCTGTTCCATGGTGTAAGGCGCGAAATAGGCGAACCACACAAGGTTACCCGCCGGAATAAACCGAATGGTAAGCGTACCGCCGTCTTCCTTTGCGTTATAGGCGGACGGTGCGCGGCCCCAGTAACGGCGGTCTTCAGAAACGCAGGCCTGGTAATCGGTCCAACCTTTTGGATAAGCGCTTTGTTCTAGATTATTGATTTTAAGTATTATTTCTTCGTCCGCATCGCATCCCACGCGAAAGTAAAACCATTGGAAGAAATCGCTGTCTTTGTCTTTGCGGATCGACAAAGTGGCGGTGGCGGCGGCTTCATCGATTGTGTGCAGAACGATGTTGCCGCTGTCGAATGCGGCATTGATGGTATGGATGGTCATGGGGTACTTTCTTGGGGGGGTGTGTGAGTGTAATGGATCCTAAGGTACGCGAACGGTTTCGCCCGATTTACCGGGAAAGCCTGCAAACAAAGCGGCGGCCAACTTTGCTGCTGCGATCCCGGGCTGGGCAGCGGGGGTTCCTACGCTGGCTTCTTGGCTGGCCTTGCCTTCCCATACAACCCGGTTATCCGCGCGGTTGATCAGGCGTACCGACAGCACAGTGGCGATGCGCGGTTTGGGTTTATTGATCAGGCTGGTGAGGTCAATGCCAACACCCACGCCGACGCCCGAACGATATCCGCCGGTGGATCCGCCCACACCCACAGAAACAGGCGACCGCGACTGACCAGGGGCCAAGGTTTCTGTGGTAACGCCCACCTCGGCGATGATCTGGCTGCCCGATGCGGCGTCGGAATATCCGGCACGCTGCATCTCTTGGCGCACGGCGGTTTCATACGGCGATAGGGCAAGCTGGCTGCTTGTTACCGGGTCTGTCAGCGTCGTGACGAACGTGCCTTTGCCATAACTTTGTCCTTCGGCCACGCGGTTGAACCGCGTTACTTCAACAGGGCCCAATGGCGTGGCGCACCCCGCCAACAAAGCGGCTGCAATTGCTGTGGCCATGACGGCGGCGATGTGAACGTTACGCATCTCATTTCTCCTATGGGCCGTACGATAGCCAATCATACCGCGGGCCGCAATGTTGCTTACGTATTGCTTAAGTGTTGCTTGACTTTCGCAGGGCCTAAACATAATAGCCCAGTCAATAACGCTGATTTAGCGCCAATTTATTATACAATACAGAAGCGGGTAAACCCATGAAAGTTGTCAATTCTCTTAAGTCACTCAAGGGCCGCCACCGCGATAACCGCGTGATTCGCCGCCACGGACGGGTTTATGTGATCAACAAAACCAATGGCCGTTTCAAGGCGCGCCAAGGCTGATTCGATCCTCAAGGATATTGTAACGCATTCCGCTCCGTTCATGACGTGGGCGGTTTTTTGCGTTTGGAACCACCTCCTATGATTACCGCTGCTGTGTTTGATGTGGGCAAGGTTTTGTTTGAATGGGACTTGCGATATCTGTTTGAAAAACTGATTGAGGATCCCAAAGAACTCGATTGGTTTTTGGCCAATGTAGTAACGCCGCAATGGCATTTTCAGGCAGATGCCGGACGCCCACTTGCGGAAATGACGGCGCAGCGCAAGGCAGAGTTTCCCGATTACGCCGCGCATATTGATGCCTATGCCGCGCGCTTTAATGAGACGATACCCGGGCCCGTGGCAGGATCGATCGAGATTGTGCGCGAGCTGTCTGAACGCGGCGTGCCAATATTTGGCATCACCAATTTTGGCCACGAATTTTGGCAAGAATTTCACCCTACGCAGCCTGTGTTTGATCTGTTCACCGACATCATCGTGTCAGGTACCGAAAAAGTAATGAAGCCCGATGCGGCGATTTACCAGCTTGCGCTGCGCCGTTTTGGACTGGCTCCGGGACAGGGAATATTTATTGATGACCGGCTGGAAAATATCGACGCGGCCCGTGCAAATGGCTTTGCAGGGCATCACTTTACGGATGCGCGGAGGCTTCGAGCGGAACTGATGACGCTGGGGCTGCTGGCCCTGACTTATTTCAAAAACTAACGTTCTTTTTTCCTTTTTTGCCTTCTTGTCATCTGTGAAATAATTGGCTCTTCCTCACTTTGCAAAAGCACGGCGCAAAAGCACGGCGCAAAAGTACGGCCGAAACCCGCCACAACCTAAAAAGTTCAGCACAAACGCTTTCATTTGGCACAATATTATGCTTATGCCAGCGTCTTATTATCAAACCAAGTTCCGCACTAAAGGACCATACCTCCCATGAATATACATGAATATCAGGCCAAAGAAATGCTCGCGAAATTTGGTGTTGCGGTGCCGCGCGGCATTGCGGCGATGAGCGTTGAAGAAGCGGTTGCGGCGGCGCAGCAGCTTCCTGGGCCGTTATATGTGGTGAAATCGCAAATTCATGCGGGCGGACGCGGCAAAGGCAAGTTCAAGGAGCTACCCGCCGATGCCAAGGGCGGCGTGCGGCTGGCATTCAACCTTGACGAAGTGCGCAGCCATGCCGCCGACATGCTGGGCAATACGCTTGTGACCATTCAAACCGGCGACGCAGGCAAGCAAGTAAACCGCCTATACATCACCGACGGCGCAGATATTAAGCAGGAGTTTTATCTTGCGTTGCTCGTTGACCGCGCAACCAGCCGGATCGCGGTTGTGGCGTCGACCGAAGGCGGCATGGATATTGAAACCGTGGCGCATGATACGCCCGAAAAAATCCACACTATCCTGATCGATCCCGCAACAGGCATCATGCCGCACCACGGGCGCAGCGTTTCGGCGGCACTGGGATTATCAGGCGATTTGGCAAAGCAATGCGCAAAGGTTCTGGGCTGCCTCTACGCAGCGTTCATCGGCACTGATGCGGAACAAATCGAGATTAATCCGCTGGCGGTATGCAAAGGCACAGACGGCGATCAGCTGCTCGTGCTCGACGCGAAAGTGGCGTTTGATGGCAATGCCATGTTCCGCCACAAAGATCTGGCCGAACTTCGCGACCTCACCGAAGAAGATCCCGCCGAAGTGGAGGCATCCGAATATGATCTGGCGTACATCAAGCTGGACGGCAACATTGGCTGCATGGTCAATGGCGCCGGCCTTGCTATGGCGACGATGGACATCATCAAGCTAAACGGCGAATTCCCCGCAAACTTTTTGGATGTAGGCGGCGGCGCAAACAAAGAAAAAGTAACCGCCGCGTTCAAGATCATCCTGAAAGACCCCGCCGTAAAGGGCATCCTGGTTAACATTTTCGGCGGTATCATGAAATGTGACATTATCGCTGACGGTATTGTTGCGGCGGCCAGGGAAGTTAACCTGTCCGTACCCTTGGTGGTCCGCTTAGAGGGCACCAATGTGCAGCAGGGCAAGGATATCCTCGCCAACAGCGGTCTGCCAATTGTGAGCGCCAACGACCTAGGCGATGCCGCACAGAAGATTGTAGCGGAAGTAAGGAAGGCGGCTTGATAGGCGTAAAAGTAAAGGGCATGAACTCTAAGTTTTAAGTCGGGGGCCACATGACAAGCGTTACAATTCGTTCTAATAATTTAGAAAATATCGACCTCGGATCGTTAAATGCAAAATGGAGTGCTAGAAGCGATCGTATCCTTCGATACTATGTTGATGTAAGTCACAAAAAGCTAAACCTCCATAGAGAGGTTAGCGCGCCAGAGATATTCATTCTTCAAAGCAAGCTCAATGCTTTAATAGCAACCTGGGATGATAAGTTTGACGCCTTCTCCAAGCGTCAAATGCTTCTTTCCGGCCAAAATGCTGCTGATGAGCTATCAGTCGAAGCGGCTATGAAACTTGACTCACTGAATAGAATTCTAGCGCATACTCTTAAAGTCAATGACAAGGTAGATTGGGACACCCTAAAGGACAAAGCGACTTATCTTTACCCACAAGAATTTCCTGAAGCCAAGCCATCAAGCTTGGCCACTAAAAAGCCTGAATATCAAGAGCCAAAGATAGGTTTGTTCGAAGTACTCAGGCGAAAAAAAGCAAAGCTTATTGCAGAAGCAGAAAAGCAACATGCTATACACGTGTTCACGTGGGAAGCGGTCGAAGCCAAGCGGCAGGATGATTTGAATGTCGCCATAGCCGAATGGGAAAATCGCAAAGCGCTATACTGCGCAGATCATGATAAGAAGAAGCAGGAATTCGAAAAAGGTCAAGCGACCGCCAACGCAAAGGTTGATAGCCTCAGAGCCGATGTAGCAAAAGGTGATGAAGATGCTGTACTTGAGCATGCCTCACTAGTTTTGGATTCTTCAAATTACAACGAATTATTCCAAATATCTTATTTAATACAATATGATGGTATTAAAAAACTACTTAAGATTGCTTACGATCTTCCATCAATAGACATTTTGCCAGATACAAAAGTTATAAAATTTATCAAAGCATCAGGTGAACTCAAAGAAACTCAGATTTCTGATCGAGAGAAGAAAGCCAATTTCGAAGCTGTGGCGTATCAAATCTGCTTACGAACTGTGCATGAATTGTTCGAAGCGGACGAGAATGAAAACCTCCAAAATATCCTTTTTAATGGTTTTGTGAATTTTGTTGACCCGGCCACTGGTCAAGAAAAACGCTCGTGTTTGCTTTCAGTCTTAGTTGACCGAGCCACCTTTGCAGCAATTGATCTAGCCCGAATAGACCCAAAAACCTGTTTCAAATCATTGAAGGGTGTTTCCGCAGCGACACTTGCATCGCTGTCACCGATTCCACCCGTTATGGAAATGGATACCGAAGATCGCCGATTTATTGAAGCGCGAGAGGTCGGTTCCGGCATAGATCAAGGTACCAATCTAGCGGTAATTTCATGGGAGGACTTTGAGCATCTAGTGCGCGAATTGTTTGAAAAAGAGTTTGCGTCTAGAGGCGGTGAGGTCAGGGTGACTCAGTCAAGCAGCGATGGGGGTGTCGATGCCATTGCTTTCGATCCAGACCCAATCACTGGCGGCAAAATCGTCATTCAGGCTAAACGTTATACTCGTACGGTTGGTGTGTCTGCCGTCCGTGACCTATTCGGGACATTGATGAATGAGGGTGCTTCAAGGGGCATATTAGTTACTACCGCAGATTATGGCCCAGATGCCTATAATTTTGCTAATGGAAAACCTATTACCCTCATGAATGGAGCTAATCTGCTACACATGCTTGAGCGTCATGGATATAAAGCAAATATAAATATAGCAGAAGCACGTCAGTTATTGAATGCTAGCACTTGACGTTCACGTAAACGTCAAGCATGTGTATAGTAACTTTGGCGGACACTCCCTCCGCCATTGAGTCGGTAATAAAAGGAAACAGCGATGAAAATCCTCGTGACGGTAAAACGGGTTATTGATTACAACGTAAAACCGCGGGTAAAACCGGACGGCAGCGGTGTTGATTTGGCCAATGTCAAAATGAGCATGAACCCATTTGATGAAATCGCGGTCGAAGAAGCCCTGCGGCTTCGCGAAAAAGGTATTGCCACCGAGGTTATCGCGGTTTCTGTTGGTCCGGAAAAGGCGCAAGAAACGCTGCGCACTGCGCTTGCCATGGGC
>JAYWFI010000251.1:0-2549 GCA_043778865.1 Sphingomonadales bacterium
GTTCACGCCGCCGCGCCGGCATACCAGCGGCAATATCCATTTGGGGTCTGCGTTATTTTTACGGCCCACGTTGATCTTAAACCAAACCGCATCGTCAAATCCGTCGCGGTGAGAATCCTGCGATCTTTCGGGGCGGTTACCGTCATCCAGCATGTCCTCGGCCGTTGGCATTTTGGCGCGGTGCGTGCGGACCAGTGCCGCCGCGATGTCCTCCGCGCTCATCGTTTCAAGCAATTTTGCACCCAAAATGCGGTCTTCTTCATCCGCTTCGACAGGAGCGAGTAGCTTTTCCAATAAGCGCGCGCGATCTTTTTCACCAATATCGGCGGCGGTAGGAACTTTTACCCAGTCGGCATTGATCTTTGCGCCGCGCAGCATGGACTCAACACGTTTACGGCGTTGATACGGCACGACCAGAACCGCGGTCCCTTTTTTGCCAGCGCGGCCTGTACGCCCCGAACGATGCTGCAACGCTTCGGCATCACGCGGAATTTCTACATGTACAACCAGAGATACCGAAGGCAGATCGATACCGCGTGCAGCAACATCAGTGGCTACGCATACGCGGGCGCGGCGGTCACGCAACGCTTGAAGAGCATGGTTGCGCTCCTGTTGGCTATGCTCGCCCGAAAGTGCAACGACGCTAAAACCCCGGTTGGTTAGCTTTGCATGCAAATGACGCACACTTTCACGTGTTGCGCAAAACAATATGGCGGTTTCCGCTTCATGCAAGCGTAGCAGGTTGACCACTGCGTTTTCGATATCCGGCGGCGACACCGTAACAACTTGATAACTGATATCGCCATGTCCGCGATCTTCGCCTACAGTTGAAATGCGCAGCGCATCACGTTGATACCGTTTAGCCAGCGCAACAATCTGCTTTGGCATAGTAGCCGAAAACATCAACGTACGGCGTTCAGGCGGCGATGCGTTCAGGATATCCTCAAGCTCGTCCCGAAATCCCATGTCGAGCATTTCGTCCGCTTCGTCCAATATCGCGACCTTCAACTGCGACAAGTCAAGCGCGCCGCGTTCCAAATGATCCCGAAGGCGTCCAGGCGTTCCTACAACTATCTGGGCGCCGTCCCTCAAATTACGGCGTTCTTTTAACGCGTCCATACCGCCGACGCATGCCGCAATCCGCACCTTGGCCCCGGCATATAGCCACATTAACTCGCGGCTTACCTGCAAAGCGAGTTCGCGGGTAGGCGCGATAATCAGCGCAGCAGGAGAAGTAGCAAGGCTGATCATGCCGCCGTTCAATATCTCCGGTGCCATCGCCAGACCAAATGCGACCGTTTTACCCGAACCAGTTTGTGCCGATACAACAAGATCGCGGCCATCGGCCTCGGCCTCGGTAACTGCGGCTTGAACAGGGGTTAGCGTAGTATAGCCGCGCGCAGTAATGGCCTCGCTTAAAAGGGCGGGGAGATTTTCGAATGACATAGAATTTCCTTGATAAGCCGCGCTATTGCGCTTTATTTGCAGCAATGTCTATGCTGCGCCGCAAAATAAATCAGCTGTGGCACTGTATACGTGCTTAATTAGCAAATATTATGCTTCAATATAATATCAAATTCATTCTATGCTTCTCTCATGCCTATACCTCCCAACGAATCGAATAATATGGATCCGGATATTCTGGGACCAGATGCGTTCCCAGATGCGTTCAAGGTGTTTGCCGAAAAGTTCATGCCACAGGGTGCGGACCCAATGTCGGCTTATAAAGCAGCGATGGATGCATGGGGCAAAATATTGGAACCTGCGGCTGCGGCTGGACGCACCAAACTAGACGCAAAAGACCGCCGTTTTAGTGCGCCTGAATGGGAGCATCCGGTGTTTGATCTGATGCGTCAGGGATATCAAGTAATGTCCGACCATATCATCAATACTATGCAGCATATTGATGGTGTCGATGAAGCTCAAAAAGCGAAAATGGATTTCGCGTTACGGCAAGTGATCGACGCGATGAGCCCTGCAAATTCGCCCTTTACAAATCCTGTTGCGCTCAAAAAAGCGATTGAAACAAATGGTCAAAGTTTGGCGGCCGGCATGAGCCATTTGGTAAGCGACATGCAGCGGGGGCAGTTGACGCATACTGCGCCCGGCGCTTTCGTGCTTGGCGAAAACATAGCGGCAACGCCGGGCCAAGTGGTGCATGAAACACCTATATATCAATTGATCCATTATGCTCCTGTGACGAAAAAGGTAATGGAAACGCCGCTAGTAATATTTCCGCCGTGGATAAACCGCTTTTATATCCTCGATCTTACCGCCGAAAAAAGTTTTATCCAATATTGTCTAAATCAAGGGATCAGCACATTTATCGTGTCGTGGAAATCCGCTGACGCATCGATGGCAGAGGTGATTTGGGACGATTATATTGAAGCAGAGATTGATGCGGTCGATACGATACGCTCGATTTTGAATGTGCCCTCTGTGCACGCCATTGGATATTGTGTGGCAGGTACAACATTGTCGGCAGCGCTGGCGATCCTGAGCGCAAAGGACGAAGCGGCAAAAATTAAAAGCGCGACATTTTTTACCGC
>JAYWFI010000252.1:0-14493 GCA_043778865.1 Sphingomonadales bacterium
CGATTTTTTTGCCGCTCTATAAATTTTTCAAATATGTTTTTTACACTCGGATCCTCACTCGCTATTTTTTGAAAATCAGGATTCTGCATAATACCCGCCATCATATTATTCATCATCGGCGTTAGCATGTTTTGCATCATTTTTTCACGATCAGCTGCTGGCATAATCGTTTCAATCAGCTCGGATGCGGCCTTTAATTTGGCGGGGTCAATATTCTCAGTCGCTGCAGGAACGCTCTCTGCAGATTGCGCTTTGACCTGACTTGTCACATTCAATATTAGGCAAGTTCCAAGCAGCATAGATTTAATAAAACGCATAATAAGGGTCCCTTTTTTGTTAAGCCGCAATCTTGGCCGCTTTTACATCTGCCCGCATCCAGCTGTGCATTTGTTCGCTGACATCGCGGCCGTCTTTGATTGCCCACACCACCAAACTTGCTCCGCGCACGATATCACCTACAGCAAACACGCCGTCCAAATTGGTCATCATCGTTTTGTGATCCACCCGCACTGTGCCCCACCGCGTTACGCCAAGCTCCTTTGCGCCAAACAAGTTGGGTAAGTCTTCGGCTTCAAACCCAAGGGCAGTGATCACCATGTCGGCTTCTAGCGTAAAATCTCCGTCGGGATCCGCTTCGGGCGCGCGGCGGCCTGATGCGTCGGGTGCACCGAGACGCATTTTACTAACGCGAACGAGGCGAACACGATCGTCGCCGTCAAATGATTTTGGGGCTGATAGCCAAACAAACTCCACACCTTCTTCTTCGGCATTGACCACTTCGCGCTGCGATCCCGGCATATTTGCGCGGTCACGGCGGTACAGGCACTTAACCGATTTCGCACCTTGGCGCACGGCGGTACGAACGCAATCCATCGCAGTATCACCTCCGCCAATTACTACTATGTTCTTACCCTCTGCGCTCATCGTGCCATCATCAAACAGTGGCACAGCATCGCCAAAACCCTTACGGTTTGATGTCGTTAAGAAATCGAGCGCAGCAATCACTCCGGGTAAACCAACGCCGGGCGCTTTAATCTCGCGCGGTTTGTAAACGCCTGTTGCGATCAACACGGTGTCATGTTTTGAACGCAAATCATCAAGAGAGGCATCACGGCCCACTTCGAAACTTTGATGGAACACAATGCCGCTGTCTTGCAGGCGCTTAATCCTCCGCATTACAACATCTTTTTCCAGCTTAAACCCAGGAATGCCGTATGTAAGTAATCCGCCTGCGCGGTCATGGCGGTCATATATGTGCACGTCATACCCCGCCACGCGCAAATATTCCGCCGCAGTCAAACCGCCTGGCCCTGCACCAATGATTCCTACGGATTGTCCGCGCGATGCACCCGATACGATTGCTTCAACCCAGCCTTCGGCCCATGCGGTATCGGTGATATATTTTTCAACGCTGCCAATGGTAACTGCGTCGTGTCCTGAAAACTCGATTACACAATTGCCTTCACACAACCGGTCTTGCGGGCAAATACGGCCGCAGATTTCGGGCATAGTAGATGTAAGGTTTGACAGCTCATACGCCTCGCGCAAACGGCCTTCTGCTGTGAGGCGCAGCCAGTCCGGAATATGATTGCCCAGCGGGCAGTGAACGGAACAATATGGTACCCCGCATTGCGAACAGCGTGATGCCTGTTCAGCTGCTTTATCGGGTGCATAACGGTTCGCGATTTCCGTAAAATCCTCTGCGCGCAACTGCGCCGCGCGTTTTTCAGGATACGCTTGGTCGGTGTTGATGAACTTCAGCATCGGGTTATTGGCCATGAGCTTCGAATCTCCGTTTATGCACGACCATTGCACTGTAAAATCAGAGATGTCACGCATAAACCATGAAATAAGACAGTATTACTGTCTTAATTATTTCCTAATTCACATAAATAATAAGGCAGCGTAATAATATTGCACTTATTTAATGCCGGTTCGGATCTATTTATATGACAGCCATAGTAAGGCTGCTGAACCAGCAGCGATCCGGTAATATGCAAATGGCGCAAAACCAAACCGAGTTACGACAGCCAAAAATGATTTGATAACCGCAAGTGCCACAACAAAGGAAACTAGAAAGCCGATTGCGATTAGCCCTATCTGTCCCTGATTAATCATCTCGCTGTGTTTATATAATTGCAGGACCGTCGCCCCAGTAAGCGTGGGTAGCGCAAGGAAAAAACTAAACTCTGCGGCAGTTTTGCGGTCTATGCCTATTGCCATTGCTCCCATGATGGTTGCACCAGAACGGCTTACTCCAGGGATCATAGCAATGCACTGCGCCGCGCCAACCATTGCCGATTGCCGCCACCCAATAGCGGCAACGCCGCCGGTTTCTTTGGGGCGAGCAAGTTTTTCGACCAGCAAAATGATAAACCCACCGGCAATCAATGCCCATGCCACCACCTTGGCATTTTCCAATAGCGCGTCGATTTGGTCCCCGAATGCCAGCCCTAAGATCACTGCGGGGAAAAAAGCGATCAGCAAATTGCGCACAAACGCAACTGCATCGGCCCGCCAAACCAGCAGCCCCTTCGCAACATCCAAAAACGTACGCCAATAGAGCACGACTATCGCCAATATTGCGCCGGGTTGAATGGCGATGTTAAACAGCGCCCATTTCTGGGCATTATATCCCATCAGTTCTGTGCCTAATATCAAATGCCCTGTTGAGGACACGGGCAGAAACTCGGTCAGCCCCTCAATAATGCCAAGGATTATGGCAACAACGGTATCGCTCATGCTTTTGCTCCGCCTGCAAAACGGCCATGTTTTTTGTAAATATCCAGCCACCCCTCGGCCACTGCGTCTAGCGGCGTTTTGGCGATCTCCATAATATCTAGACCGTCGCGTTCTGCATCCACCACATTGTCCCGGCCCAGCATACGAAACTGATCCAGTGTAATCGGCGCAGCAGGCAGCCAACCTGTTGCCGCTGCCATGCCGTGTGCCGCAAAACCTGGTACATCAATAAACATCGGATCATGCCCGATTGCGCGCGCGATCCATTCATTCAGTGCGCGCATAGTCAGCACCTCGGGTCCGCCCAGATCGAGCGTTCTTCCCGCCAGTGTTTCGTCCGAGAGCGCAGCCACTACTGCGGCCGCTACATCGCCCACAAACACAGGCTGAAACCGGGTACGTGCTCCGATAATCGGCACCACAGGTAGCATTCGTATCAAGCCAGCAAAACGGTTTATAAACTGATCCTCGCGTCCAAATACAATGGATGGACGCAAGATCACTGCGCCCGGAAACGCTGCACGCACCGCGATCTCGCCTGCGGCTTTGCTGCGGCCATATTCCGCTGGGCTGCTAGTATCGCCGCCAATCGCCGACATATGGACCAGCGCGCTACACCCCGCCGCCGCAGCCGCACTTGCCACATTGCCTGCACCAATATGCTGAATAGCGTTGACGTTATCAAAGCTGCCCACAAGGTTCACGGCCATATCCGCGCTGTCCAATGCGCGGGCAAGCGATGCCGGATTACCCACATCGGCAGCAATCAGTTGTACCTGACCCGGATTGCCCAGCGATTTGACCAGCCGTCCGCTCGTCGCTGTCCGCCCCGCAACCCTCAGACGTGCGCCCCGCGCCAGCAGCGCCTGCGCCGTGTAGCGCCCCAAAAACCCGCTTCCGCCCAGTAGTGTTATTAGCTTACCATCTAAATTCTGCATCATAATCTCTTTGGTTAAATCTGTAGTGCGACTGCTATCCCTCGCATTACCAGCAAGCACGCAGTTGACAAGCGCCAAACCAACCCGCTAAGCGCCGCAGAATACTACCCAGTGCCCGGATGGCGGAATTGGTAGACGCACCAGCTTCAGGTGCTGGCGCTGGTAACGGCGTGGAGGTTCGAGTCCTCTTCCGGGCACCATTTTTGGCGGATACCAATTTGGAAGTTGGCGAAGGTTCCGCGCAGCGTGATATCGCGGGGTTATATTATTTCCTACATCGGTAAGGATCATGCGCCGCCGCTGCCATAAAGGTGTCAACGCCCTTGATTGCGCGCGATATAATGGGCAGTAAGAATGTCAAAGGGGCATGCGGTCTATGCGGATAGGTTGGGACGAGATTAAACGGCGAGCAAAAACATTCAGCGATGAATGGGCGGACGCGCATTACGAAAAAGGCGAGACGCAGCCTTTTTATGAACAATTCTTCCTGATTTTTGGCGTTAAGCGCAAACAAGTTGCAACTTATGAACAACGCGTAAAATTGCTGAATGGCAAACACGGCTTCATGGATTTGTTCTGGCCAAAGACGCTGCTGATTGAACAGAAAAGCGCGCGGCTTGATTTGGAGAAGGCCGGCGTTCAGGCGATGGATTATATCGACGGCATCCGCGCCGAAGATCAACCGCGCTATGTGCTAACCTGCGATTTCCAAACGTGGAACCTGTTGGATCTTGAAACTAGGCAAGCGACCACTTTTGCGTTGGCCGACCTGCACAAACATATCGAAAGTTTCGCCTTCATTCTGGGCCGCCGCGTTAGTTTTGGGACGCAGGCGACCGTAAATATCATAGCCGCCGAACTGATGGGAAAGCTGCACGACGCGCTGTATGCCGCAAACTACACCGGGCATGATCTGGAACAATTGCTCGTCCGGTTGCTGTTCTGCCTGTTTGCCGATGACACCGGGATATTCGAACCCAAAGATATTTTCCTACATTTGATCGAGGCCGATACCCGCGAGGATGGTAGTGATACCGGACGGATGTTGACGGAACTTTTCGATGTGCTGAACACCGATGAGGCGCAGCGGCAAAAGGGATTATCAGGAGAGCTGAACCAGTTTCCGTATATTAACGGCGCGCTGTTTGCCGGGTACATCCGCACGCCCGTGTTCGATGCAAAAACCCGCCTGATGTTGCTTGATGCGGCGCGGTTTGATTGGGGCGATGTGTCGCCCGCGATATTCGGGTCGCTGTTCCAATCGGTGATGTCACCCAAAGAACGCCGAGCGAAGGGCGCGCATTACACAACCGAGGCGAATATCCTGAAGGTGATCGGGCCGTTGTTCCTTGACGAGTTGAAAGCCGAATTTGCTAAGATTACCGCGCGCAAAACAAACCGCAAGGCCGAGCTTCAGGAATTTCAGCGCAAGCTGTCGCGCCTGACGTTTATGGACCCAGCGTGCGGGTGCGGCAATTTCCTTGTTATTGCGTACCGCGAATTGCGCGCATTGGAACTTAGCGTGTTGCATCAGCTTTGGGATGGCCAGAAAGTGCTCGATATCGCAGCGTTCAGCCTCGTCAATGTCGATCAATTCTACGGCATCGAATATGAAGAATTCCCGGCGCGCATTGCCGAGGTGGCGATGTGGATGACCGATCATATTGCCAATAACGAACTCAGCCTAGCGTTCGGGCAAAGCTTTGCCCGCATCCCGCTGAAACAATCGGCAAAGATCATCCACGGCGATGCGTTGGAGGTGGATTGGGCCGATGTGTTACCGCCCGAAAAATGCCATTACATCATGGGCAACCCGCCGTTTATTGGACAGAGTTATCAATCGCCGTTGCAGCGCGCACAGATGGCGCGGGTTATCAATGCGCCATCGGGCAAGGCTGGGTCGCTCGATTATGTGGCGGCGTGGTTTATCAAGGCCGGGCAGTATATGGCGGGGCAAAATCCTCCCCGGAACGGGCCACGCCAGGTCAAAAATCCTCCCCGGCACGGGGAGGTGGCGCGAAGCGACGGAGGGGTCCCACCTCTCGGCGAAAGCGACAACCTTACCGTGGGCCCCCTCCACCACCCTTCGGGCGGTCCCCCTCCCCGTTCCGGGGAGGATTTAGGTAAAGCCAACAAACGCATCCGCATTGCCTTTGTCTCCACCAACTCCATTACCCAAGGCGAACAAGTCGCGCAATTATGGCCTATCCTGTTCGACCGGCTCCACCTCGAAATCTTCTTCGCGCACCGCACTTTTAGTTGGGGCAGCGAGGCGCGGGGCAAGGCGCATGTCCATGTCGTCATCATCGGCCTGACGCACCGCGACAATGAGCCAGAGGAAAAGCGCTTGTTCAGTTACCCCGATATCAAGGGCGATCCGGTGGAAAGCACCCACGGCGCGCTGACGGCGTATCTGTTCGATGCAAGGGGCGTTGCGAACCGGCATTTGGTGGTGAAGGAGGAAGTTCGTCCGATAAATAAAGCGAAGAAGCTAGCTCGCGGTAGTGAAATCACTGATGACGGCCATTTCATATTTTTGCCTTACGAAAAGAGCGACTTTCTCTTTAAAGAGCCGCGTGCGATATCATATTTTTGCCCACTCATTGGTTCAACCGAGCATATAAACGGTACTATCAGATGGGTGTTATCGCTGAGGGACGTCGAACCGTCCGCCCTTCGCAAAATGCCAACCGTCATGGATCGCGTGTCGAAGGTAAAAAAATTTCGTGAAACTAGCAGCCGAAAAAACACAATTGCAGCATCGAGATTTCCTACACATTTTGCGCTCGAAAACATTCCCAACTCAGATTTTTTGGTGCTACCGAGAGTAAGCTCAGAGCGAAGGGATTACGTACCATTTGGTTGGCAATCTCCACCTGCAATTCCGACAGAAGCAGTAACTACGCTCCTAAATGCAGATAAGTTTGATTTCGCAATCATCACCAGTCGTCAGCACATGGCCTGGCTTGCGCATATTGGCGGGAGATTAAAAAGCGATTTTCGATACTCCAGCGGCCTAGTCTACAACACCTTTCCTTGGCCCGAAGCCACCGCCGCACAACGCGCCAAGATAGAAACGCTGGCGCAGGCTGTGCTTGATGCCCGCGCCGTGCATACCACCTCAAGCCTCGCCGACTTGTATGATCCCGACACCATGCCCGTAAACTTGCGGAAAGCCCACAGCGCGCTCGATACCGCCGTCGACCGGCTATACCGCCCCGCGCTCTTTGCCAGCGACCGTGACCGGGTGGAGCATTTGTTCGGCCGCTATGAAGCGCTGGTCAATCCGCTCGAGGCCAAGGGTATTGCCAAAAACAAACGTGTGGCGCGCAAAAATAATCCGTCACGAATTTAGTTTTTTTACTCCTGAGGTTTTATTCCTCCCCGGCCCCTGCGCATATCACGAGGGCCGGGATTTAGTCTTAGAACTTGCCCAGAATGTTCAGGAAAGGTCCGTGGCTGGTGTAACTTTGATCGGTTAGGTCGTCGGAGAAATCGGATAGCGAATATCCCACGCCAACCTTTACGTTGTTACCAAGGTGACGGTAAATTGCCCCCAGCGCGCCGTATCTTTTGTCGTTGGCTGCGGTTACCCACAGCGCACGGCCTTCGGCCAGCAGATCCCATTTTTTGGTCACGTGATAATCGGCACGGATGACCGCCAAATGTGCAGACGAGCTGACAAAGATATCTGAATCCCGGCCCAGCGATACCTTGCCCATGCGGTAGCCATATTTGCCGCCGATGGTCAATTTCTCGCTCAGGTCATAATTCATATCGATGCTGGCGATCTTGCTGGTTTGTTTCGGGCTTTGCGTTTGGCCCGATCCGGTGATCTGTCCTGCGGGGCCCAAATCCTCAAAGTAGTTAAAACGTACCAGCGCGTTCAGCCGTTCGTTATTGATCGGACGATACGCAAAGCCAACCAGCGCATCTGTAAACTCTGCGGCGCGAATGGACGTGCCGTCATTGTTCGCTTTGGCGATGTTAAACCGTGCCAATGCTGTCCAATTTGGATTGACATTATAGCTGATGTCGTTGCGCAATAACCATACGGTTTGATTGCGGCCCACGCCCTGTTCCTTGCGTAGTTCAACCGAGCTGCCCGCGCGGAAACCTTCGCCGGTATAGCCCACACCGATGCTGCCTGCGGTGCGTTTGAATACGCCGGTTGTGGCATCATCAATCCGTCCATTTTCGAACGATCCGCTGAACGATAGCTTTTCGGTTGGGTCAAACTTCAACCCAAAGCTGCGAGTTAGCGACGGTGCGCTGCCGCCCACACCAACACGGTTTTCGCCGTACACCGACAGTGCGTCCGAAAAACGTTGCCGTGCACCGAGCGTAAGCGTGCCGCGGTTTGACCGAGTAAAGATATTCTGGCTATCAAGGCCGGTATCTGTACGGTCGGCAAACAGGGCATAGCCCACATATGCTTCGGTGCCTTTCCCAAGGCGGCTGTTCAACTGTACATCTGCGCCCAGGCCGCCATCACCTTCGGATACTTCGGCGGCCAAAGATAGCTTTTCGGTAAGCTCTGCTTTGGCACCGATGCCGACGCGGTTATTACGGCTGCGGCTGGCATCGCGGTCAAGCGTGGCTTGGCCAAATACATGTGCCGATATGTTTTGCCCTGTGGGCGCATATTCCACCTCTACTGCGGTATCGAGGCGCTTGCCCGATTGCACGCTGTTGTACAATACGCCGGGTGTGCGGTCTTCGTAACGAAGGCCAACTTTGCCAGTGATAGCGCCGAAACGTTGCACCAGATCGGCTGTGCCTGTTTTGGAAGTCCCTGCATTGCCCGAGGTTAGCTCGTCATATTTTGCGGCCAGTTTTGTGGTATCCCCCAATGGCACCGCAGCGGCAACGCCCCAGCGTTCGGTATCAGCAGGTGTCAAACGCCCCGCCGAGGCAAAGCCGCGGTCGTAATGTTCGAAATATGCCGATGCCGTACCCATATCTGCTGATTTATTTGCAAGTTCCGCAAAGTTAATCGCGGCCTCGGTACGCCATGCTTTGGCCCGGATGCCTGCGCCCGGGTTTGCGATATCTGTAAAAGACAATCCGCCGTCAACCGAATTGGATTGGCCAAAGCCAGCCCCTTCGCTGCGGGCAACCTCTGCCTTTATGTATGTTCCGGCGGTGGCGCGGAACATGGCGTCTGCGCCAAACAAGGTTTGCGATGCTTCGTCTGTTGTATCGCGCTGCGCCGTGACCCCAAAGCGCAATTTGTCACCGAGCCAGCCCGAGCCGCGTCCACCAACAGTGTAGCCATCAAGGCTACCTGCGGGCGGGCTATATTCGTAACGCACCACCAGTACGGGCACATTACCTGTCGAGCTGCCTTCACGAACTACGCCGCCATTGGCAACGGTTGAAGCAAGTGGTTTCAGCAATACAAGGCGGCCTTGGAACGGATCAAAATCATAATCCTGCTGTGCGTGCAATTCGCGTGTTTCCAGCACAATGCCGGTTTCACGGTCGCGTACTTCGACACGGACGCGTTCTGATCCGGTTGATACGTCTTGGCGTTTCAAGAAGTATAGCGATCCGCCCGTTCCGCGGAATTCCTCGCGGCCCGGAACTGTTCCCGGATCAGACGCAAAGGCGGTAACCTGGGCCTTGCGTTCGCCAAAGCTAGTGACATCGTTGCTTTTATAATCGGCCAAGGCGCCAAATAATCCGCGATCAAGCTGGGCCAGCTCTGCGCCGTTCACCTGCGTTACAAAATTGCCGATAACAAGCTGGCTGTCGTCCTTATTCAAGCGCAGATAAAACCGCCCTTGTGTTGGCGCGTCTTCAACTAGGGTCGAATTATCGCCATATGTTGGGTAATATTGATCACGGCCCAATCGGCGTAGCAATTGACGCGGATCTTTACGGTCAAGGTTGCTGAATAAATCTTTGACCAGAGTTTCGCCGGTATCCACAGAAGCTGTTACGCGCAGATCGTCACCGACCACACCCTTTGCATAAAATGCGGCGCGGCCAAGCGCGTAGCTGCCTTTGGCAAGACTATCGCCGCTGACTTGCTCGGCAGGTCCGCTGCCATAGCTTTTGCCGAGCGTCAGGTCGCCTTGACCCACCACAAACCAGTCATCTTTGGGCACGGCAAAGCTTTGCGCGGTCCGTTTAACCTCTTTGCCGTCCCGTACGATCGATACAGCCATGCCGCCGCCTGTACGCGGTACAATTTGCTGCGCGGCAAATTTGCCGTCTGTATCAACAGGTACAAATTGCCCAGAAACGCGGACAATATCGCCCTCAGGATCGGCGTTGCCCGTTACCGATGCCATCAAGCCTTTCAGTTCGATGTTACGGCGTGCGGCTTCGTCAATCATGCCGAAATTAGGCCGCGATACGGGCATGGCTGCCTTTGATTGCGCCAATGCCTTATCAACAATTGTTAGTTCCTGCGCCGATGTTTCATCAAACTTGCCGTTTGCGCCGTGCACGCGGTAAATATAATACATGGCACTTGGCCCAGTATTTGGCACTGCCCATTTGGCAGATCCATTGGCATCCACCGGAATGATCGCAACTGGATCACTATCAGGTGATTGTGATGCACGGAATACGCGCACCTCGCCTTTTTCAATAAATGCAGGATAGTTGCTATACCCCAAGAAGGAAACGGTATCGCCTGCCGCTGCGGTACGTTCCGATTCCATCATGCCGATATTCAAAACGGGTGTGACAATAAGTGTGTCCGCACGAAATTTAATATCAAAACTGTCTTGTGCCACAACAGCAGAAGGCGAAGCTTGGCGAACGGGTTGGTTGGATGCAAGTGCTGCAGGTGATGGTGACAGCGAGGTTGATAGTGAAGGCGCTGTTGCTGTTGCCGTTGCAGCCGCAATCGCCACGGCTGAAGTATCCGCTGCATTAAATGTTCCTGTGCCGGGAACAAAGATAATAGACGGCTTCAAACTAGTGCTTTGATCAATGCCAGGGTTAATGCCTGCTGTAACAGCAGCGGTATTAACGCTTGCCACTGCGACATTTGCAGTTACCGGCGTTGCGGCGGCGATAGCGGCAATCATTGAAGTACGAACGAGCCACTGAGTATTACGGTTATAGTTCATATTATGAATATCCTGTTGCTTTTTCATGGCTCTTACTCCCCCTTCTCATTGCGTTTTGCGCTTGGTTCTCCGGGTGAGTTGCTACTGTCTTCTTTCGGTGCGACACCAAAATTCAGCTCTCCAAACTTACCGCGCGTCAGGCGTATCGAACGCGGGTTATCCGTAGTCGTATCCCAGCCAAGTGGCAGGCTACGTGTATCAACCTTGAGGACGAAGTTTGATCCGATCCGGGCATCTGGAACGGCGGCACATGCGATATGATAACGGCCAAATTCGTCGGTTGTGATCAACTGGCCATTGACCGTTGCCAAACGGGCGCCGGGCACGCCGGGCTCGCTTGCATCCTGATATCCATTGCGGTTGGCATCTTCAAATACCTTGCCCAGCAACTCTGAACAATCAAACACTGCGTTGGGAGTGATCGAAATTACAGCCGTTCCGCGGTTAGAGATTGGTAAGCCAGCGGCATTTTCAGCCACACCGGTATTCACCTTTTCGCCGCCTGTAACGCCTGCACCCACTATCAGGGTTAGGTTGTAACGGCGCGAACCGTTGGCTGGAATAATCTGGCCTGACCATGATAGTTCGCGGTCTGATCTTACAGGTTCCAATGCTGCGCCGTCTACCGATGATGAACCCGCCACATACTTCAAACCGGGCGGCAAAATATCGACAATTGTTACACCGGAACGCTGCGAATTTTCTGTGTTACGAACGGTGATTTCATAAGGAACAATATCCCCAACCGATGCTGCACGTTTGATGCTTGTTTTCGTGACAATTAACGGCGTACGTATCAAGAACGGATCAAGCGCAATATGGTTGTTGACGATATTTGGATCGCCAGACGCCAGACGGAAACTTGTGTAATATATTGGGTTGCTTCCTGTGGGCGCAACTGGTGAATTTGTTACACGAACGGGGCCCGGCAAGCCGGTTGGATCCAGTGGGTTTGCCTGAGGTAACAGTACCGTTGACGTTGCCGAATATCCAGCAGGCGGCGTGGCAATAACACGGTAGAGTGTTTCAGTTACCGGACATTGCGGCGCTGCGCCTGGTACGATATCAAATCTGTATTCGCCGGTTGCCCCTGTGGTTTGGTTTGCTTGTGAAGCATCAACAAAACAAACCCCGGGTAGTGGTACGCCATTGGCATCTGCCAATCGAGCACTCACACCCGATATAGGCAATCGTGTTACAGCATCAAAGAATACACCTGATGGATCGATTGGCTGATTTTGATCAATTACAGTTGTATTGGGGGTAAGCGTAACGTTTTTGATTTTGTTGTAGACAACGTTGTTCTCGGGGCTGCGGAATACAATTTCGTAACCGGGGCCGCTGGTTAAACCTTCAACACGGTAATTGCCCTGCGCATCGGTTGTTGTCGCCGCAACGACGGCTCCGTTACGTGTAATCTCAACAATCCAACCTGCACGGCGCTCCTCGCCTGGATCAAGTTTTCCGTCGCTGTTGGTGTCGGTAAACACTGTACCTGTAACCGCGCTTATCGGCAACTCAACAACAACGGTAACCTTTGAGGTGGCACAGTTGGCAGGGTTCAGTTTTTCGCAGATTTGATATTCGATCGTGTATGTGCCCGCAGGAACATCTTTGCCCACCGATACATTACCAGTTGCCGGATCCAGCACGATGCCGGGGTTAGATGCAGGCGCTGTGATCGTTGCCGTGATCCTAGCTGGATCGACTGGCACGCCGTTCAGCGTATCATTAGCAAACGCATTGATTAACGCAGGGTTGCCGATACCCTGACGTACAGGCACTGGGGTATCCACTGCTGCCGCAATTACAGGTGGCTGCACAACTATGTTAACCGACGCATCTGCACAGTTGGCAGGGTTCAGCGTTTCGCAGATTTTGTACTTGATGGTGTATGCGCCAGCAGGCGTGCCAGGTGCGACGGACACTATACCTGTGGCTGGGTCCAGCTTAACACCTGAGTTAGATGCAGGGGCCGTGATCGTTGCCGTGATCTTGGCTGGGTCGGCCGGCGCGCCGTTCAGTATATCGTTGGCAAATGCGTTGACCACCGATGGATTACCTGCTGCTCCGTTAACTGGAGCAGGCGTATCGTTGGCCGCCGCGATTGCCGCAGCTACCACACCGACGGTGATGGTGGCATCTTTGCAGTTGGTCGGGTTCAGCTTTTCACACAGCGTGTAGTTGATAACGTAACTGCCCGCAGGTGTGCCAGCGGCAACATCGACGCTGCCTGTCGCGGGGTTGAGCGTCAGGCCTGCAGGAACCGTGGTTCCCGCTTTAACCGTGATGGTTGCGTTGGTGGGCGATGCTGCGGCACCATTAATGGTATCGGAAGTAAACGCGTTGGCAACCGCAGTGGCACCTGTAGTACCGTTGATGCCAGATGCGGTATCATTAGTGGCCACGATGGGTGCAGGATCAACCACTACCGTAACGGTGCTTGTTGCGCAGTTGGATGGGTTCAGTTTCTCACAGATTTCGTATGTGATTGTGTACGAACCAGCAGGCGTGCCGGGTGCAACCGATACGTTACCTGTTGCGGGATCAAGAACGACGCCGGGATTGGACGCAGGAGTTTTGACCGTGGCTTTGACAGTATCAGGCGTTACTGCAACTCCGTTCAGCTTATCATTTGTAAACGCATTGATAACAGATGGGTTACCCGCCGCACCATTAACGGCAGGCGGTGTGTCCGGTGTTGCCGCAATAGGCGCGCCTACAACACCAACGGTGATGGTGGCATCTTTACAGTTGGCTGGGTTCAATGTTTCGCACAGCGTATAGTTAATGACATAGCTGCCCGCAGGCGTGCCTGCTTTTACATCAACGTTGCCTGTTGCTGGGTTGAACGTCAGGCCTGTTGGAACCGTGGTTCCGGCTTTAACCTTGACGGTTGCGTTACTTGGACTTGCGGCGACACTATTAACGGTATCGGATGTGAACGCGTTGGCAACGGCGGTGGCACCTGCTGTACCGTTGATGCCGGTTGCTGTATCGTTGGTGGCAACGATGGGCGCTGGATTGACGACAACGGTGACAAAAGAATCTGCGCAGTTGGCAGGGTTCAGCTTTTCACAAATCGTGTAGTTAATTGTATATGTTGACGCAGGTGTGCCCGCAGGGACATCAACAAAACCTGTTACGGGATCAAGAAGGGGCACCAATGCGCCGGGCATTGCCGGAGACGTTACCGTAGCGGTGATCTTGGCAGGGTCCACAGCCACGCCGTTCAGCTTGTCGTTGGCAAAGGCGTTAATGATATCATTACCGCCAACTGCGCCGATTACCGCTGCTGGCTCGTCTGGTGCAGCCGCAATGGGCGCAGCGACCACATCAACGGTGACAGTGGCATCTTTGCAGTTGGTGGGGTTGAGCTTTTCACACAGCGTATAGTTGATGACGTAGCTGCCCGCAGGGGTGCCAGCTGCAACATCGACGCTGCCTGTGGCGGTGTTAAACGTCAGGCCTGCAGGAACCGTGGTTCCCGCTTTAACTGCCAAAGTGGCATTTGTGGGGGATGCTGCGGCGTCGCCGATTTTATCAGAGGTAAACGCATTGGCAACCGCGGTGGCACCTGCTGCGCCGTTGATGCCGGACGCGGTATCGTTGGTGGCCACAATCGGCGCTGCGTCCACGGTGACAGAAGCGGTTGCTGTCTTGCAATTGGTAGGGTTCAGCGTTTCGCAGATTTGATAGTCAAAGCTGTAGGTGCCGGCAGGTGT
>JAYWFI010000253.1:0-6223 GCA_043778865.1 Sphingomonadales bacterium
TAAACTCGCTGCTGTTGTTTTGGATGGTACAGCGCGCCGCCAAGTAAGTGCAACTGCTATACTCGTCAAAAACGAACCTGTAGTTTTGGCTCCTGTAAAAAAAACTAGATAGAGTAAAACGAACACGCAACATGACATCAAGATTACTTGCAACTCAATAAGTCCGTCCTGTTACAAGCATTGCATGAGTGCGGCCCTGATTTCATCACCATCGGCATCAGGTGACGGCGGGTGGGCATAAGTATGCACAGGTGTGCCTTGATACAAAATCGGATGCCGCATGGACCGGTATTTGCCGGTAACGGGACTCTCGCGTTCCTCAAAAAAGCCAACCTGCTGTAAATGCGGATCGGTCAGAACATCTTTCATTGTGCTGTAGGGCATTGATGGTATGTTGTTTTGTGACAGCACTGTCATCCATTCCTGCGTTGTTTTAGTCGCGGATACTTCTTCGATTATCGCATACAGTTCGCCGACATGTTTGGCGCGCTCTTCATAAGTGGAAAAACGTGGATCATCAAATACTCCGGGCCGGTCACACAATTCAAAATAGCGTATCCACTGTGCGTCATTATAAGGAACAATGGCGATGTAACCGTCTGCGGTCGGATATGGCCTACGGTTTGGATTTACAGAGCGTGTATATCCCATTTTGCCCGTTCCTGGGATATATGTTTCTCCCCACAAATTTTCGACCATGTTAAACCATGTAAATGCTTCAAACATTGGCATTTGCACAAATTGCCCGCCATTTCCGTTTTGCCGCGCGATAATCGCCGCCATTACTGCCTGCGCCGCAAACAATCCGCAAACTTTATCTGCGATAAGCGAAGGTGAAAACGCGGGCCGCCCGCCATCACGTTGCTCCGACAGTGCAGCAAATCCTGATGCTGCTTGAATCAGATCGTCATAAGCCTGCAATTTGCCATATTCGCCGCCTGATCCAAATCCAGCGCAATGAACGTAAATGATGTTAGGATTAATCGTTTTTACGGCTTCATAGCCAAAGCCCAGCCGCTCCATTCCGGCCATCCGGACATTGTGTATGAACACATCGGCCCCCGATAGCAAAGCCGTCAACACGTCTGCATCATCTGGTTTTTTTGCGTTCAAATTGATTGTTTTTTTATTCCGGTTCAGCGCTGCAAATATCGGACCCATTCCCTGCGCTGGGCATTTGCCTGCATGGCGCATGATGTCACCTTGTGTATTGCTGTCATTATTTTCAACTTTGATAACTTCGGCTCCTAAATCAGCAAGTTGCAGCGTTGCAAACGGGCCCAGTACAACCGAGGTCATATCAACCACCTTGATCCCCTTTAACGGTCCAGCGGGTTCTTTATCCCATTTCAATTTCGGCCAAACTGCCATACTCATCTCCTCTGATTACCCTTAGCGCTTGCAAGTATCGCGCAGACATTTAACCGTTTGATTAAACAATATAGGAAAGCATGCAATGAATGATTTTGATGGTACCGCCCCTGTATTGGTTGCAGTAGGAGAAGCCAGCGGGCGCGCGTCTGGTCTTGAATGGCCCTCGCCTTGCAACTTGGCTGGTATGGCGATTAAAGCCGCACTTACCGATAGCGGCCAGCTGGATGCGCTTGCTGGAATTATCGATTGCATTGCGGCCACACGGACATTTGAAGACAGCGGCGTAAAGATGGGAACAGGATCGCCCGATAATGTACCTCAAGCCTATGCAAATGCAGGCGGCATTGCGCCAAACCATTTTGTCTACGGCGATGTGGGCGGTCATACGCCGCAAAGCCTAGTCGCCGAATTTGCAGGTGCAGTACAGCGCGGGGAATACCGTGCCGTTTTGATCGTAGGGGCCGAGGCGAATGGCGCCGCAAAGCGTGCACGCAAAGAGGGGAGGACGCTCAATTGGCAGCAGGCATCAAACACACCTTTTGACGATAGGCTCTCTAGCTTTCCGATATTAAGCCGCACGGAAATTCGGCATGGGATTATCAGCATGCCGCTTGCATACAGCTTGATTGAAACGGCACGGCGCGGCCGCCGCGGTTTGGAAATGGCCGCATATCAAGCAGAAATGGCTGCGCTTTGGTCTGCCTTCGCGCACAAGGCAGCGGCAAATTCGCATGCGCAATTTGCGCGTGATTGGAGCGTAGAGGACTTACAAAACGAAACAGGGGGCAATTACCAGCTGACCCAAATATATCGCCGCTGGATGGTGGCACAAGATGCAGTAGATCTTGGCGCGGCTGTTGTACTAACAACGGCGGGCATGGCGCGGGATATCGGGATTGCGGCGGATAAAATGATCTGGTTGGCCGGCACAGCGCAAGGGGCGGAACCACCACTTAGCGAACGGAGCTATCTGTCCGGATCTCGCGCGCAGGAATTTGCCATTGCCGCTGCGCTTGATCAAGCCGGGATAACGGCGGCCGATTTGGGACCTGTGGATATTTACAGCTGTTTTCCATGCGCTGTATTTGCCGCCGCCGATAAGCTTACTATGCCGCAGCGCCGTCTGGGGGATTACACGCTGACAGGCGGGCTTAGTTTTTTTGGCGGGCCGGGCAATGGGTATAGCTTGCATAGTTTGTCGGCAATGGTTCGGGCGATGCGCGCTGATGGCTTGCGCCCTGCAATGATAACGGCAAACGGAGGCGTCATGTCAAAACACGCCGCAGGAATATATACAGCGCAGCAGCCAGCGCGGCCTTGGGAACCACAAACGGATAGCACTTACAGCGCCGAACCGGTTGCATTGGATGACGCGCCGCGCGGTAAAGCACGCGTACTCAGCTTTGCACGGCCAGTAACAAAAGATGTGATGGGTCCAGCGGCATTAATACTGGAAATGGAAAACGGCGCGCGGGCAATGGCGGTGCTCGGTGAGCCAGTAGACACTGATCTGTTGGGTGCAATCGTGCAAGTTGCGCCAGGTGACAAAAGACACACGGCAATATCATCATCGCAGCAGTAGCATGACGGTATGATTAGGCGTATGTTGCCCAGCACAAACAAAGCAAAGATTGGAGACATACAATGCGCACTCTCAATATCCTTATTTTATCATTATCGGTGGGCGTTGCAGGATGCGGACAGATGGCCGACAGCGCGCCCAAACCGTTGACCGCGAAACAGGCAAAAATCCTTGCCAACGAATTGGATGGCAAATTGGCCGGTACGCCCGTGAACTGTATCAACAGCTTTCCGGGAATTAACACGATACGGGTCAGCGACGATATACTGATATACCGCGTGTCGGGCAGACTTGCGTATCAAAACACGCTGCGCAGCACGTGCCCGGGATTAAGCCGGGATAATGACATCCTGGTAACCGAGACATTTGGCGGCAGTTATTGCAAAGGCGACCTGATTAAGCTGGTGGACAGAACAAGCGGTATCCAAGGTCCGGTGTGTAGCTTGGGGCAATTTGTGCCGTACAAGAAAGCTAAGGGATAAATCAGGACAAACGGTTCGGCCAAAATAAAAGGGCCCGCAGAACGGGCCCGTTTTCAACGTTTAGAAATTAGACTTAACGTCCGCCAAATATTTCATAAAAACTAGCCCAGATACCTTTAGCTTCGCCGACAGCTTTTTCTACATGCTTTGTTTGATTTGACATGATTTTATCCCTATTTTTATTGTCATTTGCTGACAGTATAGAAATTAATGCCGCATTAACTCTCAATCAATAGGAATAATTAAGCTATTCGCTTAACACCTTGATCTATAAGCGTTTGAATATATGCAGTTTGACGAACAGGGTAACCAATATGGAATCCTTGTGCAATATCGCACCCCAAATTGGCGAGAATCATTCTGATCTCTTCGGTTTCAACGCCCTCACCCACCACTTTACATCCCAACGAATGGGCCATGGTTATGGTCGCTTCGACAAGGATCAAGTCCTGCTCGGTTTGCGTAATATTACTGATGAACGAACGGTCGATTTTTACCTCGCTAAAAGGCAGCAGCTTCAGATAATCCAGCGTTGCATTGCCCGTACCGTAATCATCGAGCGATAGCGTTATGCCCTCCGCAACAATGCGCCGTAATAATTCTATTGTTTTTTCATTCTGGGGTAGCTTGCTTGTTTCTGTTATTTCCAACGTCAGGCGTTCGGGCCGCAAGCCGTGACGAACCAACGCGCCGCTGATCATGGATAATAAATCGGGATGATCCAGCATCTGTACAGATATGTTGACCGCCATATTAAAAGTGCCAAAGTCTCTGTTTATTATGGCTGCTGTTCCAATGGCATGATCAAGAACAAGTGCTGTTATCTGATCAATGCGGTTATTGCGTTCCGCCACATCAATAAACAGTTCCGGTGTCACCGTACCGCGTTCTGGATGAGACCACCGGGCCAGCGCCTCTGCACCGATTATTTTTCCGGTTTTAAGATCTGCTTTGGATTGATACGCAACCCAGATATCCCCATTGTCAATTGCTTGAGTCATACTGTCGAGCAGAGACAGCTCCCAAGACGATTCATGGCGGCGTTCTGGATCATAAAATTTCCAGATTTTATTTTCCTGAGAAGCTTCTTGCGCGCACAGCATGGCACTGCCGATACGGACGCTGATTTTGCTATCATGATCTGCATCTACGCCAAAAGATATCAGCAGATCAAATGGACGCCCCTGCAATTGCATAGTCGCCGTTATCAGCCGGCTTAAGCCTTCAAGATGATTGGAAAAGCTGATGTTACTATCAATATCGGCAAACCATAATAATGTATCTCCATCATGATATATGACCTCATTTGGATTGGTTAAAGCACTGCGGCGCATCACCTCGGCAACAAGAGCAGGTTCAATTTCTGCACCAAAACCAGCAACAATAGCCGCATAATTACGTATTTTTAGCGCGATCAAGGTTGATTTTCGTTGCGGTATATTCCGCCGCAAGCGGGCAAAATTGGGCAATCCCGATATAAGATTAAATCCTGTGCCAAATTCGGATCTGCGGATAGCTGCCCCCCGAATTGCTGCGATAGAAAACAATAACGCTGCAGGCACGACATCAATCGTAATTAAGATTGAATCAAGAAATAATGGCAAAACACCAATCGTAAGAGCTGCAATTGTGTAGATAGCCAATATATCTCGCCGCTTTTGTGCAAAAACAACGAATACCGCTAAGATCACGGCCACTGCCCACATAAGTGCCCATCCCCAATTTTGCGGAGTTCCATTGCGCAGTGTTTCCGCCGCAATTACATGGAAATATAAGCCAGGGATCAAACCTTGCAAAATAATGCGGTGAATATCTCCAGACGCTGATGAATTTGGCCCAATTAATATATCGTGGCCTGAAACAGTAGATTTGTATGCGATATCTGTGTGTACATCGGCCAAACTGAGGGTCGTAACTGTACGTGCATTTATAGACCAATCAGGACGAAATAGCTCTGCATTACTCTTTGCAGTTTCCGACATTGCATAAGACATTGACGGTATAAATTCCCCGTCAACATTTGATTGGTATGGAAATATAGCTGAAAAGCCAAAAGGAGTTGACTTTCCGATAAGCGAAGTTGTTTCAACAAGATCGCGGAATGCTTCGTTTGGTTTTAATACACCAATTTTCTGTGTAATAGGATCTGGAAGTTCCGCTACACCAAAAAAGACTTTGCCGCGGTGGCGGATTAGGGCTTCTCTGAGCGCTTCGTCGCCCTTGGGATCCCCCGCGTCTGCGAATACCTTGTCGTAAAAAATGCGTTTTGCGCCCATTTTGAAAAGATTATCAATTACGCGTGCGTCGACCTCTCGGGAATAATTCAGGCCGCCAAATTGCTTTGCCGTTTTGTCATCAATGCCAACGACAACAACGTTGCCGCGGTAATCCTGTTGCCTAATATAATCTCTACCGCCTTTGATAATGTCTTCTAGCGGCTCGCCAAACTGTATAATTCCGCATAGAAAAGAGAGTATTATCCCCCACATCAATACGCGGCCGCGCCGGCCAAGCGGCGGAATTTTACCAGCGATATATGTTCGCAGATTGAGGCGACCCAATGACATACCTAACGAATAGCCAAATTAGGTTACCAAGCTCTTAACTATCCTCCAATACGGACGGTTTCCAGCGCTAAACCACCGTTTTGATATTATTTAATTTACGCATATTTGCAGCCACGCATGTTAACACGCAACTGCACAAACGCGCGTCAGCCATGCCTGATCATCGCCGTCCAATTGCGGCCCAATCAACCGCAGAACCTTGGCATGATAATCGTTGA